>NZ_JAKGCV010000086.1 GCF_021556455.1 Streptomyces fuscigenes | reverse complement strand
CCGCGGGCGGCCGCGGGGCCGGGGCACGGCCCGCGAGTGCCCGCGCGACGCCCCGGCGCGCGGCTCAGAACTTGTTGCGGGGGGTGATGCCCAGCGACAGGCCCGACAGGCCGCGCTTGCGCTCGCCCAGCCGCTCGGCGATGCCGCGCAGCGCCACGGCCGCCGCGGAGTCCGGGTCGGACAGGACCACCGGGCGGCCCTCGTCGCCGCCCTCACGCAGCCGCACGTCGATCGGGATGGCGCCCAGCACCGGCACCTCGGCGCCCGTGGTGCGGGTCAGGCCCTCCGCGACGAGCTTGCCGCCGCCGGTGCCGAACACGTCGAGCATCTCGCCGCAGTGCGGGCAGGGCATGCCGGACATGTTCTCGACGACGCCGACGATCTTCTGGTGCGTCTGCACGGCGATCGAGCCCGCGCGCTCGGCGACCTCGGCCGCCGCCTGCTGAGGAGTCGTCACGACGAGGATCTCCGCGTTCGGCACGAGCTGCGCCACCGAGATCGCGATGTCGCCCGTGCCGGGCGGCAGGTCGAGCAGGAGGACGTCCAGGTCGCCCCAGTACACGTCCGCGAGGAACTGCTGCAGCGCCCGGTGCAGCATGGGCCCGCGCCAGACCACCGGCGCGTTGCCCGGGGTGAACATCCCGATGGAGATGACCTTCACGCCGTTCGCCGACGGCGGCATGATCATGTTCTCGACCTGGGTGGGGCGGCCGTCCGCGCCGAGCATGCGGGGCACGCTGTGGCCGTAGATGTCGGCGTCGACCACGCCGACCTTCAGGCCGTCGGCGGCCATCGCGGCCGCCAGGTTCACCGTCACCGACGACTTGCCCACGCCGCCCTTGCCGGAGGCGACCGCGTACACCCGGGTCAGCGACCCGGGCTTGGCGAACGGCACCTCGCGCTCGGCCTGGCCGCCGCGCAGGGACGCCGCCAGCTCGCGGCGCTGCTCGTCGCTCATGACGTCGAGGGCGACGGACACCGACGTCACGCCGGAGACCGCCGAGACCGCCTCGGTCACGTTGCTGGTGATGGTGTCGCGCATCGGGCAGCCGGAGACGGTCAGGTACACGGTCACGGCCACCGCACCGTCGGCCGCGATCTCCACCGATTTCACCATGCCGAGTTCCGTGATCGGCCGGTGGATCTCGGGGTCGTTCACCGTCGAGAGCGCGTCGCGCACCGCGTCTTCCGCGGGGACGGTGGTTCCGTACGTGTCGGTAGCCATACCGAGATGGTACGGCGCCACGAAGCGCTCCCGGAAAGCACGGAGCCCCGGAGAGACGGGTGTCACCGGCACGGGCCGGGCAGGCCGGCCGATGTCCGTCCGGCGCCCTGGCGGGGGCCGTCCGGGCCCGCCGGGGCGAGGGTGCCGCCCGTCTGCTGCCCGCCGGCACGCCGTGCGGCGCTCACCGGCGGACGCGTACGGCCCGGCCTGCTGAGCCGCGGGGCGTGGGCCCGTGCGGCGCCGGCGGGGCCCTCAGGCCTCCCCGCGGGGTCCGGCCGCCCCACGCGGCTCCCCGCCGGGGCCCGCCTCGCCGCCCTCGGAAGGTCGGTGGCCGTCGCGGCGCTCGTCCAGCTCCCGCACCAGGTCCTCCAGCTCCGACCTGATCCAGTCGCGCGTGGCGACCTCGCCGAGGCCGATGCGCAGCGCCGCGATCTCCCGCGTCAGGTACTCCGTGTCCGCGATCGACCGCTCGTTCTGCTTGCGCTCCTGCTCCTGCGTCACCCGGTCGCGGTCGTCCTGGCGGTTCTGCGCGAGCAGGATCAGCGGGGCCGCGTACGAGGCCTGGAGGGAGAGCGTCAGCGTCAGGAAGATGAACGGGTACTCGTCGAACCTCGCCGCCTTGGGCGCCACGATGTTCCACACCACCCACAGGATGATGATCAGCGTCATCCAGACGATGAACCGGCCCGTGCCGAGGAACCGCGCCACCCGCTCGGAGAGCCGCCCGAACGCCTCCGGGTCCCACTCGGGCACCAGCCTGCGCCGCTGCTCGCGCGGCTGGTCCAGCCGCACCCGGGGACGGCCGGACTCGCGGTGCTCCGCCCGCCGCAGCCGGCTCTTGCGGGAGTGCTCGCGGCGGGTTCCCTCGCGCCGCAGGGCCGTCGAGCCGTGCGGGCCGGGGCCCGGTGCCTGGGGACGCTGCTCATTCGTCACGCGCGGCCCCCTCGGCGCCGTGGAAACCCGTCTCGCGCCAGTCGTCGGGCAGCAGGTGGTCCAGGACGTCGTCCACGGTCACCGCGCCGAGCAGCGACCCGCTCGCGTCGACGACGGCCGCCGAGACCATGTTGTAGGCCGCCAGGTGGCTGGTCACCGCGGGCAGCGGGGTGTTGGGGGACAGCGGCGGCAGGTCGCTGTCGACGACCGCGCCGACCAGGGTGAAGGGCGGCTCGCGCAGCAGCCGCTGGAAGTGGATCGTGCCCAGGTACTTGCCGGTGGGCGTGTCCTCCGGCGGGCGGCACACGTACACCTGTGCCGCCAGGGCCGGCGACAGGTCCCGCACCCGCACCCGCGCGAGCGCGTCCGCGACCGTCGCGTCCGGCCGCAGCACGATCGGCTCCGTCGTCATCAGCCCGCCCGCGGTGCGCTCCTCGTACGACAGCAGCCGGCGCACGTCCGCCGCGTCGTGCGGCTGCATCAGCTCCAGCAGGCGCTCCTTGTCGACCTCGGGCAGCTCGGAGAGCAGGTCGGCGGCGTCGTCCGGGTCCATGGCCTCCAGCACGTCCGCGGCCCGCTCGTCCTCCAGCTTGCCGATGATCTCCACCTGGTCGTCGTCCGGCAGCTCCTCCAGCACGTCGGCGAGCCGGTCGTCGTCGAGGGCCGCGGCGACCTCCGCGCGGCGCTTCGCCGTCAGGTTGTGGAGGACGTTGGCGAGTTCGACGGGGCGCAGCGCCTCGAACGTCGCGACGAGGTTCTCGGCGCCCTGCCCCTCCTCCTCCAGCGAGAAGCCGGTGACGTCCTGCCAGTCGGCCGTGAACGCGTCCTTGCGCCGGCGCAGCGCGCCCCCGCGCTTGCCGCCCCGCACGAACACCTTCGCGAGCTCCCAGTCGCGGCGGGCGGGCAGTTGCTGCACCGCCACGTCGAGGACCGTCACCTCGGAGCCGTCCTCCACCGTCCGCACCCGCCGGTCCAGCATCTCGCCGAAGACGAGCCGTTCCGTGGGCCGCTGCTCGAACCGGCGGACGTTGAGCACGCCGGTCGTGATGATCTGGCCCGAGGAGATGTCGGTGACCCGCGTCATCGGCAGGAAGATCCGGCGCCTGGAGGCGACCTCCACGACGAGCCCCACGAGACGCGGCGGCCGGTTGCCGACGCGCAGCGCGGCCACCAGGTCGCGCAGGCGACCCACCGGATCGCCCTGCGGGTCGAACACGGGCACGCCGGACAGGTGGGACACAAAGATCAGCGGGGCGCCTCCAGCCATCTCGTGCGCCTCCTCGATCACGTCGCTCCGGTCGTGATCAGGCTAGCCCGTGGGCGCCCCGCGTGCTCCGGCGGACGCGGGTACGCTGCGGTCTGCCGCGGCGAGGCGCCCGTCCGGGCCCCGCTCGGCGCCGGGCCCAGGCCCGCCCGATCCCGCCCCGTACGAGAGGTCCTGCGTGTCCGTGACCCGACTTCCCCGCCGCCCCTCCCGCCGCGCGCGGGCCGCCGTCGCGCTGTGCGCCGGGCTGGTCGCGGCGCTTTCGGGCTGCGCGGACCCCGACGAGGGCACCAACGGGGTGGGCAGGCTCCCGGCCGACGCGATCGAGCAGAAGGCGCGTGCCGCGGTGGACGGCGCGACGGCGGTCCGCGTCACCGGCGAACTCGTCACCAGCGGACAGACCTACAAGCTGGACATGCGGCTCAAGAAGAGCGGCGGCGCGGGCTCGGTCACCGCGCACACGGCGGCCTTCACGCTGCTGCGCGTCGGCGACGCGCTCTTCCTCAAGGGCTCGCCGGGCTTCTGGAGCCAGGCCGCGGGCGGCGCCTCCGCCTCGCCGGGCGGCTCCGGGGCGCCGGGCGGCGACGTCGCCGGCACGCTGGGCGACAAGTACGTGAAGGTCCCCGCCGGCGACCCGTCGTACAAGCAGCTGCGCGGCTTCACCGACATGGGCGCCCTGCTCGACGGCCTGCTGGCCCTCGGCGGAAAGCCCGCGAAGGGCGACAGGCCGACCGTCCACGGGACGCGCACCATCGAGGTCAAGGGCGGTGACGACGCCAAGGGCGGCACGCTCGACGTCTCACTGGAGGGCACCCCGTACCCGGTACGGCTGACGCGCGCGGGCGGCGCGGGCACGCTGCTGCTGGACGACTGGGGCAAGGACTTCGCCCTGAAGGCGCCGGCGCGGGACCAGATGGTCGACTACGGGAGCGAGATCCCGCACACGTGAGGGCTCGGGGGAGCGCCGGGCGCGGCGGGCCCCCGCGCCGCCGCCGAAGGCGCGGTCCCGGACGGCTCAGTCCCGGTGCCCGTCGCGCGCCGCGCTCCCGCGCCGCCCCCGGCGCCGGCCGGAGGCGAGGAACGAGGGCAGCGGCCCCCTGGTGATCGCGGGGGACGGAGCCGGGCGCGCGGCGAGCGAGGACGCGGGCAGATCGGTCGTCGCGTCGCGCACGGCCAGGCGCAGGACCCGGCACTCGCGGCGCCAGCGCTCCGTCATGGCCTCGCCGTCCGGGGCGTTGAGGCGCTTGCCCTTCAACTCGGCGACGGCCGCCTGCCAGTCCTCGCCGCCCGGCGCGAGTTCCGTGACGTCGGCCGTCCACATGACGAGCCGGCCGCGCTTGTCCTTGCTGGGCACGCTCACCTCGGCCGTCGCGCCGTCGTCGAGCCCCGGCGGCAGGGGCTGCTCGCCCGGGCCGCCGACCACGTACGCGGCGCCCTCGCGCCACACGTGCCACAGGGGCCGGGCACGGTCACCGCCCCGCACCCAGATCAGGCCGGACTTCTTCGTGGCCTCCTCCACCAGGGAGCGCGCCGCGGGAGAGAGCGTCATGGGCCGCAGCCTACGGCGGCCGGACGCCCGCCGGGGCGGCCCGTCCGGCCCGCGCGCTCACAGCCAGCCGTTCTTCTTCAGCGTGCGGTGGATGACCAGGCAGATCGCGACGATCGCGCCGAGCACCAGCGGATAGCCGTACTTCCAGTGGAGCTCCGGCATGTGGTCGAAGTTCATGCCGTAGATGCCGCACACCGCCGTCGGCACGGCGATGATCGCCGCCCAGGACGTGATCTTGCGCATGTCCTCGTTCTGCGCGACCGTCGCCTGCGCCAGGTTGGCCTGGAGGATCGAGTTGAGCAGTTCGTCGAAGCCGACGACCTGCTCCTGCACCCGCACGAGGTGGTCGGCCACGTCGCGGAAGTACTTCTGGATGGCGGGCTCGACCAGCCGCATCGGGCGCTCGCTGAGCATCTGCATCGGGCGCAGCAGCGGCGACACGGCGCGCTTGAACTCCAGCACCTCGCGCTTGAGCTGGTAGATCCGCTGGGCGTCCGGGCTGCGCTGGCCCGCCTTCTCGCCCTTCGCCGGCTGCGAGAAGACGTCGATCTCGACCTCGTCGATGTCGTCCTGCACCGAGTCCGCGACGGCCATGTAGCCGTCCACGACGTGGTCGGCGATCGCGTGCAGCACGGCCGACGGCCCGTGAGCGAGCTGCTCGGGGTCGTCCTCCAGCCGGTGGCGGAGGTTGCGCAGGGAGCCCTTGGCGCCGTGCCGGACGGTGATGACGAAGTCCCGCCCGGTGAAGCACATGACCTCGCCGGTCTCCACGACCTCGCTGGTCGCGGTGAGCTCGTCGTGGTCGACGTAGTGGATGGTCTTGAACACGGTGAAGAGGGTGTCGTCGTACGGCTCCAGCTTCGGCCGCTGGTGCGCGTGCACGGCGTCCTCCACGGCCAGCGGGTGCAGCCCGAACTCCGCCGCGATCCCGGCGAACTCCTCCTCGGTGGGCTCGTGCAGCCCGATCCAGGCGAACCCGCCCTCCTCGCGGACGCGCAGCATCGCCTCGTGCGGGGTACGGCAGCGCTCGGTGGGCACCCTGCGGCCGTCGCGGTAGACGCCGCAGTCCACGACGGCGCTCGACGTGGAGGCGTGGCGGGTGGGGTCGTACGTCGTGTCGTACGGACGGTAGGTCCCCGCGTTCTTCCGGAACGACGGGCGGACAGCTGCGCGCAGGTCACGGATCATCGACAAGGCAGGCTCCTTCACGACAGAGACCGTCATGCGAGGCGTGGCACAGCCCGGAATGGGGGCGTGGCTTTTACGGGACTTTTACGTCCGCAAAGCGGGCGGCACCGGGGAATCGCGATGGCGGAATGCGCTACCGACAGGTGAAAACACAAGCTGGGATGACGTGTGCTCATCCGCCGGACGGATAGCCAGGGAGCGATTGACCGGAGCGGTGGTCCGTGCCGCCCGCGGGCGGCGTCTCCGGTCAAAGGGGCGAGGCTCAGCTCACAACGCTGTGAGGCCGTACGGAGAGCGGTTGGTACTGGCCGGGTGACTTCGATCCACCGCAGCCCCACCTCCTCCGGTCGGTCCCCCGTAAGGGACGGCGTACGTGCGCGTCGGGGCTGGAGAGCAAGGCTTCTGCCTGCTGCCCCGACCGGCTGCCCAGCGTAACAGCTGGCACCGGCCCAATCTTGCGTCATGCCCGGTCCTGACGCGATCTATGCTCGGCCGGTGGCAGAAATTCTTCCGCTCGTAGAGACCCGGTTGCGCGAGGCGCTCGGTGAACCGGACGCCCGCGCGGCCGTCACCTTCCTCGGCACCGACCGCATCGAGGTGCTGCGCTTCCCCGACCCGGGGAGCGGCGTGGTGCGGTACGCGACCCTCGGCATGTCCGCGGCCCCGATGAGCGAGAGCACGTCGACGATCGGGGCGGCCGGGATGGTCGCGGGACCGCGTGCCGAGCTCCTGCTGTCGGTGCGCGCGGGGCTCGCCCGCACCGACGAGGTGCTCAGGCCGCTCGCCGTGCTGGCGGCGTCCCCGCAGGTGGAGGGCGTCGTGGTGGCTCCCGGCGCGTCGCTCGACGTGGGTGCTCCGCTGTGGCCGGACGCACCCTTCACGTCGGTGCTGGTCGCCGAGGGCGGCGGGCTCGTCGAGGACCTGGAGCTGCCGGCGCCGATGGATCCCGTGCGCTTCCTTCCCCTGCTGCCCATGACCGCCAACGAGGCGGCGTGGAAGCGTGCGAGGGGCGCACAGGAGCTTCAGGAGCGCTGGCTGTCGCACGGGACCGACCTGCGTGACCCACTGCGCGGGGCCGTACCACTTGACTGAGACCGCGGCGGTCCTGCCGGAGTCATGTGATCGCCTTGACGGGAGGTCGGCCGGAGAGGACCGTTGGCGGATATGAGGGGCGAACCGAGCTGCCCGAAGTGCGGTGGACGCGTGAGAGCGCCGGGCCTGTTCGCCGACTCGTGGCAGTGCGACGCGCACGGCGCCGTGCACCCGCTGCAGCCTGTCGTCCCGCCCAGCGTCGAGGCGCTGGGCGTCGTCGTGAACAGGGCGCGCGTCCCCGTCTGGATGCCCTGGCCCCTCCCCGTCGGCTGGCTCTTCACCGGCGTCTCCTACGCGGGCGACGACCGCAGCGGCGGCCGCGCCACCGCCGTCGCCTGCAGCGGCCCCGGCCCGCTCGGCGGCCTGGGCGAGCTGCTGCTGATCGCCGAGGAGCTCGGCGTGGGGCTCGGCGCCCGGTACGCGGGCGTCGCGGGCCCCGACCCCGGGCCCCACCTGCGCGTGGACGAGCCCCCGCAGGCCAAGCTCCTCGCCGCCGGGCGCCCCACGCCGCTGTGGCAGGTCTCGGGCGCGCCCGACGACCGCGCGGTCTTCGCGGGCGAGGCGCTCGGGCTGTGGCTGTGGGCCGTGGTCTGGCCCGAGAAGTCGGGCCTGCTCATGTACGACGAACTGGTCCTCACCGACCTGCGCGACGCCGGCGCCGAGGTCGACCTGCTGCCCTGCGGCGCGCTCTCGCCCCGGCTGCTGTCGTAGGGGCCCGTGGCCCGCGTGCCGGCCGCGGCCCGTGTGACGCCCGTGGGACGCGTGGCGGCCGCGGCCCACGGGAGGTTCGTGGCCCGCGCGGCGGCGAGGTGGCGGTGCCGCCCGGGAGTGTCCGCCGGACCCGTGCCCGCGCGTCGGGCCGCGGAGGAGGGGCGGGCCGCGCGGGAGCAGCCGCTGCCGGGGCGCGGGCGCGATGTGAGGGAACGTTTCCCCGGGCGTGGGCGGGGCATCCGCGCGGGACCGTTAGGCTGGACGGGTTGTCGCCGTCCCGACCAGCGAGCCCAGGAGAGAGATCCGTGCGCATCGACCTGCACACCCACTCCTCGGCGTCAGACGGGACCGACACCCCCGGCGAACTGGTCGCGAACGCGGCCGCCGCCGGCCTCGACGTCGTCGCCCTCACCGACCACGACAGCACGCGCGGCCACGCCGCGGCGCTCGCCGCGCTGCCCGCCGGGCTCACCCTCGTCACCGGTGCCGAGCTGTCCTGCCGGATCGACGGCGTGAGCATGCACATGCTGGCCTACCTCTTCGACCCGGCCGAACCCGCCCTGCTGAGCGAGCGCGAGCTGGTGCGCGACGACCGCGTCCCCCGTGCCCAGGCCATGATCGGCAAGCTCCAGCACCTCGGCGTGCCCATCACCTGGCAGCAGGTCGCGCGGATCGCGGGCGACGCCTCCGTGGGCCGCCCGCACATCGCCACCGCTCTCGTCGAACTCGGCGTGGTGCCGACCGTGTCGGACGCCTTCACCGAGGACTGGCTGGCCGACGGCGGCCGCGCCCACGCCGAGAAGCACGAGACCGACCCGTTCGAGGCCGTGCGCCTCGTGAAGGCCGCCGGAGGCGTCACCGTCTTCGCGCACCCGGCCGCCGCCAAACGCGGCAGGACGGTTCCCGAGGACGTCGTCGCGCGGCTCGCCGCCGCGGGCCTCGACGGCCTCGAGGTGGACCACGCCGACCACGACGCCGCGACCCGCGAGCGCCTGCGCTCGCTGGCCGCCGACCTGGGCCTGCTGGTCACCGGGTCGAGCGACTACCACGGCAGCCGCAAGGACATCCCGCTCGGCGCCGAGACCACGGACCCCGAGGTCTACGCGGAGATCGTGCGCCGCGCGACGGGCGCCTTCCCGGTCCCCGGCACGGGCGGTCCCGTCACCGCCTGACGCCCGGGCCCGTCCCGCTCCGCGGGACTCGGCAGCCCCGCACCGCCGGTGCCGCCGAGGCGGCCCGGCTCCGGGCCCTCCGCGCCCCTTTCCCACATCCCGCCCGCTCCCTTCCGCCGCCCCGGTCACCGCTGCCGCGTACTGGCGGCCGGCCGCGGGCCACCCGCGTCCGCGTGTGCACACGCGTGCGCCCCCGTCCCCCGATCCCCCGCAAACGCAAGGCCCCGCCGTGTTCGACTTCGCCGTGTTCGGCTCGCTCTTCCTGACCCTCTTCGTGATCATGGACCCGCCCGGGATCACGCCGATCTTCCTCGCGCTCACCTCGGGCCGCGCCGCCAAGGTCCAGCGCGCGATGGCCTGGCAGGCCGTGCTCGTCGCGTTCTGCGTCATCGCGGTCTTCGGCGTCCTCGGCCGCCAGATCCTCGACTACCTGCACATCACGGTGCCCGCCCTGATGATCTCCGGCGGGCTGCTGCTCCTGCTGATCGCGCTCGACCTGCTCACCGGCAAGACGGAGGAGCCCAAGCAGACCAAGGACGTCAACGCCGCCCTCGTCCCGCTCGGCATGCCCCTGCTCGCGGGGCCCGGCGCCATCGTCTCGGTGATCCTCGCCGTGCAGCACGCGCACACCGTCTCCACGCAGATCTCGGTGTGGGCGGCCATCGCCGCGATGCACGTCGTGCTCTGGCTCGTCCTGCGCAACTCGCTGCTGATCATCCGCGTGATCAAGGACGGCGGCGTCGTGCTGGTGACCCGCCTCGCGGGCATGATGCTCTCGGCCATCGCCGTCCAGCAGATCATCAACGGCGTCACCCAGGTGGTGAAGGCGGCCTGACCCGGCCGGGCGCACCGACGGCGCCGAACGCGCGACCGCGCCCCCCGGTGAACCGGGGGGCGCGGTCGAGTCGTCGTCAAAACCGTATGATGCGATGCGGTGAAGGGTGGAACAAGAGAGTTATGAGGCCGGCACCTCGGCCGGCCGGATGTAGATGCGCTGGCCCATTGCCGCGGCCTGCTGCACGATCCGGTTGACGGAGGCTGCGTCCACGACGGTGCTGTCCACGGCGCTGCCGTTGACGTCGTCGAGGCGCGTGATCTCGAAGCGCACAGGCTTCTCCCTTCGTCTGATCCTCCTGCTGGAGAACTGTTGATGACAGCGAAAGTGTCGATCGATACGCAGGCGTCAACGGCTTGCGCGGTGAAAACATTCCCTACGCTAAAGAAATCTTTCGGCCACCTAACTACTGGTCGGTACGGCACGGCCCACGGAGTATGAACCGGCTATGAGCGAGGCAGACGAGCCACTGGCGGGCACCGCTCCCGCCCCCCACCGCGAGGACGCAGGGCCTGGCGGCGCCTTCGGCGACGACCTGCTGGGACGGCTCACGCACACCAACGAGCTGCTGACCCGCATGCTCGCCGAGGTGGCGAAGACACCCTCCACCCATGCCATCTTCGTGGACGCCGGTTACGTCTATGCTTCGGCGGGGTTGCTGGTCGCGGGCACCGAGGACCGCCGCTCGTTCGACCTCGACGCCGAGGGCCTCATCGAGGCGTTCATCGACAAGGCGCGGGTCATCTTCGCCGACAGCAGGCTGCTGCGCGTGTACTGGTACGACGGCGCCCGGCGCCGCATCCACACGCCCGAGCAGCAGGCCATCGCCGAACTCCCCGACGTCAAGGTGCGCCTCGGCAACCTGAACGCCAACAACCAGCAGAAGGGCGTCGATTCGCTGATCCGCTCGGACCTCGAGTCGCTCGCCCGGCACCGCGCGATCAGCGACGCCGCGCTCGTCGGCGGCGACGAGGACCTGGTCTCCGCCGTGGAGGCCGCCCAGGGCTACGGCGCCCGCGTCCACCTGTGGGGCATCGAGGCGGCCGAGGGCCGCAACCAGGCGGAGCCGCTGCTGTGGGAGGTCGACAGCCAGCGCACCTTCGACCTCGACTTCTGCAAGCCCTTCGTCACCCGCCGGCCCGTCACCACCTGGGAGCACGAGACGGAGCCCCCGCCGAGCCGGGACGAGGTGCGCTTCATCGGCGCCCAGATCGCCGCCACCTGGCTCGTCGACCGGGGCAGGGCCGCCATGGCGGAGCTACTGCCCGGCCACCCCTACCTCCCGGGCAACGTCGACCAGGACCTCCTGATCGAGGCCGAGAAGCTGCTCCAGCGCTCGCTGCGCGGCCACGCCGTCCTGCGCAGGTCGCTGCGCGACGGCTTCTGGGCCCACCTGAAGTCGCAGTACTGACGGAGCGGTACTGAAGTCGCGGTACTGACGGAGCGCGCCCGTCGCGGGCCCGGGCGCCGGCTCGTCACTGCCGCGCCGGCGCCCGGGTCCCGCCCGAGGGCTCCGCCGCCGGCAGGACCCGCTCACCTTCCTAGGGGTGCTGCCGCCAGAAGGAGACGAGCGCCGCGGCGGTCTCGGCCGGCCGTTCGGTGTTCGGCGAGTGCCCCGCGTCCGCCACGACCGTGCGCCGCGCGCCCAGCCGCCGGGCCATGACGTCGAGCAGCGAGGGCGGCCAGACGCCGTCCTCGTCGCCGGACACCACGTGCACCGGCAGGGGAGGGTCCACCGCGGCGAGTTCGTCCACCCGGTCCGGCTCCGCCACCAGGAGCCCGGCCGCGGCGACCAGCTGGCCCGGGTCCGTGGCCATCCACCGCCGGTGCAGGTCCGCCCCGCCCACCGGCGTCTCCTCCAGCGGGCCCATGCCGGACATGGCCTCCCACACCTGCTCCATGCTCATCACGGCGAGCGCGTCGAGCAGCAGCTTCGCCCGCTCGCGCTCCGGCTGCGAGATCTCGGCCGGCCCCGACGACATCACCGTGAACGTGCGGAAGGGCCGCGCGTCCCGCAGCACCGCCGCGCGGCCCACGTGCCCGCCGAAGGAGTGCCCCAGCAGGTGCACCGGCGCCCCCGCGGCATCGGCCTGCGCCAGGACGTCGGCCGCGAGTTCGGCCTGCGCGTAGCCCTCGGGGGAGGCCGGCGGCGCGGACTCGTACTGGCCCCGGCCGTCCACGGCCAGGACCCGGTAGCCGGCGGTGGCGAGCGGGTCCAGCAGGTCGTTGAAGTCCTCCTTGCTGCCCGTGAAGCCGGGCAGCATGAGGACGGTCGCGCGCGGATCGCCCGCGGGCAGCGCCTCGATCGCCGCGAAGTCGCCGCGCTCGGTGGCGAGGACGCGGGCATGACCGCGGTGGCGCGCCACGAGCGGACGCTGTGCTCGCCGCGCTCGGCGACGCGCACGTAGGTCTCGCGGGCCTTCACGGCGTACTCGAGGGCCGCGCCGACACCGCGCAGCGCGAGGCCCTGGGCGGTCTCGCCCAGCTTGCGCGGGTCGCGGTCGATCGTCCCCATCAGCTCGGTGACCTTGGCCTGAAGGGTCTCCTGGGCTTCGCGGGCCCGCCCGGCCGCCTGCTCCTGCATCGCGCGCGGGTCGCTCCTGCGCACGGCCTCGAAGCGCTCGGGCGCCTTCTTGACCTGCTCCACGACGAGGTCGGCGGTCCCGGCGGCGAAGTAGAGCGGGGTCGGGTCGGTGAGGGTCTTGCGCAGGTCATCGGCGAGAGCCATGACTGTCAACCTCCGGGAAGAAGTGAGGGGTTGGTGCGGCAGCACCGCGGGGTCGCGGCGGCGCGGGACCCGCCCGCAGCCCTTTCGGGCGGCGTGCGCCGTCCGGCACGCGCCGGACCGCGCGACCGCGGGCGCGCGGCCGGATCAGGGCCCTTCGGCCCCGACGCCGTTCTCCTTGCGGAACGATTCGTAGATCTGCAGCAGGGCCTGCTTCTGCCGTTCGTTGATCGACGGGTCGGCGAGGATGGCGGCACGTGTCTCCACCTCGTCGCGCTCCCGCTCGTCCAACATCCCGGCCTGCACGTACAGCGTCTCCGCCGAGATCCGCAGCGCCCTCGCGAGCTGCTGGAGGATCTCCGCGCTCGGCTTGCGCAGCCCGCGCTCGATCTGGCTCAGGTACGGGTTCGACACCCCTGCGGCGTCGGCGAGCTGCCGCAGCGAGAGCTGCGCGGTGCGCCGCTGCTCGCGCAGGTACTCACCGAGACCGCCGACGTTCAGTGCTGCCATGCCTCCACCATGCACACACCCCGCTAACTTTTGCAAGCACCGCCGCTTGCAACAGCATGCGCGAGCGCCGGGCCCGCGTGGGGCGGAGCACGGTGCTTGTCACCGAAGGGGCCTTGGAGTCACTTCGCGTCGGAGCCTGGCTCTGCCGAGGACTTGGTTCTGGCGACGCCGGTGCACGCCAGTAGGTCGGTAGCGGTGGCGTTGAGGAAGAGCATGAATGTCCAGGACGCTTCCGGGGTGTCGATGCGCCCGATGCGGATGGGCTCTTCAGCCGCCTGGGAGAGGAGGTCGACGGTGGCGGAGAGGGCCAGCGTCGGCTGTCCGCGCTTTTGGGTGAAGCGGAGACGGCGCCGGTAGATGCCTGCGAGCTCGTTGGCGGGGACCAGGCCATCCCAGACGACGAAGGTTCCCCCGGCGATCAAGGCGTCGCGCGCAGGGCCACATGCCGACGTCCGCCGGCCGAGCATGCCGGTCAGGTCGTCGCGTGTCACACCGCGGCCTGGTGGCAAAAGAGCCGCTGGCGCAGAGTCTGTGGCAAGGAGCCTGCCTCCCAGGTGTCAACCAGGCTGCTTCGACCCGATCTTCCTGCCAGCGTATTCGGCTTTGCCGGTGACAACCATCGCGCTCCGGTACATTCGCGGGGCGACACGTCGGCACCGCCTCACCCGCCCGGAGCCCGCTCCGAGCGTAGGCGCCCCGGCGCCCTCACGCATGCAGGGTGGGCCGGTAGGTGAGCTCCTGGATGTCTCCGTCGAGCGTCCGGCTGTCGAGCAGTTCGAGGTCGAAGTCGGCCGCCCCTCGGAAGACCGGCTGCGCCCCGGTCCGGCCGGTGATCACGGGGAAGACCGTCAGCTGGACGCGGTCGACCAGGTCGGCGGCCATCAGTGCCCTGTTCAGCGACACGCTGCCGTGCGAGCGCAGCGGCACCTCGGACTCCTCCTTGAGCCGCGCGACGACGTCACCGCTCACGAGGGTGGCGTCCGGCCAGTCGAGAGGCCCCGCGAGAGTGATCGACACCACCGTCGCGGGCAGCTCCATCATCCGGGCGACCCACGGGTCGCGCCCCGACTCCCCGAAGGCCCCCTTCCTCGCCTTCGCGAACATCCGGAAGGTCTCGGCCCCGAAGACCATCCGCTGCTCGGCCTCGTAGAGGGAGAGGCGTCGGTCGAGCAGTTCGGGGCCCTGCTTGCCCCAGTAGCCGCCCCAGTCGGGGCTGCCGGGGCGGCCGAAGCCGTCGAGCGTGGAAAAGATGTCAAAGGTGTAGCTGGCGGTCACGGTGGTCTCCTCGGCAGGGTCGGGCGCGGGTGCACGGAGCAAGATCACGTACATCGAGATCGCGTACCGGGATCGCGCGCAGGCAGCGAGGTGTTGACGGCCCGCCACGGCGAGACTCATCGCTGCCGCACGGCGGACGAGCGGAGAGCCGGCGCTCCGGCCGCACGGCGACGGGCCGGTGGCGAGCAGCGCGGTGCCGGCCCGGCGCACCCCGCGGCGCGTACGGGGCCCCGGGCCCGGGTGGTCCGGGTCCGCACGGGCCCCCACCGCGGGTCCCCGCGACGGCAGTTCGCGAGCGGCCCCCACAGGCGACCGGGGGCGGGAGGGAACCGCGCCCGCGACGGGGGCGTGTTCAGGAGGTATGTCGTGGCATCGCGCCGGATTCTTCGCCGCCGTCGGGCTCGGGGGCGCCGTGCTCTCGACGGCCCAGTGGATGGCCGTCCTCGTCGCGCTGTTCTCGGGCGCCGGCGCGATCGTGGCCGTCTCCTGCGCCACCGCGGGCCTCGGTGTCGCGGTCCTCGCCGCCGTCGGCACGACGGGCCGGGCCCATCTTCCGCTGCTGAACACCCGGGCCGGCCTGTGGGGCTGGGCCGCGGCCGTCCACGTGGGCGGCACCGCCGGCGCCCTGGGTCTCCTCGTCCTCGGCCGGGCGCCGGGGTCCGAGCCCGGCCTGCCCGGCCTGTTCGCCGGGGCGGCCGCGTGCTCCGTGCTGACCGCGGCGGCCTTCCTGCCCGGCGTGCGCGCCCGGCTCACCGTCCTGGCCGCCGCCCTGGCCCTCGTCGGCACCGCCGCCACGGCCGCCTGGGCCGCCGCACGGCCGCCCACCACCGCCGAGTGGCTGGCGGACCACCACGTCGACCGCCGGCTGCTGATGCTCGGCGCGCCGCCGGCCGGCTACCGCAGGACCGGGATCGGCGCGTCCGACCAGCAGTTCACCGCGGTGTACGGATCCGAGAGGGCGGGCGGCGGCGCGCTGCGGCTGACCGTGCGCCGGATCTCGTACGAGGACGAGCGCACGGCCGCCAACGGCTGCCCCGTCCCGTACGGCCGCCGCGCGGTCTGCGCGGGCGACGGCGGGGGCCGTCAGCGGGTCCGGTACGGGCAGCCCGACGCGAGCGGGGTCGCCGTCGTTCCGGACGGCGTGGTGCCGCCTGGCGCGGTCGACGAACTCAGGCTGCGCCGGGCCGGGTTCGTGTACGTCGTCGCCGACGGCGGCGGGGGCGGCCTCGATCTGCGCGCGGCACGGCACCTGCTCGCGACCCTGCGCCCGGCGACCGCCTCCGAGTTGGCCCCCCTGCCGCGGCGGCGCTGACCCGCGGAGCCCGTACGGGCACCACCACCCGCGCCCGCGACGAGCCGCAGACCGCAGACCGCAGACCGCAGACCGCAGACGGCAGACGGCAGACGGCAGACGGCAGACGGTCCCCTATCGGCGCACGTACACGCCCGCGCTCACCGCGGCCAGCACCGCCGCCACCGCACGCTCCTCGACGTCCTCGTCCAGCGGGCCGCCGCTGACGAGGGTCCGGTAGTACAGCGGCGCGGCGACCGCGCGTACGACCTCGTACGCGTCGGTACCCGCGGGCGCCTCGCCGCGCCGCTCGGCGTCCTCCACGCACTCCGCCCACTCGCCCACACGGCGGTCGTAGAAGCGGCGCAGCGCCTGCGCCGTGCGCGGGTCGCCGGTGGCCGCCGCGATGACGGCCCTCAGCAGCGGGCCCTGCCGGGGGTCGTTGAGCGTCGAGGAGACGAGCCGGACGTTGGCCCGCAGGTCCCCGGCGAGCGAGCCGGTGTAGCTGCGGCGCACCGACTGCTCGACCATGTCGTCGAGCAGGTCGGCGACCAGCCCGGCCGTCGTGGACCACCGCCGGTAGACGGTCGTCTTGCCGACCTCCGCCCGGCGCGCGATGTCCGTCAGGTCGAGGCGGTCGAAGCCGTGCTCCGCCAGCGCGTCACCCGCGGCCCGCAGCACGGCGGCCCGCACGCGGGCCGTGCGGCCGCCCGGCCGCACCGTGCCCGGGTCCCTGGCC
>NZ_JAKGCV010000085.1 GCF_021556455.1 Streptomyces fuscigenes | reverse complement strand
GCCCGCGCTCGCCGGGCGCACGCCCGGGCTCGCGCTCCGCGGGTTCGCGTACCGGTTCACGTACGGGTTCGCGCTCCGACGGGACCCGGGCGGGCTCACGCTCCGCCCGGGCGGCCGGCGGCTCGACGCGCTCGACGACTCCGGGCACCTCGATCCGCGCCTCGGTCAGCGCCGGGGGCGCGGCGAAGGCCCGGACGTCGACGGAGCTCATGGGCTCCGCGCGGTCGTCCGCCCCGGCGTCGGGCGCGTCCGGGGCGCCGTCGGTGTCGATACCTTCGACCGACCGCTCCCCGGTGCGCTGCCGCAGGTCCTTGGCGTACCGCCGCTCCATCGCCGCCCGGCCGGACAGCAGTCGGATGGCGGTGGTGAAGCGTTCCGTCGGGCGGGCCTCGTTGAGCTCGTCCTGCCTGCGGAGCCACATCGGCACCAGGTAGGCGGCCCAGGCCCCGACGATGACTGCGTAGATGAGGCCGCTGCTGCTCACGCTTCACACCGTAGAGGGATTCGACGGAGCGGATCGGCCAATTGGGCCGGTGTGTCGCACGATCCGGCTGATATCACTGCACTTTTTTGTGATTGTTCGGATCGCCTTATGGTCGGACAGCGATAGAGCTCGATCAAATATCGAACATATATTTTATTATTGAGCTCGCCCGAATTCGAACCCATTTCGAACAACGGCTCTCGAACGGATCAGGGACGACGCGGGGGCGGAGGGGCGTCCGGGAGGAACGGGACGTTCGGGGCGTACGGGACGTGCGGCACTCAGGCGGGCGCGGGGGCTGGGGGGCTGGGGGGCCGGGTCCGCCGGGCGGACGACCGGGCCCCGCCCTCGCTCATTCCCCGGGCGTGCGGCGGCGGGCCTGGTGCCAGCGGCGCAGCATGCCGTCCGGGACCTCCTCCGCGGTCAGCGCGAAGACGAGATGATCCCGCCATGCCCCGTCGATGTGGAGGTAGCGCGGCCGGACGCCCTCCTCGCGGAACCCGAGCTTCTCGACGACCCGGCGGCTCGGCCCGTTCTCCGGGCGGATGCAGACCTCCAGCCGGTGCAGCCCGAGGACTCGGAAGCAGTGGTCGGTCGCCAGCGCCACCGCCGTCGGCATGACGCCGCGCCCTGCGACCTCCTTGTCGACCCAGTAGCCGACGTGCCCCGAGCACATGGAGCCCCAGGTGATGCCCGCCACCGTCAACTGGCCGACCAGGCGGCCCTGGTACTCGATGACGAACGGCAGCATCCGTCCAGCCGCGGCTTCCTTCCTGAGGTGGCGGACCATCTGGCGGTAGGTCGGCCGCTGCCCGACCGGCGTGCCGGGCGAGGGCGGCGGGACGGTCGCCTCCCAGGGCCTCAGCCAGTCCCTGTTGCGGCGGTTGACGTCCCGCCAGGCGCGCTGGTCGCGCGTCCTTATCGGGCGGAGGGCGATGTCGCCGTCCGCCAGCACCACGGGCCAGGCGGGGTTCATCCGCCGGTACGGGGGTGGTCGGCGCCGCGGATCTGGTCCACGGCGTGCACGAGCAGGCCCTCCAGCACGGCCAGCCCGTCGCGCACCCCGCCCCTGGAGCCGGGCAGGTTGACGACGAGGGTGCGGCCCGCGACGCCCGCGAGGCCGCGCGATAGCGCGGCCGTGGGCACCTTGAGCGACCCCCGGGCGCGGATGGCCTCCGCGATGCCGGGCACCTCGTAGTCGAGCACGTGCCGGGTGGCCTCGGGGGTGCGGTCGGTCGGCGAGATGCCGGTGCCGCCCGTGGTCACGACGACGTCGTAACCGGCCGCCACGGCATCGCGCAGCTCCCGCTCCACCGGATCGCCGTCGGGCACCACGCGCGGCCCGTCCACGGCGAAGCCGAGACCGCCGAGCGCCTCCGCGATCAGCGGGCCGCCGGTGTCCTCGTACACGCCCGCCGAGGCCCGGTTGGACGCGGTGACGACCAGGGCACGACGGTCCTCCGCGCCTTCGGCGGGGGCCGGGTGGGACGCCGTCATGCGGCACCTCCGCCGGCCGCGTCCGCGCGCGTCCAGGTACCCGACCTGCCGCCGCTCTTCTCCTCGACCCGCACGTCGGTGATCACCGCGCCCTTGTCGACGGCCTTGACCATGTCGACCACCGTCAGGGCGGCGACCGACACGGCGGTCAGCGCCTCCATCTCGACGCCCGTGCGGTCCGTCGTCCTCACCGTGGCCGCGATCTCCACCGCGTCGTCGGCGACCGTCAGGTCGACCTTGACGCCGGAGACGGCGAGCGGGTGGCACAGCGGCACGAGGTCGGGCGTGCGCTTGGCGCCCATGATGCCGGCGATCCGGGCGACGGCCAGTGCGTCGCCCTTCGGCACGCCCCCGCCCCGCAGCAGCGCCACGACCTCGGCGGAGACGAGCACCCGGCCGGTGGCGCGGGCGGTGCGGGAGGTGACGTCCTTCGCCGAGACGTCGACCATGCGGGCGGCGCCCGTCTCGTCGACGTGCGTCAGGCCGGTGGGACCGGCCGTGCCCTTCAGTTCGTCCGGAGCCGGGGGTACCGAACCCCCGGTTCCCGAGCGCCCGAGGCTGTCCCCCGGCGGAATCGCGGTCATACGGTGTGACGCTCCCGGTCCTGGCCCGTCCTGGTGGCCGCGCGGGCCCCGGCCTCGACGGCCGCGGCCCCGCTGGCCCGTGTCGGCCCCTTGCGGCCTGTGTGGGCAGCCCACCGTACCGCCACCGGGCACCCTCCGGCCGGTCAGGATGCCTCCCGGCGTGCGCGGGCGCACGCTCCGTGGCCGGTCCCGTCTGCCCGCGGGCGATCCGGTCTGCCCGCGGCCGCCCGCTCCGCGAGGGCGCGCTGCCAAAACGCCGGCCCCGAGCGAGGAGGCCGGGCGCGCGGCAGGCGCTCCCGCCACTTCCCGGCGCGTCAGCCCAGCAGGACGACCTCCACTTCCGAGCCCGGGTCCACCGAGGTGGTGTCCTCCGGGACGACGAGCAGGCAGTCGGCGTGGGCGAGCGCCGCCACCAGGTGGGAGCCCGCGCCGCCGACGGGGGCCACCTCGGCGGCCGCCGCGTCGTAGCGGCCCCGCATGTACTGGCGCCTGCCCAGCGGCGACGACAGCGCCCCGCCCCCGGCGAGTTTCGCCCGCACCACCGGGCGGTGGACGTCCGGCATCCCCATCATCGCCCGGATCGCCGGGCGGACGAACAGCTCGAAGGAGACGTAGGACGAGACCGGGTTGCCGGGGAGCGCGAGCAGGGGCGTGTGCGCGTCGCCGATCGAGCCGAACCCCTGCGGTTTGCCGGGCTGCATGGCCAGTTTGCGGAAATCGATGCCGCTGCCCGGTTCGTCCTCGTCCCCGACGGACGACAGGGCCGCCTTGACCACGTCGTACGCGCCGACGCTGACGCCGCCCGTGGTCACCAGGAGGTCCGCGCGGACCAGTTGGTCCTCGATGGTGGCGCGCAGCGTGTCCGGGTCGTCGTCCACGGCGCCGACCCGGTAGGCGATCGCACCCGCGTCCCGTGCCGCCGCGGCGAGGGCGAAGCTGTTGGAGTCGTAGATCTCGCCCTCCGCCAGGGCCTCGCCGGGCTGCACCAGTTCACTGCCGGTGGACAGGACGACGACCCGGGGGCGCGGGCGCACGCGCACGCTGCCGCGGCCGATCGCCGCGAGGAGCGCGATCTGCGGCGGTCCGAGGACCGTGCCCGCCTCCAGCGCGAGGTCGCCCGCCTGCACGTCGCTCCCGGCGGCCCGCACGTGGGCGCGGGGCTCGGCGGTGCGGTAGATCCGGACCTCGCCGCTCGCGCCGTCCTCCCCCGCCCCGGCGGGCAGCATCGAGGCGACCGCGCCGCCGCCCGTGCCCCCGTCGGTCCACTCGACGGGGACGACCGCCTCGGCACCGGGCGGCAGCGGGGCGCCCGTCATGATCCGCGCGGCCTGGCCGGGGCCGACCTCGGGCAGCGTGCCGCTGCCCGCCGCCACGTCGCCGACGACGGTGAGGGAGGCCGGGAACTCGTCGGTGGCACCGCTGAGATCGGCCGTGCGGACCGCGTAGCCGTCCATGGAGCTGTTGTCGAACGGCGGGAGCGACACCGGCACGACGACGTCCTCCACGAGGACGCAGCCCTGCGCGTCGGGCAGGGACAGCTCGATCGGGTCGAGCGGGCGGATGGCTGCGAGGATGTCCGCGAGGTGCTCCTCGACCGTCCACAGCGTCTCGCCCTGGCCTGCCGGTGCCGACTCTGCCGTGCTGCTCAAGATCCCTGCATCTCCTCGATCACGTACCTGCGGAGCCAGGCCCGGAAGTCCGGGCCCAGGTCTTCACGTTCGCACGCGAGTCTGACAATGGCGCGCAGGTAGTCCCCGCGGTCACCCGTGTCATAGCGGCGTCCCTTGAAGACGACGCCGTGCACGGGGCCACCGGTCTCCTCGTCGGCGGAGAGCTGCTGGAGGGCGTCCGTCAGCTGGATCTCGCCACCACGGCCGGGCTCGGTGGTACGCAGTATGCCGAAGACGGCGGGGTCCAGGACATAGCGCCCGATGATCGCGTAGTTGCTGGGCGCCTCTCCCGGCTCGGGCTTCTCGACCAGGTCGTGGACCTTGACGACGTCGGCGTAGCCCGTGGGCTCCACGGCGGCGCAGCCGTACAGGTGGATCTGGGACGGCTCCACCTCCATCAGCGCGATGACGCTGCCGCCCTCGTTCTCCTGGATCTCGACCATCCGCGCGAGCAGGGCGTCGCGCGGGTCGATCAGGTCGTCGCCGAGGAGGACGGCGAACGGCTGGTCGCCCACGTGCGGTTCCGCGCACAGCACGGCGTGCCCGAGGCCCCGGGGGTCGCCCTGGCGCACGTAGTGCATGGTCGCCAGCGCGCTGGGCTCCTGCACCTTCGCCAGGCGGCTGAGGTCGCCCTTGCGCGAGAGGGCCTCCTCCAGCTCGTAATTGCGGTCGAAGTGGTCCTCGAGCGGACGCTTGTTGCGCCCGGTGATCATCAGGACGTCGGACAGGCCGGCCGCCACCGCCTCCTCGACCACGTACTGGATCGCCGGCTTGTCGACGACGGGCAGCATCTCCTTCGGCGTCGCCTTCGTCGCGGGCAGGAAGCGGGTGCCGAGCCCCGCCGCGGGGATGACAGCCTTGGTGATCCTGGGGGGAGGCGAGTAGATCATGCGGGGCACCTTATCCACCCCACATGGGAAAAAGATTACCTTCAGGTGAACTTTCGCATCATAAGGCGCCATACGAGAGGTATGTGACGACCCATGAGGTATGGGGACGACAGCGGCCGAAGCGGCCCCTCGGACGGCACGGACGCCGCCGACGGGCGGGGCGCGCCCACCGGCTCCGGCAGCGAGACCGGGACGGGGGCCGCGGCCGGGGACGCCATCGGCACCGGGAAGGCCGCGCTGCGCGCCGAACTGCTCGCGGCTCGCGCCACGTTGCCGCCCACCGCACGGGAGGCGGCGGCGACCGCGCTGGCCGCGCGGGCCCTGGAGCTGCCCGAGCTGTCCGGTGCCGACACGGTGGCCGCCTATGTCTCGATGGGGCGTGAACCTGGCACGCGCGCGCTCCTCGACGCGCTGCGCGCCCGGGGCGTGCGCGTGATCCTGCCCGTACTGATGCACGACAACGATCTCGACTGGGCAGTCTACGAGGGGCCCGAGCGGCTGGCGGGGGCGGCGCGGGGCCTGCTGGAGCCGGTGGGCGGCCGGCTCGGCCCGGACGCGGTGCTGCGGGCGCGCGCCGTCCTGCTTCCCGGGCTGGCGGTGGACCGGCGCGGGATGCGGCTCGGCCGCGGCGGCGGCTCGTACGACCGCGTGCTCGCCCGCCTCGCGGACGCGGGGGCGAGCCCGACGCTCGTGGTGCTGCTGTACGACGGCGAGGTGCTCCCCCGGGTGCCCGCCGAGGCGCACGACCGGCCCGTCGGCGCCGCCGTGACGCCCGGCGCCCTGCACCGCTTCGGACCGGCCGCCGGCTGACGCGCCCCGGAGGGCGGCGGGGGCGGCGGGGCTCAGCGGCTCCCGGTTCCACGGGTCACGCCCGCCGCGCCTGCACGCCCCGCCGGTACGGCGCCCAGGGCACGCGTCGCGGGCACTCCGCCTGCCCTCCCCCGCACGTGCCGCGCCCCCGTACGCGTGAGCGGCGTACGGGGGCGCGGTGCGGACGGACGAGCGGGTCGCCGGAGACCGGACGGGCCGGACCTGACCGTGCCCGGCTCGGTCCGGGGGCTAGGGCTAGTGCTCTGACCGGAAACGATCACCGGCTGCCGTTCCGGTCCGAGCGTTGCGAAGAACGCGCGTGCGGCCATGTCGTGCGTCTGCGAGCATGCGTCGGGTGATGACAGCCGATGACGTGTTGTTCGTCCTCGCCCTGCTGCGGCGAGCGAAGATGGATGTCTGGATCGGTGGCGGATGGGGGGTTGACGCTCTGATCGGCGAGCAGACCCGAGACCACCGCGATCTGGACTTGATGCACCGGCAAGACCAGGAAGCCGCAGTGCTGGCGGCCCTCTCGGCGGAAGGTTTCGTGGAGAGCCTGGACTGGAGGCCCATCCGTTTCGTCGTGACGGCTCCGGACAAGCGGGAGATCGACCTTCACCCGCTGGTCGTCTCCGATGACGGCTCAGCAGTGCAGGCGTCACCCGATCCGCAGCGTCCTTTCACCTATCCCTCCGCGTGCTTCGTGACCGGCACTATCCAGGGAACGGCTGTCCCGTGCTTGTCCGCCGAACAGCAGGTCTACTTCCACCAGGGATACGAACCATCGCAACACGATCGGCACGACATGGGACAGCTCCGTCGTGTCTTCGGGATCGCCACACACTTTTGACGCGTGTCGGCGGGCCAAGGCTTTTCGAAGCCCGATCGAGGAAGGCCAGCCCTGGGAAGCAGCAGTCCTGAGGATGATCACACAACTTGGGTGAGCGGTCGTCCGCCCCAGCGGATGCCCTTCTCGCTGCGGACGCGGGCGCGTTCGCGTCGTTGGGCGGCCAGGATGTCGGGATGGCGGGCGTTCTGGTTGCGCCAACGCAGGTACCGGTGCAACTCCTGTGTTTGAACGGTGTGGTTGGGGTTGCTGGAGTTGGCGAGGGTGAACTGACGCAGTGGCCCGAAGTGCGCCTCGATCGGGTTCGCCCAGGACGCATTCGTCGGGGTGAAGCACAGCTCGACCTTGTTCTTGGCCGCCCAACGCACGATGCGCGCGTTCTTGTGGGCGGACAGGTTGTCCAGGATCACGTAGATCGGGGCGCCGTCGGGATGCGCTGCCCGGATGCTCTTGAGGGCGGCCCAGGTCGGTGCGATGCCCTTGCGGCGCCGGTTGACACCCCAGAGAGTGTCGTCGCCGACCGAGTAGCAACCGTGGAAGTACGTGACCCCGTGGGTACGGTGGTAGGTCGCCGGCAACCGGTCGGGCCTGCCCTTCCTTGCCCAGCAGGACCCGCCGGTGGGGCGGATGCCGAGCGGCCCGAACTCGTCGAAGGCGAAGGTGCGGCCGGGGCGTTCGGTCAGCGCGTACTCGATCCGGTCCAGCTTGGCGTCGAAGTCCGGGTCGGTGGACTCCTTCCACGTCTTGGTCCGCTGGAACGTCACGCCGCGGCGCGCGAGCAGGCAGCGCAGGGTCTCACGGCCGATGCGTATCGGTCGGGCGACGTTGCGCTGCAGATGGTCAGCGAGCTTGCGGATCGACCAGCGGGTGAAGGGCTGGCCGAGCTTGGAGGGGCGGGTGGTGGCCGTCAGGATGACGAACTCCTCGTCGTCATCCGTGAGCAGGCGGGGGCGGCCTCCCGCCCATTGAGGGTCCAGGCAGGCCAGCCCGATCTCGTTGAACCGGTGGATGACGTCGCGGACGGTGTCCTCGTCGGCCTGCACCAGATGCGCAATCACCGGGACGGTGATCCCGCCCGCTGAGGCCAGCAGCATCATCGCTCTGCGAAGCCGCACCGTGCTGGTGCTGCCCCGCCGCACGATGCGCTGGAGTTTCTGCCCTTCCTGCTCGGTCAGCCTGCGGACCCTGACCGGCTCTGCCACGTGACTCCTTACGCTGTTCGGACGTGTCGTCACATCCAAGCGGCGCGAACTCAGTCGGCACCAATCCGGTGATCGTTTCCGGTCACAGCACTAGGGCTTCAGCGTCAGCTTGTCCTCGGTCGCCTTGTTCACGGCGTCGATGCCGAAGGCCCAGGGCAGCAGGTCGCCGTCCTCCCACTTCTTCGTCTGGTCGGTGTAGTGCGCGCTGTACGCGTGGCCGGACGCACCGGTCAGGTTGATCCAGCGCGACTTGTCCCAGTCGCCGACGTTGACCACCATCCGCATGGACGGCACGGTCGTCACGGCATAGCCGCCCGCCGCGTTCCAGCTGGTCGCGTCGACCGCCGAGCCGCCGCCGCCCAGGTTGTACGGGCCGCGGTTGAGCAGCGACTTCACGAGCCCGGGGCCGCTCGTACCGAGGGTGCTGTTCGTCAGCGTCAACTGGTGCAGGCGGCCCCAGCTCCACGTCGACATGTCCTTGCCGAGCTTCGCCGTCAGCTCCCAGCGCGCGTCCTTCATGGCGCGGGCGAACAGCTGGTCGCGCGTGGTGGTGGCCTTGTCGCGGCGGTTGCCCACGGAGGTCCACCAACTGTTGTGGTCGTCCTTGAGGATGTTGCCGACGACCTCGAACCAGCGGTCGCCGCCGTCCGGCTGCGCCGTGTCCGCCGAGCGCTGGCCGCACTCGCGCACGAGCTGGCCGGTGTCGTCCTGCGGCCCAGTGGTGTCCAGCGGCCGCACGTCCAGGCACTGGCCCTTCACCCGGACCTCCTTCGGCAGCTTGTCGCCGAAAACCAGCTCGAGGATGTTGCGCCAGACCGCGTTGAAGTACGCGGCGGCCGCCGAGTCCGGTTCCTGCGTGTAGTCCCAGTTCTCCAGGAGCTGCTGGGCCTGGCGGATCGCGGGGTCGGGGACGCCGTTCTTCGCGAGGTCGTTCTTGAGCAGGTAGGGCACCAGCTGCTTGGCGATCTCGCTGGTGTTGTCCATCTGCATGGCCTGCATGTCGTCCGTCGAGATCTTGCCGCCGTTGCGGGTCTTCGACTCGATCAGGTCGCCGATGCGCTGGCTGCGCGTGCCGTAGTCCCAGTCCGTCGTCAGCAGGTACGGATACTTCTTCGTGTCCACGACGGCCTGGTTCGCCGTGACGATGTAGCCGCGCTTCGGGTTGTACTCGTACGGCATCTCGTCGAACGGGATCGAGCTCTTCCAGCGGTACGCCGGGTCCCAGCCGGGCGCGGGCAGCGAGCCGTCGCCCTCGCCGCGCACCGGGATCCTGCCGGGCGCCTGGTAGCCGATGTTGCCCTGGGTGTCGGCGTAGACGAGGTTCTGCGAGGGGACCTCGAAGTTGTGGGCCGCCGAGCGGAACTGCGTGAAGTTCTGCGCCTTGTCGAGCGAGAAGACCGCGTCCATGGTCTTGCCCGGTTCGAGCGCCGTCCACTCCAGCGACACGGCGTAACCGGTGCCGCGGTCGGGTGCCAGGTCCGGGACGGGGGCCTTCTGGCCGACCTTGACCAGCTCGTCGTCGCGGTCGGAGACCACCGGCCCGTGGATCGTGGAGCGCACCACGATGGTCTTGCTGCCGCCGCCCGCGATCTTGATCTTCTCCTGGCGGGTGGTGAACTTCTTGCGCTCCTTGCCGTACTGGTAGGAGTCGCCGTCCACCTTCTCCAGGTAGAGGTCGGTCACGTCGGCGCCCAGGTTGGTCAGGCCCCACGCGATGTTGGCGTTGTGGCCGATGATCACGCCCGGCATGCCGGAGAACGTGTAGCCGGAGACGTTGTACTGGCAGTCCGGCGAGACGGTGCGGCAGTGCAGCCCCATCTGGTACCAGATCGACGGCAGGCTCGGCGACAGGTGCGGGTCGTTGGCCAGGAGCGGCTTGCCCGTGGTGGTGAGGCGGCCCGAGACGACCCACGAGTTGGAGCCGACGCCGCTGCCGCTGCCGCTCGGGCCGAACAGCTGCGGGATGCCGTCGATGGAGTCGGAGAGCGCTCCGAGCTGGGAGTCCACGGCCTCGGTCGCACCCGAGGCGGAGCGTGAGTCGTCGGAGTACGCGGCGTCGTCGGCCGTGACGGCCGATCCGTTCGCGGCCAGGCCGCTCACCGTGGTGCCGCCGTCACCGCCGCCGGTGTCCGTGCCCGTACCCGCAGCGCTTCCGCTGCCGGAGGAGTTGCTGGAACCGTCGCCGGAGCTGAGTCCGGTGGTGCCGCCGGTGGCCTGCGGCAGGCCCGATCCGCCGTCCGAGCCGGCGCCGGGGTCGGTGCCCGTGCTCTCGTCGCCCGCGGTCGCCTTCGGGTCGAAGGCTCCGTCCACGACGGCGCCGCCCTGCACGATCGGCTTGTTCTTGCTCGTCGGGTAGGCCGGGTAGAGCTGGTCGATCTGCTTCTGGCTGAGACGGCTCGTCATCAGCGAGCGATCTATCTCGTCCTGCATGTTGCCGCGCAGGTCCCAGGCCATGGCCTTGAGCCAGGCGACCGAGTCGACCGGGGTCCACTTCGCGGGCGTGTAGTCACCGGTCAGGTTCAGCGCCGCGTACTCGACGGAGATGTCCTTCGCCGAGCGCCCCTTCAGGTACGCGTTGACGCCGTCCGAGTAGGCCTGGAGGTTCTTCTTCGTCTCCGGGGACAGCTCGTGGTCGTACTCCTCCTGGGCCACGCGGTGCCAGCCCAGCGTGCGCAGGAAGGCGTCCGTGTCCACCTGGCTCTTGCCGAACATCTCGGACAGGCGGCCCGAGGTCATGTGGCGCCGGACGTCCATCTCGTAGAAGCGGTCCTGCGCCTGCACGTAACCCTGCGCGCGGAACAGGTCCGCGTCGGTGTTCGCGTAGATCTGCGGGATCCCGTAACTGTCCCGCTCGACGTCGACGGGGCCGCTGAGGCCCTTGAGCTGGAGGGAGCCGGTCGTCTGCGGCAGGGACGCGCGCACCGTGCCCACGCCCCAGTACGCCCCGTACCCGACACCCGCGACCAGGGCCAGGACCAGGACGATCACGAGCAGCCGGGCACGTCGCCCCTTCTTCTTGGCGGGCGGGGGGGCCGTATTGGCGGGCATCGCTGTCCTTCGCGGGGCAGGTGGTCCTGAAAACGCTGGAGCCACCATAGGCGCAGTAGCCGGATCACTCGGACGCGGTGTCCGCTTGGGCCGAATCAGTGATCGCACGCACACTCGAACGCGTCAAGAAAACGTTAAAGATTAGGTAAGGTAACAAAGTACCGGTGGCCGGAGTAACGATCCGGCGCGCGTGCGAGGAAGGGATCGGCCCCTGACTGTCCACCAGCTCAACATCCTGTTGCTCATCTGCTCCCTCGTCCTGCTGGTCGCCGTCGCGGCCGTGCGCATCTCGTCCAGGAGCGGGCTGCCCAGCCTGCTGATCTACCTGGGCATCGGCGTCGCCATAGGGCAGGACGGGCTGTTCCACGTCCGTTTCGACAACGCCCAACTGACCCAGCTCATCGGCTACGGCGCCCTCGTCGTGATCCTCGCCGAGGGCGGCCTCGGCACGAAGTGGAAGGACGTCAAGTCCTCCCTGCCCGCCGGGATCGCCCTGTCGACCGTCGGGGTCGGCATCAGCATCGCCGTCACGGCGGCAGCCGCTCACTACCTCGTCGGCCTGGACTGGCGGCAGGCCGTGATCGTCGGCTCCGTGGTCTCCTCCACCGACGCCGCGGCGGTCTTCTCCGTGCTGCGCCGCGTGCCCCTGCCCAAACGCGTCACGAGCGCACTCGAAGCGGAATCCGGATTCAACGACGCCCCCGTGGTGATCGTCGTCGTCGCGCTGTCGTCGACGGGCCACGTCGCGACGTGGTACGTCCTGATCGGCGAGATCCTGCTGGAGCTGCTGATCGGTGCCTGCGTGGGCCTCGCCGTCGGTTACGTCGGCGCCTACGGCCTGCGGCGCGTCGCGCTGCCCGCGTCCGGCCTCTACCCCATCGCCGTGATGGCCATCGCGGTCTCCGCGTACGCCCTCGGCGCCACCGCGCACGGCAGCGGCTTCCTCGCCGTGTACCTGACGGCGATGATCCTGGGCAACGCGCGCCTGCCGCACGCCCCGGCCAACCGCGGCTTCGCCGAGGGTCTCGGCTGGATCGCCCAGATCGGCATGTTCGTCCTGCTGGGACTGCTCGTCACGCCGCACGAACTCGCCAAGGACTTCTGGCCCGCGGTGATGGTCGGGCTGGTACTGACCGTGGTGGCGAGACCCCTGTCCGTGCTCGTCAGCCTGTCTCCGTTCCGCATCCCCTGGACGGAACAGGCCCTGATGTCGTGGGCCGGGCTGCGCGGCGCGGTCCCCATCATCCTGGCGACGATCCCGGTGGTCTCGCAGATCGACGGCAGCAGCCGCATCTTCAACATCGTCTTCGTGCTCGTCGTCGTGTACACGCTCGTGCAGGGACCGACCCTGCCGTGGCTCGCGAAGGCCCTGCGGCTCGGCGGTTCCTCGGACGCCTCCGACCTCGGCATCGAGTCCGCCCCGCTGGAGCGGCTGCGCGGCCACCTGCTCTCGGTCGCCGTGCCCGAGAGTTCCCGGATGCACGGCGTCGAGGTCGGCGAGCTGCGGCTGCCCCAGGGCTCCGCCGTGACCCTCGTCGTCCGCAACGACCGCAGCTTCGTGCCCCAGCCGTCGACCCTCCTGCAACGCGGTGACGAACTCCTCGTCGTCGCCACCGACCCGGTGCGCGACGCGACGGAGGAGCGCCTGCGCGCCGTCGCCCAGGGCGGCAAGCTCGCCGGCTGGCTGAGCAGCGGTACGGGAACCCCCGGCGGGCAGAGCAGCGGGACCGGGACCCGGGGCGGCCAGAGCAGCGGCACGGGGACCCGGAGCGGCCAGAGCAGCGGCACGGGGATCCGCGGCGGCAAGAGCAGCGGCACGGGGACGGATTCGGGAACGGGACCGGCCGAACGACGCTGACGAGGCGGGACGGGGCGGCGCGGGGGCGGGCCGAACGACGCTGAGGGTGCGGGACGGGGGACGGGGGGACACTGGGGACGCGGGGGGACGCGGGGGCGCGCAGTCCGGGGTTGGCACCTACTCGCAGTCCGGGGTTGGCACCTGCTGGCAGCCCGGAGGGACGGGCCGCGCCCTCACGGGGGCCTGTACGATAAGTGGGCCTTGGTCACGCTCGGGCAGTACCTGCCAGGCGACCGGGGCTGATCATCCCGATCGTCCATCGACCGCCCATGAAGCCTCCGGGCCGCGCGGCAGTACGACCCCGCGATGTCATGGTCGGCCGACCCGACAGATCTGTTTGGTCCGCTCGATCGTTGTCCCGCCTGCTCCCCTCACGCTTCTCGTTCCTCTCGCTCCACCCGTTTCTTCAAGTTCTCTCGTTCCTCTCGTTCCTCTCGTTCCTCACGACGACAGTTGTTTCGACTCCGTCTGATGCAGGGCTGGTGCGGCCGTGGCGCCGCGCACAGCGGACAGCCCTCGGCCGCCCCCGACCGCGGGAGCGCGTCACCAGGCGGCAGAAAGGCAAGGACCGTGTCATCCACGGTCGACACCGAGACCGCCGGCCCGCCGGTCACCGCCAGGCCCGGTTACGGGCAGCTCCTGCGGACACCGCGTGCCTGGACCTTCCTCGCTCCCGGCTTCGCCGCGCGGCAGCCCTTCGCGATGCTGACGATCGGCATCGTCCTCCTCGTCCAGCACACGACCGGTTCCTACGGCTCGGCGGGCATCGTCGCCGCCGTGACCGGCGTGTCCATGGCCTTGTGCGCACCGCAGAGCGGCAAGCTCGCGGACCGGTTCGGACAGGCCCGGGTCCTGGTCCCCGGCGTGCTGGTACACGCCGCCTCCGTCACGGCGCTCATCGTCCTGGCTCTGGCCGGCGCGCCCCTGTGGGCCCTGTTCGCGGCGGCCGTGCCGACCGGCGCGTCGGTCCCCCAGGTGGGCCCGATGGTGCGCTCACGGTGGGCGACCGCGCTGGCCCGCACGCCCGCCGGCTCCCGGCTGCTGCCGACGGCGGCGGCCTTCGAGTCCGTGACCGACGAGTTCACGTTCGTCATCGGCCCCGTCCTCGCCACAGCCCTGTGCAGCACCGTGCACCCGGCCGCGGGACTCGCCGCGGAAGCCGCGCTGACCCTGGTCGGCGGCCTGCTGTTCGCGGCGCGCCGCGCCACCCAGCCGGTCCCGGCCGGGACCGGGGCCGGCGGCAGCGGGGACCGCAGGGCCTCGGCCCTGGCCGTCCCGGGCGTACGCGTCCTGGCCGTCTCCTTCCTCGGCATCGGTGCCGTCTTCGGCGGCATGCAGGTGTCCCTGACGGCCTTCGCCGAGGAGATCGGCAGCCCGGGCGTCAACGGGCCGCTCTACGGTGTCTTCGCGGCCGGCAACATGCTCTCCGGCCTCTTCTTCGGCGCCGTCACCTGGAAATCCGGTCCGCGTCGCAGGCTCGTTCTCGGCTACGCCGGCCTGACTCTCGTCTCCGCCACCCTGTGGGCCGTCCACTCGGTGCCGCTGTTCGCGGTGCTTGGCCTGCTCGCGGGCCTGTGCATCGCACCTGCTCTGATCAGCGGCTACACCCTCGTCGACGCCCTCGTGGAATCATCCGCGCGGACCGAGGCGTTCACCTGGCTGACGGGCGCGGTCGCGCTCGGGCAGGCCGGCGCCGTGACCGCCGCCGGCCGTCTGGCCGACGCGCACGGCGCGCGCGCAGGGTTTCTGGTGCCGCTCGTGGGCACCGCGCTCGCCCTGATCGTGCTGATCTCCCTCCAGTCGAGGCTCCTCCCCCGGGGCCCGGGGCGGGGAGCGGTACGTGCGATCGGTCACCGCGAACCGGCAGCAGTGGACTGACGGCGCGGAATACGTCACTATGGAGCGTCGTTAGCACTCATCGAGTGAGAGTGCCAGGAGGAGCAAGTGCCGACCTACCAGTACCAGTGCACCGAATGTGGCGAGGGCCTCGAGGCGGTGCAGAAGTTCACCGATGACGCCTTGACCGTCTGCCCCAACTGCCAGGGACGCCTCAAGAAGGTGTTCTCCGCGGTCGGCATCGTGTTCAAGGGCTCCGGCTTCTACCGCAACGACAGCCGCAGCTCCTCGTCGAGCTCCACCCCGGCTGCGAAGTCGACATCGTCGTCCGAGTCGAAGGACTCGAAGGCGACGGCCTCGACGTCGACGGCTTCCACGTCGTCCTCTTCGTCTTCTTCGTCTTCTTCGTCGTCATCCTCCTCTTCTTCGTCCTCGTCGTCGAGCTCCGGCTCGTCGAGCACGTCGAAGGGCTCCTCGGCCGCCTGACCCGCGGCCGTAGGCTCAGGCCGGTCGGCCTCCTTCTTTCCAGGGCCCCAGTGCGCCTCCGGCAGCTGGGGCTCCTTGGTGTCCGGGCCCCTGAACTGGGGCGGCGGCTAGGGTGACGGCCATGGCGAACGCAGACATCGGCGTGATCGGTGGATCCGGCTTCTACTCCTTCCTCGAAGACGTGACCGAGGTCCAGGTCGACACGCCCTACGGGGCTCCGAGCGACTCCCTCTTCCTCGGTGAGGTGGCGGGCCGCAGGGTGGCCTTCCTGCCTCGGCACGGCCGTGGGCACCACCTGCCCCCGCACCGCATCAACTACCGCGCGAACCTCTGGGCCCTGCGCTCCGTGGGTGTCCGGCAGGTGCTCGGCCCCTGCGCGGTGGGTGGCCTGCGCCCGGAGTACGGACCGGGCACCCTGCTGGTGCCCGACCAGCTGGTGGACAGGACGAAGTCCCGGGTTCAGACCTTCTACGACGGGCTTCCCCTGCCCGACGGCAGTGCCTCCAACGTCGTCCACGTAGCCCTGGCCGACCCCTACTGCCCCGAGGGACGCAAGGCAGCGATCGCGGCGGCACGCGGCCGGGACTGGGAGCCCGTGGAGGACGGCACCCTGGTGGTGATCGAAGGACCGCGCTTCTCCACGCGGGCGGAGTCCCGCTGGCACGCGGCGATGGGCTGGTCGGTCGTCGGGATGACCGGTCACCCCGAAGCCGTGCTCGCTCGTGAACTGGGCCTGTGCTACACCTCCATGACACTTGTGACCGACCTGGACGCGGGAGCCGAGACGGGTGAGGGCGTCTCCCACGACGAGGTGCTGAAGGTCTTCGCCGAGAATGTGGACCGGTTGCGCACGGTGCTCTTCGATGCGGTGGCTGGGCTGCAGCCCAGCGGGACACGGGACTGCATCTGCGCACATGCGCTGGACGGACTCGCCCTCGGAATCACTTTGCCCTAGCCGCCGCCCGGCCAACCGCGCGCAGGCCGCCCGAGGCCACAATCACCCTGGTGAGTGAGGCAGTTGTCCACAGGCCGGCTCCCCCCTCCGCGGTTGTCCACAGGGCTCGGCGGGATCTCGCGGAGGGGGCCATGGTGGGGGTGCGGCGACCGCATCGAGCGCGTCGCGCACCTTCACACCAGGTGGTGGTCGGCCATGTCCCGAGTTCCTCCCTCCGATCCGTTCCCGGCTCGCGCGCCGGCGGAGCTGTCAGAGCTGTCAGAGCTGCCGGAGCTGCCGGAGCTGTCCCCCTTCTCCGCTCCGTCCGCTCCGTCCGCTCCTTCCGCGTGCGTGCGGCACCGGCATCTGCCCGGCCCGTCCGTGCCCGAGCCCCGCGGCGTCCCCGCGTTCGACCCGTTGCGGCCGCACGCACAGCGGGACCGCCTGCGCCGTGCCGTCCTGCGCAGGCGCCGTGTCATGGCCGCGGGCCTGGCGGTGACCGCGGCCGCGCTGGCCGCGGCGAGCGCCCGGGGCGCCACGGACGG
>NZ_JAKGCV010000084.1 GCF_021556455.1 Streptomyces fuscigenes | reverse complement strand
CCCGGCTCCGTCCCCGGACCCGGCCCGGCCCTCGGGCTCCTCCGGTCCCGCCGCCCGCCGGGCCCGCGCGGCCGCCCAGGCGTCCGCGGCCACCTCGCGCCGGGCCATGAGCCGTACCGGGTCCGCTCCGCACGCGCGGGCGAACTCCTCGACGGCCTGCCGAGGAGGCAGCGCGCGGCCCGACAGGTACCGCTCCCACGACGCCTTGCTGAACGACGTCTTGGCCGCCAGCCGGGTGACACTCAACTCCGCACGGTCACGCAGGCGTTGCAGCTCGTGGACGAGGCTTCGCACCCGGGGGTCCAGCCCCTCCGGCAGTGCTCTTCGTCGTGCCATCGCCACCTGCCCCCGTCCGACCGGCCGATGTCCGGACCCGCACGCTATCGCCTCCGGGCCGGTGGGCCGAGGGGTGTGCCGGGACCGCGGAGCGATCCGGCCAATCCGGCCCGTCCGCGCTGCCCGTCCCCGCGGCCACGGTGGGAGGCCGGCCACCACCGGTGCTCCCGTGCCCGGTCCGGGCCGGGAGCCGGCCCGACGGCCCCGGGACGATCCGCGCACCCGCCGGCCGGCCTCACAGCCAGCGCTGCGCCGCCTCCAGCGAGTCGCCCCCGGTGGTGTTGAACGCGACGGCCGCCCGCGGCGCGTGCCGGCGGATCAGGTTCACGACCTGTTCGAAGAGCGGGAGCAGCGGCTCGCTCTTCCGGATGCCGCCGCCCACGACGACCACGTCCCACGGGCGGCGCGCCAGCGCGGCCGTGAGGACGGACTCCGCCGACCCGTCGAACACGACGAGCGCCATGTCCGCGTCGATGCCTTGCGCGCCGAACCGTGCCAACTCGGCGTCGAGACCCGCGCGCAGGGCCTCGCCGTCCACGCCCGGTATGGCCTGCGGGTCGTAACCGATCACAAGTACGGAAGACATGCGGCCAACCTAGTGGACGCCCCGGGGCGCGGTCCGGCGGCGGCTCACGCCTGCGCCCCGGGACGGACTGCCGACGGGCACGGCCGGGTGCGGACGGGCGGACGGTTTCCCGGGCGGCCCCGCCCCGAGGCCCGTTCGAGCCGCGGACCGGGGCGCTCCGGCCGACGCCCCGCTCGGCCGGCGCCCCGCGACGCGTGTTCCAGCCGGCAGGGTCGCGCGCCCCGCCGCCGTATCTGTGCGCGCGCCCGCGGCCGATCGCCGCACGAACGCGGCCCGTAGGTGCCGTTCCTCCGGACCTGCCGCACGATGTGCGGCACTGGATGACAGCGTGCGCACGATCGGTATCGTCCCAGCTGAAACGCCGTACATCCGAGTGGGAGTGTGCCTCAGTGCTCGCTGACATCGCGCAGACCGAAGCCGTCGGCTTCGCCGCCGAGGAGATCGACCAGGACGCGCCCACCCGCGCCGCCCGGCTGAAATGGGTCGTCGTGGTCGACGGGAGCCTGCCCGCGGGCCGCGCGGTGAACGCGGCGGTCTGCGTCGCCGCCGCCACGTCCGACGCCGTCGGCGGCATCCTCGGCGATGCCGCCCTCGACGCGGACGGCACCGTGCACCCGGGCCTGCCGTGGGCCGGATGCACGGTGCTCGCCGCGGACCCCGCGACGCTGCGCGAGGTGCGGGCCAAGGCCGCGGCCTCGGCGGGGACGTTCGTCGCCGACATGCCGGCCGCGGCCCAGCACACGCGCGTGTACTCCGAGTACCTCGGCGCCGTCGGCGCGAGTCCGGGCGACGCCCTCGACTACTGCGCCGTGAGCATCGTCGGCCCCCGCAACCGCGTCGACCGGATCGTCAAACGGCTGCCGCTGCTGGCCTGACGCGCCCGGCCGCCGTCACGACGCGGCCGGCTTGCCCGCCGTGTACAGCCAGGTGGTGAACAGCTTCCCGAGGTGCTTGCCCGAGACCCGCTCGCTCAGCGCCGTGAACTCGGCCGTCGTCCCGTGGCCGTGGCGGTGCTCGCGGGCCCACGTCCGGAGGATCGTGAAGAAGTCCCGGTCGCCCACCGCGTTGCGGAGCTCCTGCAGCGTCATCGCGCCGCGCGTGTAGACGGGCGAGGCGAAGATGTCGGCACCGCTGCCCGGATCCGCCGAGGGGAAGGCCCACAGGCCGTTGCTCGCGGGCAGCGCGTCGTAGTGGTCGAAGGCGGCCTGCGCGGTGGCGCCGCCGTGCTGCTCCTCCCACAGCCACTCCGCGTACGTGGCGAAGCCCTCGTTGAGCCAGATGTCCTGCCAGCTCGTCAGGCTGACGGAGTCGCCGAACCACTGGTGCGCCATCTCGTGCACCACCGTGCCGACGTCCGGGGCCCGGTCGTACAGCGGCCTGGTCTGCGTCTCCAGGGCGTAGCCGACGTCGTGCGCGTCGTCGACGATCGCGCCCGCCGCCGCGAAGGGGTACGGGCCGAACAGCTTCGTCTCCCAGTCCAGGATGCCGGGGATCTTCGCGAGCGCCGGCGCCGCGCCGGCCGCCTCCCGTGGATCGACGGCGTTGTACACCGGCACGCCCGACGCGGTCCGGTAGCGCTGGACGTCGAACCTGCCCACCGTCGCCGTCGCGAGGTAGCTCGCCATGGGCTCGTCCTGCCGCCAGCGGAACGTCGTCCTGCCGCCCCGCGTGCGCTGCGAGTCGAGCACACCGTTGCAGACGGCCGTGTAGCCGGCGGGCACGGTGACGCGGAAGCTGTACGACGCCTTGTCCAGCGGGTTGTTGTCGGACGGGAACCACGACATGGCGCCCTGCGGCTCGCCCGCGACGAACGCGCCGTCGTCGGTGGCGATCCAGCCGTCCGGGGACCCGTCGGGGTCCGTGATCTGCTCGGGCACACCGGCGTAGGCGACGTCGACGCGGAAGGCGGCGCCCTTGCGCAGCGGGCGCGCCGGTGTGACGACGAGCTCCTGGCCGCTGCGGCTCCAGTGGGCCGCCCTCCCGTCCACCCGGACCCGGCCGACCGTCAGGCCCGAGAGGTCGAGGTCGAAGCGGCTCAGGTCCTGGACGGCCCTCGCGGTGATCCCGGCCGCACCGGTGAGGTGCTTCGCTGCCGGGTCGTAGCCGAGGTCGAGGTCGTAGTGGGCGACCGTGTAGCCGCCGTTGCCGAGGAGCGGGAAGTAGGGGTCGCCCTGGCCCGGCGCCCCGGGCCTCGCCCCGGAGTCGGCGGCGGCCGTCCCCGTGGTCAGCACGAGGGCGGCGAGGGCGAGGGCGGCGGCCGCGGTGCGCGCCGCCCGGCCGGTGAGGGCGGAGCCGGCGCGCGGGCGGGAGGTGCTCAGAGCGGGACGGGCAGCGAACACGTGCACTCCTCAGGCGGGGTGTCCGACCGGGAACGGTGCGGTGGGAAAGCGCTCACTGTAGGGCGCGCCCGCGGGCCGGACAAGACACCCCCCGTGCCGGGCGCACGGTGTCCTCCCGCCCGCGTGCCGGCTTGCGGGCGGAGCCTCACACGCTCACGGGGAGGACGGCCGGCCCGCGCATGAGCCGGGTGGCGCGCCAGCGCAACTCCTGCACCGGAACGGCGAGTCGGCAGCCCGGGAACCGGGTCAGGACCGAGCCGAGGGCGATCTCCGCCTCGGCTCGGGCCAGTTGTGCGCCCACGCAGCGGTGGACCCCGTGCCCGAATGCCAGTTGGCCGGAGGCGTCACGGTCCAGATCGAGCCGCTCGGCCGCCTCGAAGCGCCGCGGGTCCCGGTTGGCGGCCCCGATCGCGACCAGTACGGGCGAGCCCGCCGTGATGTCCGTCCCGGCGAGGGTGAGCGGCTGTGTGGCATGGCGGAACGTCGCGGTGGCGACGGGGGAGTCGAAGCGGAGCAGCTCGTCCAGGACGCGCGGGAGCTGCGCCGGGGCGGCGACGAGGCGCGCGTGCGCCTCGGGGTGCAGCAGGAGGGCCAGGAACGCGTTGGCGAGGAGGTTCGTGGTCGTCTCGTGCCCCGCGACGAGGAGCAGGCAGGCCAGGGACACCAGTTCGTCCTCGCCGAGCCGGTCCTCCCCGTCCCGTGCCGCGACGAGGTCGTCGAGCAGCGTGGTGCCGGGATGCCGCCGCTTGGCGTCGATCAGCCGGGCCATGTACGCGGCGACGGCGTGCGAGGCGGCGTCGATCGTGTCGGGGCGCCCCGCCGCGAACAGCTCGTCCGACCAGCGCCGCACCGCCGTACGGTCCTCCTCCGGCACGCCCAGCAGTTCGCAGACGACGGCGACGGGCAGCGGCCCGGCCAGGGCCTCCACGACGTCGACGTCCCCCTGCCCGGGGGCGGGCCACCGGTCCAGCAGGGCGTCGGTCAGCCGCTGGATGCGCGGACGCAGCCGCGCCACCGCACCCCGGCTGAACGCCCCGGTGACGAGGGCCCGCAGGCGCGTGTGCGCGGGGGGATCGGTCGCCAGCATGCTGCGCGAGAGGGCGGGGTGCAGGTCGCGGCCGCTCGGGCGGGCGGCGAAGAACGCGCCGGTGTCCTTGGACAGCCGGGGGTCGGCGAGGGCGGCCCGGGCCGCGTCGTAGCCGGTGACCACGTAACTGCACGGCTTCCCGGGCCCGCCGGGAAGCTCCCGCACGGGGCCGCCGAGGTGCGCGCGATCGAGGACGGCGTAGGGGCCGTCGGCCGGTTCGGTGCGTGTCATGCGCCAAGCCTCCCGCAGGAAGGGGCGGTTCGCGGCCACCGGCACGGCGCGTCGGCGGGCGGCGGCGGCGTCCCGCGCCGCCTGCCCGTACCTGCGCTTGCCGCCCGCCGCCCGCCGTGCGTACTGCCCGCTGCCCGCCCGTCCCGAGCCGCCTGCTGTGCACCGCCCGTACCCACCCGCCCTCCGCGTGGCCTCCGCGCGCGCCGTGCCGCCTGCCCGGCGCAGCCCTTCCGCCCGCCGTGGCGAGCAGCGTCAGGGCAGGGTCAGGATGCGGGGGCCGCCGTCGGTGATGGCCACGGTGTGCTCGAAGTGGGCGGCCCGGCTGCCGTCGGTGGTGCTGAGGGTCCAGCCGTCGCTGCCGGTGCGGTAGGCGTTCTGCCCGCCCGCCATGAACATCGGCTCGATGGCGAGCACGAGGCCGTGGCGCAGGGGGAAGCCGCGTCCCGGGCGGCCCCGGTTGGGCACGTGCGGGTCCTCGTGCATGCTGCGGCCGATGCCGTGGCCGCCGAAGTCGGCGGGCATGCCGCAGGCCGCCCTGCGGGCCACGGTGTCGATGGCGTGGGAGATGTCGCCCATGCGGTTGCCGACGAGGGCGGCGGCGATGCCGGCCTCGAGGGCCTGCCGGGTGCCCTCGATCAGCTCCACGTCCTCGGGACGGGCCGTTCCGACGGTGAACGTGATGGCCGAGTCCCCCGTCCAGCCGTCGAGTTCGGCTCCGCCGTCGACGCTCACCACGTCGCCGTCGCGCAGCCGGTAGTCGGTGGGGATGCCGTGCACCACCGCGTCGTTGACGGAGGTGCAGATCACCGCGGGGAAGGGCGTGGGGGCGAAGGACGGCCGGTAGCCGAGGAAGGGCGAACTCGCGCCGGCCTCGGCCAGGACGGCGCGCGCCGCCTCGTCCAGTTCCCGCAGGGACACACCCACACCGGCTGCCTCGCGGGCGGCGGCCAGGGCCCGGGCCACCACCCGCCCCGCCTCTCGCATCGCGTCCATCGCGGCGTCGGTCTTGATCTCCACCATGTGCTGCGGCTCCCGCCTCGCATCGAATCCAATACTTATACCGGTATTAGTATCACAGTCGCCACGGGGCCGGATCCGCTCGGCCGGGCCGTCCGGCGGGGTCGCGAGAGGCGGCGCGAAGTCCGTGCGGACGGATGTCGATGCCGGGCCGTGCGGCTCTGCGGCGGTCACACCGCGTGGCCATGTGCCCGAACCGGGCGTGCGTGCCGTGGGGCGGATCACGCGCGGGGGCGGCGGGCCCCATGGGCGCGCGGGCGTTCTCCAGGGCCCGCCCGGCCCCTGCTTCCCGCGCGGCCTCGGCGAGATCGCGCCGGAGTCGTCCGCGTCCCCGCGCCGGCCCCTCGCACGCGTAGCCGCTGCCGTCGAATTCGGCCCCACGGTGGCCCTGACGAGGTCTCACGGCCGCGAACCGGCGCCGTCCGGGGCCCTCCGCGGTCGATCGCGGGGGCTCGCGGGCCCGGCCCGGCCGCTCTCCCGACGGCCGTGGCGGCCGATGATCCGTGGGGTCGTCGCTGCCGGTCCCGGCGCTCGCGGAGCGGTGGCGCGGCACGCCTCCGCGGCGGCTCGACGACTCGGTCGCCGCGCGGCGGAGGTGACACCGTGTGACGGTGAAGTCGGGGGCCCCACCTGCTTCTTGAGGAACCCGGATCGCTCCCGGCGGTCGCGCGGCCTGGCCGAGAGGGCGCGGGATCTCGTCGTGCACGGCTGGTTGACACCCCGTCGAGAGCGGATCTAGCGTCGAGGCCATTCCGGCCCCTCTCTCTCCGAGGCCACCTCGCGTCGATCCATTAATGCGTATTAGTAGCTGGAGGCAGCAGTGACAGATCAGCCCCGGTCGCTCGGCAGGCGGGCCCTTCTCGGCGGCGCGCTCGGCGCCGCCGCACTGCTCGGCACGGGGTGGACCGGGGGTGTCGCGTCCGCCGCCGTGCCGCCGCCCGCCGGGCCGTTCCCGCCGCTGGGCGGCCTGCCGCCCGGGGCCCCCGCGCGGCGCCTGTTCACGCCCCGCGAGCAGCGCTTCGGGCCCTATCTGGCGATCCTGCCCGGCATGGTGAACGACGTCGTCGTCGACGACCCCGGGGACCTCGGCTTCCTCGGCGGCGGCTGGTGGCGCACGCCGAGCGCCCCCTACAACTCCCGTGTCCAGGAACACGTCTTCACCCTGAGCTGGTTCCACGCCAACTCCCGTCCCTGGAACCCGTACGCGGGCGACAGGGCGCTGCTCGCCCGCCTCGACGCGGCGATCGCGCACTACCTCGACCTCCAGCACGCCGACGGCTCCTGGCCCGAGTACGACATCGACGAGAAGTCCAAGGCCGCCACGGGCTTCGGCATCGGCTACCTCGCCAAGACCCTGGCCAACCTCCGCCAGGGCCGCTCGCTCCCGCAGCGGCGGGCGGAGATCGAAGCCGCGGTGCGGCTCGGCACGACGTGGTTCCTCGACCCCGCGAACCCGATCTGGCAGAGCCCGATCAACTTCGCCAACCAGAACGCGTCCGGCCTGGCCGGCGCGACCCGCTTCCTTCGACTGGCCCCGGACGCCGGGCTCGAGCGCGGGCTCGCCGACCGCGTCGAGTACCTGGCGGAGCACGGCCAGAGCCCCGCGGGCTTCTTCTACGAGCCCACCGGCATGGACATCGACTACAACTTCGAGGTCCTGATGCCGGAGATCGCCGAGATCCACCACCTCACGCGCAACCGGGCGGTGCTCGGCATGGCGCGCAGGTTCGCCGACTGGTTCGGCTACAACGTCGTGCGCGAGCCCGACGGTTCGGGCTCGCTCACGTACGTGGCCATGTCCGCCCGCACCGGCGTCGCGTACTACGACGACGTGGTGCCCGACCCCGACCGGACGAACCTCGGCTCGCTTTTCGTCCCCGAAGTCCCCGCCCTCGCGGCGTTCTTCACCACGGCGGAGGACCGTGCCGAGATCCGCGCGGCGTGGGCCGCCGCGCCGGGGCCGGCCGTGGGCCCCGCCAAGCAGGACACCTCGCCGCGGATCATCGCCCACGCCACCTACCCGGAGGCGTTCCCCTCGCGCGGCGCCAAGCGCGCGTCCGTACGGCAGCTGCCGTACCTGCGGTCCGACGACTTCGCCGTGCGGCGCGAGGACACCGCGCTCGACCAGAGCTACCTCTACGTACGCAGGCCCGGGCTCTACCTCGCCGCGTTCTTCGGCAAGCGCCCGAGCACCGACGTCCGTACCGGGCCCGGCCTGCTGTGGCACCCGCGCGCGGGTGCCGTCGTCCAGTCGCAGCGCGCGAGCGACACGCAGGTGTGGGGCAGCGTGCTGCCGGCCGGCACCGTCGACGCGCACAGCGACCTGGCCGCCGCCTCCTACCGTGTGGGCGACCGCGACTGGAACGGCGCCGAGGCCGCGCCGGGTTCGTCGCCGGTCACCGTCTCCTACGGCCTGCCCGACGGCCGGGTCTCCACCGTCCTCACCGTCACCAGGAACACCGTCTCGCGCGCGGTGCGCGGCACCACCGCCCTGACCGAGCAGATCCCGCTGGTCCTGCTGCCCACCGACCGCGTGGCGTTCGCGGACGGCACGCCCGTCGCGTACGGCGCGGACGCCGCCGCGACCGCGCGCGGGCTCGTCGTCCACCGGGCCGGGACGACGATCGGCATCGACTGGGGAACCGCGCTCGCGGCCACCGTCGAGGCGACCTCCGTCACCCTGCTGCGCGACGGGGCGCGCCGCCTGCACGTCCTGCGCGTCCCGCACCCCGGGACGCTGACCACGGTGGTCACGCTGGGCTGAGGGCGCGGCCGGGACGGGGCCGGCGCAGGGCCGTGGACAGCAGCTCGGTGATCGAGGTCTCGTCGTCCACGACCAGCACGCGCTCGGGTGAGCCGTCGGGCCGCGCCAGTGGCGGCTGCTTCTGGGAGGAGGTGGTCGTCATGGTGACGTCATGGTGACACGCCGGCCCGCCGCCGGGAGAGATTCCTTGCCCGGCCCTGTGAAGGGCCTGAGAATCGCACGTCAGGGCCGGCGACCGCGGCGCCTGCGGCTACGATCGCAGAGCCGGGACGGGGTACGGGTACGGGGGTGCACGCCATGATCGGGGACCGCCGCCGCGCGCTTGCGCGGACAGCTCGGTGCGGTGCGCATGCGGGCTGACCGCGCCCGTGCGGCGGCGCTCGACTGGGTGCGCGCCGAGGGGCGCGCCCGCGAGGGATACGTCGGCGCCTACGTCACGGGATCGACGGTCGGCCTGCGCGACGAGGACGAGGTGCCCGTCGGCTCCGACCTCGACCTCACGGTCGTGACCCGGGCGATGCCCCGCGGGCCCAAGCCCGGCAAGTTCCCGCACCTCGGGGTGCTGTTCGACGTCACGGTCGTCGGATGGGACGCCCTCGCGCCCGCCGGGCACGCCCTCGCCGACTACCACCTCGCGGCCGGGCTGAGCAGGGACACGGTGCTGGACGACCCGACGGGCGGGCTGCGCGCCCTCCAGCGCTCCGTGGCACGGGAGTTCGCCGCTCCCGCGCGGGTGCGACAGCGGTGCGGCGCCGTGCTGACCAGGATCGAGGCCGGGCTGCGCACCCCCGACACCGCGGCGCCCTGGCCCGTGCGCGTCACCGGCTGGCTGTTCCCCACCTGCGTGAGCGCGCACCTGCCGCTCGTCGCCGGCCTGCGCAATCCGACGGTGCGCCTGCGCCACCTCAGGGCCCGCGAGCTGCTGACGGCCGCCGGCCTCGGGGAGCACTACCCGGCCCTGCTGGCGCAGCTCGACCCGGCCGGGCTGACGCCCGAGCGCGTGGGCCACCACGTCGAGTGCCTCGCGGTGCTGTTCGACGCGACGGCCGCCGTGGCGCACACGCCCTTCCCCTTCAGCTCCGACCTGACCCCCGCCGCCCGCCCGGTCGCCGTGGACGCGAGCCGTGCCCTGGTGCGGGCCGGAGACCACCGGGAGGCGCTGTTCTGGGTGGTGGCGACCGCCGCGCGCTGCCACACCGCCCTGCTGGCGGACGCGCCGGACCTGGCGGCGCGGCACGCACCGCAGTTCGCGGAACTCCTCGCCGATCTCGGCATCAACGACGGCCGGGACCTCGCCGCGCGCTCCCGCGCGACCCTCGCGTACCTGCCTGAACTCGCCGCGCTGGGCGAGGAGATCATCGCCGCCGGGCGCTGACGGCACGAGGTCGGTCGGCTGCCGGTCTGAGCGCGTGGGCGGCGGCACGGCGGGGCGCCCCCGGCTGTTCGAAGCCGCCCCGGTACCGCTTCGGGCACCTGCACACACCGGATCACACCGGATCACACCGGAACGCACCGGATCACACCGGAACGCGGCGGTGCGCGGCACCCGTCAGGGGTACCGCGCACCGCCGCGTCCGTGGAGCCGGTCAGGTTCCGGGCGGCAGGGTCGGCCGGCCGCCGGGAGCGGACCGCGTCAGTGGGCCTCGCCCAGCTCCTCGCTCTCGATGCGGCTCTCCTCGCGGGCCTCCTCGATGTGCTCGACGACCCGGGCCTGCGGCAGCTTCACCCGCAGCGCGATGAGGTAGACGATCGCGGCGAGCACCAGGTTGACCACGAAGCCCCAGCCGAGCCCGATCCAGCCCTTGCCGCCGTCGTAGTCGCCCATCCAGCTGACCAGGGCCAGGCCGACCAGCCACGGCAGGACCCAGCTGGCGCCGGCCTTCCAGTCCATCTTCGGCGCGCGGCCCTTGTCGAAGATCTCGAAGGCGGCGAGGAAGACGAAGCCGATCAGGATCGTGACGAACAGCTTCCAGTTGGTGTTCCAGCCGGCCCAGTACACGATCAGGTTCGCGGAGTACAGCGCGAGGAACGGGATGACGTCCCCGCCGGGGACCCGGAACGGGCGCGGCTGGTCGGGTATCTGACGCCGCATCGCGGCCAGCACGACCGGGCCGGAGCCGAACGAGAGCACCGTCGCCGAGGTGATGAACCCGACGAGCTCCTGCCAGCTGGGGAACGGCAGGAAGACGATCAGGCCCACGACGAACGTGACGATCAGGCTGACCAGCGGCGCACCGCGGCGGGTGGCCTTGGCGAGCCCCTCGGGCGCGTTCTTGTTGCGGGCCATGGCGTAGGAGATGCGCGCCGTGACCGTGGTGTAGATCAGGCCGGTGTCGGCGGGGGAGATGACGGCGTCCACGTACAGCACGTACGCGAGCCAGCCGAGCCCGATCGCCGAGGAGATCGCGGCCAGCGGGCCGAAGTCGTTGGCGAAGGCGAGGTTGAGCCAGCCGTGCGACGAGGTCAGGTCGTGCTTCGGCACGGCGCCGATGAAGGCGACCTCGAGCAGCACGTAGATCACGCCGGTCAGCAGCACGGAACCGATTACCGCGAACGGCACGTTGCGCTTCGGGTTGTCCGTCTCGCCCGCGAGCTCCACACCCTGGCGGAAGCCGAGGAAGGAGAACGTGATGCCGGCCGTGGAGATGGCGGTGAAGATGCCCTTCGCGCCGCCCGGCGCGAAGCCGCCGTACTCCTTGGCGCTGAAGTTGTGCCCGTGGAACGCGGTGACGAGGAACGCGACGATCACCACGAGGATGACGACGAGCTTCCACCACACCAGGACATTGTTCACCCGCGCGAACCACCGGATGCCGAAGTAGTTCAGTGCGACGAAGAACGCCATGGCGAGGACGGCGATCACATAGCCGAGACCCGTCAGTGTGTAGGCACCGTTCGACGGATGGTAGTCAGTGAAATGTGCCCATTTGGTGGCATATTGCAGTGCGCCTTCGACCTCGATCGGTGCCACGGTGGCGGCGGCGATCCAGGTGATCCAGCCCATGGTGTAGCTGGCGAACGAACCGAACGAAAGGTGCGGGAAGCGCACCACACCGCCCGATACGGGGAACATCGTGCCCAGCTCGGCGAAGCAGAGCCCGATGAGGATGATCATCACGGCGGCTATCGCCCACGAGAACACGGACGAGGGCCCCGCGAGTTTGGCGGCGTTCAGCGCGCCGAACAGCCAGCCCGATCCGATGATGGATCCGACGCCGGCGAACAGAAGACTGACGCGACCCATGTCCCGGCGCAGCCGCGGTTGTTCCGCACGCCCCTCCGGTGGTTTCTCAATCGTGGTCATTCATCTTTTCCTTTGGCTCATTGCCCCGCATGCGGCCCTCATCCTTAGCACACCGTGCCGAGTGGGAATCAAGACTCTGACCTGCAATTTCCTTGTTGAACCGGCTCGGGCTGGCGTGGCAGGTTTCATGGGCGGTTGTGCCATTTCGCCCGTGAACAGGCACGTGATCGGCTGTCTGATTCCCCCGAACCCGATGGCTAAGCTTTCGATTTGGACACGGTCGGGCCACATGTGTGAGGGGGCGGTGTTGTCATTCACATGGCCAATAACGGCCCGCGTTCCCGGGGGAAATCGGCGGCCGTACCCGTGGGGCGGCGGAAGACGCAGGGTGTGCGCGCCGCCCCGGACGCGACATCCGTTGTGTCGTGGTCGTGAGGATCGTCCCCGTGCGCCCCGTAGATGGGGAGTGCTCCCGCGTGCGCGGCGCACGGTGTGCCCCGGCCGCACCCCATGTGTGACCGTTCGGTGTGGATTGGCGACGTGTGCCGCGTGTGTCCTGTGGTGGGCCCCCGCGGCCGCGGCGGGCCCGTGCAGCCCACCCCGGGGTTCAGGTGTGTGCGAAGGCGAATCACGGTGCCGCACGGGCGGGCCGTGCCGCCCCCTCCCCGGGTGGGGCGGGGAGCGCCCCGGGCCGGGGACCCGCCCGCCCGGAGTGTGGACGTCCCGGGGGCCCCGCCGGACCGGTGGATAGGCTGCTGACCGGCCGGTACGGCAGCTGACGCGGGTCAGCGGCCCACCGGCCCGCCCTCCGGCCGGCGCGGCGAGCGCCGGCCAGGGGCGATCCGTACGACGAGAGGCGAGGTGGCACAGCGCATGTTCACGACCAGGCCGACCCTTCAAGGCACGTTCGGCATGGTGGCCTCGACCCACTGGCTGGCCTCCCAGAGCGCGATGGCGGTCCTCGAGGCGGGCGGCAACGCCTACGACGCGGCCGTCGCCGGCGCCTTCGTCCTGCACGTCGTCGAGCCGCACCTGAACGGGCCGGGCGGCGAGGCGCCGATCATCCTCGCCCCCGCCGGCGGTCCGGTCCGCGTGCTGTGCGGGCAGGGCGTCGCACCCTCCGGGGCGACCGTGGCGCACTACCGCTCCCTCGGCCTCGACCTCGTGCCGGGAACCGGCCCGCTGGCCGCGGCCGTCCCCGGCGCCTTCGACGCCTGGATGACGCTGCTGCGCGACCACGGCACCCTGCACCTCGCCGACGTGCTGCGGTACGCGATCGGCTACGCCGAGGACGGGCACGCGCCCGTCGAGCGGGTCGGGGCGACCGTCGAGACCGTGCGGGAGCTGTTCGAGACCGAATGGCCGTCCTCCGCCGAGCTGTACCTGCCGGACGGCAGGTCGCCGCGACCGGGCGAGCTGTGGCGCAACCCGGCACTCGCCGCCACCTGGCGGCGGCTGATCGCCGAGGCGGCCGACGAGGGCGGCGGCGACCGCGTCGCGGGGATCGAGGCCGCGCGCCGGATCTGGCGCGAGGGCTTCGTCGCCGAGGCCCTCGTCGCGCAGGCGGCCCGGCCCACCATGGACACCAGCGGGGAGCGCCACACCGGCACCCTCACGGCCGCCGACCTGGCCGGCTGGTCCGCGACCTACGAGGAACCCGCCACCTACGAGTGGGACGGCTGGACGCTGTGCAAGGCGGGCCCGTGGAGCCAGGGCCCCGCCTTCCTCCAGCAGCTGGCGCTGCTGCCGTCGCGCGCCGCAGACCTGCCCGCCTACGGATCGGCCGAGTACGTGCACCGGCTGGTCGAAGGCACCAAGCTCGCCATGGCCGACCGCGAGGCCTGGTACGGCGACGCCGCCGACGTCCCCCTCGAAGCGCTGCTCTCCGAGCGGTACAACACCGGGCGCCGCGCCCTCATCGGCGAGGACGCCTCCCGCGAGCTGCGCCCCGGCCGCCCCGACGGGCGTACCCCGAGGATCAGCGCGCACGCCACCGCCGTCGCCGCGGGCGAGACCGGCGTCCTGCCCGAGCCCAGGGCGGGCGCGGGCGAGCCCACCGTCGCCAAGGACGGCGCCACGCGCGGCGACACCTGCCACATCGACATCGTGGACCGCTGGGGCAACATGGTCTCCGCGACGCCCAGCGGCGGCTGGCTCCAGTCCAACCCCGTCGTCCCCGAACTCGGCTTCCCCCTCGGCACCCGCCTGCAGATGATGTGGGTCGAGGAGGGCCTGCCCAACTCCCTGACGCCCGGGCGCCGGCCGCGCACCACCCTCACGCCCTCGCTCGCCCTGCGCGACGGCGTGCCGGCCGTCGCTTTCGGCACGCCGGGCGGCGACCAGCAGGACCAGTGGCAGCTCCACTTCTTCCTCGCGCTCGTCCTTCGGGACCCGGTGCGCGGCGGCCTCGACCTCCAGGGCGCCATCGACGCCCCCAACTGGCACACCGACAGCTTCCCGGGCTCCTTCTACCCGCGCGGGATGGTCCCCGGCGGGCTGACCGTCGAGGGCCGTACGGATCCGGCCGTCGTCGCCGAACTGCGGCGCAGGGGCCACGAGGTGACGGTCGGCGAGGACTGGTCGGAGGGCCGGCTGTGCGCCGTCGCACGCGACCCCGCGACCGGCGTGCTGTCGGCGGCCGCCAATCCGCACGGCATGCAGGGCTACGCGGTGGGCCGCTGAGATGGCGGACGAGACGGCGTTCCGGCTTCCTCCCGGCGCACGGGTCGAGGCCGTCATCAAGGCGGCGGCCGACGCCGAGATCATGCCGCGCTACCGCCGGCTGTCGGCCGAGGACATCAGCGAGAAGAGCGGGCCCCACGACCTCGTCACCGTGGCCGACCGGCGCGCCGAGGAGTACCTCACCCGGGAGCTCACGTCCCTCGTGCCCGGCTCCGTGGTGGTCGGGGAGGAGGCCGTGGCCGCGGACCCGGGCGTCTACGGCGCGCTCGACGGCGACGCTCCCGTGTGGATCGTCGACCCGGTCGACGGCACGCGGGTGTTCATCTCCGGCGCGCCCGGCTTCTGCACGCTCGTCTCGCTCGCCCGCTACGGCGAGGTCCTCGCCTCGTGGACGTACGCGCCGGTGACCGGCAGCATGGCGGTGGCCGTCCGGGGCCGGGGCGCCCACCTCGACGGGCGGCCACTGCGGCCGGGACCCCCGGAGGCCGGCCGGCCCCTGCGGATGGCCATGTCCCACCCGGACTTCACCTCCGACGAGCAGAAGCGGGCCCTGCTCGGGCTCGACCGCTCCGGGGCCGTGACCCGGGGCAGCGGCTCGGCGGGACTCGACTACCTCGCCGTGGCCACCGGCGAGTTGGACGCCGTCGCCTACAACTGGGAGTACGCCTGGGACCACGCGGCCGGGCTGCTCCTGGTGACCGAGGCGGGCGGGGCCCACCTCACCCTCAGCGGGGAGCCGTACCGCATCACGGGCGGCAACGCCCTGCCGTTCACGGCGGCCCGCACCGAGGCGACGGCGCGGCACGTGCGGCGGCTGCTGCTGAACGGCTGACCCCGCGGGGGGCCGGAGCGCGGCGCGCGGCGGCGCACGGCCGGCGGTGCGGTGCGGACGGGGACCGGCTGGGAGTACGGGGAGGCGAAGCGGGGCGTGCGAAACCGGCGCACGGCTCCGCGAGCCCCGGGCGGCCGCCGCGCCCGGCGCCTTTCCTGCCCGCACCCCCGGCCCCGCGGCAGGGCGCGGGTTCGCACGCATGCGCCGGTCCCCACCGCCGTCCCCGCCGCCGGTCCGCCGGAATATCCTGGGCCCTCAGACCGTCGGCTGACGAAGGAGTCCGCGTGCCGTCGATGCTCGATGCCGTAGTCGTGGGTGCGGGACCCAACGGGCTGACCGCCGCCGCCGAGCTGGCCAGACGCGGCATGTCGGTCGAGGTGTTCGAGGCCCGGGACACCATCGGGGGCGGCGCGAGCACCGAGGAGCTGACGCTGCCGGGCTTCAAGCACGACCCCTGCTCGGCGGTGCATCCCCTCGGGGCGGGATCGCCCGCGTTCAACGGGATGCCGCTGGAGCGGTACGGGCTGAGCTGGGCCCACCCCGAGCTGCCGATGGCCCACCCCTTCGACGACGGGACGGCCGCCGTCCTCGCGCGTTCCGTCGCGGAGACCGCCGCCTCCCTCGGCCCGCACGACGCGGGAGAGTACCGGCGGCTCGTCGCGCCGTTCCTCGGCCGGTGGGACACGCTCGCCGCCGACTTCCTCAGCCTGCCGCCGCGCGGCCTGCCCCGGGACCCGCTCACGCTGGCGCGCTTCGGGCTCAAGGGCCTGGCACCGTACGGATGGCTGGTGCGGCGCTTTCGCGACGAGCGGGCCAGGGCGCTGTTCGCCGGGCTGGTGGCCCATGTCATCTCGCCGCTCAACGGCCTGGCCACGGGCGGGATCGGGCTGATGTTCGCGCTCGCGGCGCACGCGGGCGGCTGGCCCGTGGCACGCGGCGGCTCCGGGGCCATCTCCGACGCGCTCGCCGGGTATCTGCGCGCCTGCGGCGGCACCGTGCACACCGGGTTCGAGGTCAAGCGGCTCGACGACCTGCCGCCCGCACGCGCCTACGTCTTCGACACTTCGCCGACGGCGCTCGCGCGCATCGCGGGCCTCGGCCGCCACTACGACGGCTACCGCTACGGTCCCAGCGTGTTCAAGATCGACTACGCGCTGGACGGCCCGATGCCGTGGACGGCGGAGGCGCCGCGCCGCGCCGGGACGGTGCAGATCGGCCCGACGAGCGCCGAGATGGGCCGCGCGCTCAAGCAGGCGTACGGAGGCACCCCGCCGGACGTCCCCTTCCTCATCAGCGCGCAGCCGACCCTGGCCGACCCGTCCCGCGCGCCCGAGGGCAAGCACGTCTTCTGGGTGTACGGCCACGTCCCGCACGCCTGGACCGGCGACCTGACCGGCGCGATCGAGCGCCAACTCGAGCGCTTCGCACCGGGTTTCCGGGACCTGGTGCTCGCCCGAGCCACGGCCGGCCCGCCGGAGCTCGCACAGCGCAACGCGAACTACGTGGGCGGCGACATCGCCTGCGGCGCGGCCCAGGGCCTCTGACCTGCGCCGTCCGGACGACCGGAATTTCGCCGTTCGTCATGTCGGTACCTCTAGGCTGGCGGGGAAGCAAAGAAGAACCGGAAAACCTGAAAAAGCCAGAAAAGCTCGACAGGCCCGGAA
>NZ_JAKGCV010000083.1 GCF_021556455.1 Streptomyces fuscigenes | reverse complement strand
AGCACGGACGGCGGCAGGTCCAGCGCGTGCAGGGCGGCGACCTTCCCGGCGAGCGGCCGCTGCGCGGCGGCCACCTCCCACGCGCGCAGCTTCTGCGGGTTGCCGCACTGGGCCGCCGCCAGCACGCGCCGTACCGCCGCGACCGCCCGATCGTCCGGCGCGACCCGCACGGGCCCCACCTCCACCGTCAGCCCGGCCGCCGCGGCGGCCCGCCCCTCGACGCTGAACCGGCCGTCACCGGTGGCGACGGGGGCCGGCACCCCGTCCACGAGGACCGGGCCCGCCGGGGCCGAGCCGAAGATCGTGACCTTCCAGCTCCGCTCTTCGGGCACCACGCCCCCGGGGCCGCGGGCCGCTCCGACGCGCAGGACGCCCGCGCCGGCGTCCCACTCCAGCGCCGTGGCCACGGTCGCGAGGTCGCTGCCGTCGCCCCGGCCGTCGTCCTCGACCAGGGTGAACGCGCCGTCCTCCCCGGGCGCGACGAGCACCTCGAGCGAGGCCGGGTTCCGGGTGGCGTCCGTCTCGCCGACGGCCGCGAGCGGCAGGATGCCGCCGGCCCGCAGCAGCGCGGGCACGCCGTCGAGCCCCCGGTGAAGCTCCGCCCAGCGGTCCCCGTCGTACGCCGTGGCGGTGAAGATGTCCGTCCACCTCCCCGGCGGCAGCCAGACCCGCACCGCGCCCAGCAGCGTCACGGGGTCGCGCGGCGCGGTGATCGGTGCGACGAGCAGTTCGCTGCCGAAGGCGAACTGGTGGGGCACCTCGTACGCCTCCTCGCGCTCCGGTTCGACGTGGTACATGGGCCGGACGAGCGGAACACCCGCCGCCGCGCGGTGGTTCATCGTGTGCAGGTAGGGCAGGAGCCGGTGGCGCAGGCGGAGCGCGCCGCCCATGGCCTCGCGCGGCTCGCGCGGGAACTCCCAGGGCTCCTTGCGGATGAACGGGTTGTTCGCCGAGTGCAGGCGCAGGACCGGCGAGAACACGCCGAGTTGCAGCCAGCGCGTCGCCAGCTCGTCGTCCCGCACGCCCCGGGTGTGGCCCCCGATGTCGTGACTCCACCAGCCGTAGCCGATGTTGGCGGCCGTCGCCGTGAACTCGGCCTGAAAGGCGAGGGAGGCCCACGAGACGACGGTGTCGCCGGAGAAGCCGATCCCGTAGCGGTGGCTGCCCGGGCCCCCGTAGCGGGAGAACGCCATCGGACGGCGGCCGCCCCGGCCCGAGTCGAGGAAGTGGAAGTGGTTGAGCAGCCACAGCGGATCGACCCCCTCGACCCGGGAGGTGCGGCCCTGCTGCCAGTCGATCCACCAGAAGTCGACGCCCTGCTCCTCCAGCGGATGGTGCAGCACCCGGAAGTACGCCTCGAGGAACGTCCGGTCGGTGGGGTCGAAGGCGATGGGCTCCTTCGAGGCCGGGTCGACACCGACGCTGCGGGCCATCTCGGGGTACGCGTCCTCGAAGGGGCGCACCCCGTCGGCCGGGTGGAGGTTCAGCGTCGTCGTCAGTCCCCGGCGGTGCAGCGCCGCCAAGAACGCCGGCGGGTCGGGGACGAGGCTGCGCTCCCAGGAGTACCCGGTCCAGCCGGATCCGTACTCGGGCGGCACCGAGCCGACGCGGTGCCAGTCCATGTCGATCACGGCGACCGAGAACGGCAGCCGCTCGGCGTCGAAGCGGTCGAACAGGGCGAGGTACGCGTCGGCCGTGTACGGGTGGTAGCGGCTCCACCAGTTGCCGAGAGCCCAGCGGGGCAGCACCGGCGGCGGTCCGGAGAGGCGGTACAGCGCCCGCACCGCCGCCTCGTGGTCGCGGCCGTAGGCGAAGAGGTACAGGTCGCGGCGGCCGGGCCGGCGCGTCGCGATCCACCCGTCCTCCTCGAACAGGAAGGACGCGGAGTCGTCGATCACGGCGACGCCCCGGCGGGACACGACCCCGCCGTCGAGTGCGATGCGGCCGTCCGCGTCGTCGAGCGTCCGGCCGGTGCCGCCGAGGTTGCCCGTCGGCTCCCCGTACCGCCACAGCCCGCCCGACGGGGTCGAGACCGTCAGCCCGCCGGGGCTGAACTCCTCCCGGTCCCAGCGCAGCCGGAAACGGGAGGTCGACACCTCCAGCACGCCGCCGTGCTCCACCGCGGTGAACGCGGGGCTCTCGAAGGCACGGTCGACCGCGAGGGTCGAGGCACGGTCCTCGAACCCCCCGTCCGGGGACCACTCCAGCCGGACGAGCCCGTCGGCGAGCACCGTGAGGCGCCCGTGCCCACCGCGCAGGACCGCCTCCTCGCGGGCCCCGGGACGGGACGGGAACTGCTGCACCAGTGTCACTGCTTCACTGCCCCTTGGGTCACTCCGCTGATCACCCAGCGCTGGGAGACCAGGTAGACGAGTACGGTCGGCGCCATCGCCATGAGGTACGACGCGAACGCGACGTTGTAGTCGGTCCCGAACTGGCTCTGGAAGAGGTTCTGCACGACCGGCAGTGTCTGCAGCGCCGGGTCGGCGGTGATGAGCGAGGGCATCATGTAGTCGTTCCACGAGGCGAGGAAGGCGAAGATGCCCACCGTCGCGTTCATCGGCCCGAGCAGCGGCATGATCACACGCCAGAAGATCTGCCAGGTCGACGCGCCGTCGATGCGCGCGCTCTCCTCCAGCGAGCCCGGCACGGACCGCAGGAACGCGCTGTAGAGCAGCACGCTGAACGACAGCTGGAAGACGATGTGCAGCAGGGCCACGCCGACGGGGTTGTCGATGCCCAGCAGCGCGGTGAGCTTGATCTGCGGGAGCGCCACGACGGGGAAGGGCAGGAACATGGCGCCCAGCAGGTAGAAGAACGACCACCGGAACATCCGCACCCGCCAGTTGCGGGCGATCGCGTAGGCCGCCAGGGAGCTGAGCAGCAGCGTCCCGGCCACCGTCGCGGCCGCGACGGCCAGGGAGATGCCGAACGAGACGGGGAACCGCGTCAGCCGCCACGCCACGGCGAAGCTGTGCGCGTCCGGCGGCCAGGGCAGGGAGAAGGCGTTTCCGGACGCGGCGGCGGACGCCGACTTGAGCGACATCGACACCGTCACGTACAGCGGGACGAGCACTCCCAGCGCGGCGACGCACAGGGCCGCGGTCAGCGGCCAGTTGGGGCCGCGGTGACCGCCCCGGGGGCGGCTGCGGGGGTGCGCCGCGGGCGTGCCGGCGGGCGGCGGGCGGCCGGTGCCGGTCGCGCCGGCCGGATCGGTGAGCGTCATCAGAGTCGCAGGCCCCTTCCGCGGGTGGCCATGAGCTGCAGCAGCGAGACCACGACCGTGAGGACGAAGAACACCGTCGCGTCGGCCATCTGGTACGCGTAGTCGCCGCCGGTGTAGCCCGTGAAGATCGCCATCGCCACGCTGGTCGTGGACGTGCCCGGGCCGCCGTCGGTGAGAGCGACGATGACGTCGAAGGCGTTGAGGTAGCCCTTCAGGCCCAGCACCGTGTTGATCAGGACGAACCCGCTGATCAGCGGCAGCGTCACCGAGCGGAACCGGCGCCACGCGGAGGCGCCGTCCAGGGCGGCGGCCTCGTACAGCTCGCCGGGGATGGACAGCAGCCCGGCGATGTAGATCAGCAGCGCGCCGGGGATCGTCTGCCAGGCGGACACCAGGGCGATGGCCACCCAGGCGAGGTGGGGGTTGCCCAGCACGGACTGTTCGAGGGGGTGCAGACCGAGCGCCCCGGCCACGCTCGGCAGAGTATTGGAGAAGAGGTACGAGAACACGTACGCGACGACGATGCCCGAGATCACCATCGGGATGACGAACACGGTGCGCAGCGCGGCCCGGAACCGGATGCGGCCGGTGAGACCGATCGCGAGCGCCAGCGCGGCGACCTGCGCGACGACCACGGTGACCAGCGCCAGCCCGATCGTGAACTCGTAGGCCGACAGGACCGAGGGGTCGGAGAAGAGGGCGACGTAGTTCGTGAGCCCGGTGAACGACCAGTCCCCGAAGCCCACGTAGTCGGTGAAGCTGTAGAAGATGCCGACCGCGGCGGGCGCCGTCACGAGGGCCGTGAAGAGCACCAGCGTGGGCAGCAGGAAGAAGTAGAAGACCGGTTCGACGCGGCGCCGGCGGGCCGAGGGCCCGCGCGCGGCGGCCGCGCCGCGGGCGAACCGGACGGGGACGGACATGGCACTCCTCCGGACGGGGACGGCGGTTCGGCGGTTCAGTGGGACGTCGGCGAGGAGCGGATCGCGATCCTGCGCCAGTCGCTGTCGAGTTGGCGGAGCATCGCGTCGAAGTCGCCCGTGGCGATGGCGCGTTGTAGGTAGTTGCCGAGCGGGATGGACGGCGGCACGAAGGTGCCGGCCCCCGGGTAGAAGGCCCCGGAGTCGACGTAGGGCTGCAGGCCGGTGAGCCGCGGGTCCCGGGTCGCGGGCGCGTCGGTGGTGACGCCGTAGGCGAGGTTGTCGCGGTTGTAGGCGTCGATGACGGCCGGCTCCATGAGGAAGTCGACCAGCTCGGCCGCCTCGCCGGGGTGCCGGGCCCCGGTGGGGATGTACAGCGCCAGGTCGACGTTGACGCGGGCCTTGCGCTCGTGCGGCCGGTTCGTGACGGGCAGGGGGAACGTCCCGATGTCCAGGTGCGGGTCCACCGTCGCGATCTGCCCGAGGGCCCAGGGGCCCTGGAGGTACATCGCGGCGCGGCCCCGGCCGAAGGCCAGATTGCCGTCGGCGTACGACCTGCTCGCCGCGTCGGGGTTGTAGTACCGCGTCAGCGCGCGCGCCCGCTGCATCGGGACGGCGAAGTCCTTCTGGAACGAGACGGGGGAGTCCGGTCCCACGTCGGTGCCCTGCCGCGCGAGCCGGTCGAAGAAGGACGGGGTGTCGACCAGGCTGCCCACGGAGTAGTCGAACAGCCCCTGCCAGATGGTCCAGGTGTCCCGGCCCGTGGCGTAGATGGGCGTGACCCGCGCGCGCTTCAGCTCCGCGCACACGTCCAGGAACTCGTCCCACGTCGTCGGAACGGGCAGCCCGAGCCGCGCGAAGATGCGCTTGTTGTAGATGACGCCCGCGGCCGCCAGCGAGTAGGGGAGCACACTGGTGCGGCCGGGGTACACGGCGTAGCGCCGCGCGAGCTTCGCCACCTCGGGCTTGATCCGCCGGGCCGCGGGCCGCCCGCCGAGGTCGGAGAGCACGCCCCGCTCGATGTACCGGGCGAGCTCCAGATTGTCGTTGAAGCAGCCCACGTCCGCGGGGTCGTCGCGGACGAACTGCGGCGCGATGAAGCCCGTGTCGTCGTGGATCACGCGGACGCCGGGCCGCTGCCGCTCGAAACGGCGCAGCAACCGGTCGAAGTAGCCCAGGACTTCCTGCTTCTGCTCGTAGAAGCGGATGGTCGTGGCGCCGGCGGACGAGGCCCCGGCGGCGCACCCGCCCAGGGCCAGGCCGCCGAGGAGCGAGCCGCCGGCCGCCAGGAGGCCGCGCCGGGAGACGGGGCGCGCACCGGTGGTCGTGGGGCGCGTCGTGCCGATCGTCATCGTGCCTCCAGTGGTGCCGGAGTGCCCCGTTTGGCGCAAGAGCCGTTCCCGGGCGGCGTGCGGCGAATTTACAGCGCTGTAAAAAAGGGTGTCAACCGTCCGGACGCACCCGGCCGCCGCGGGCGGCAGCGGGGGCAGGCCGCGCGCACTAGGCTCACGGAGCACGCGCCCCGGCGGCGGGGACGGAAGCGATGCGGAGGGAGACGACGTGCGGAGTGTGCGCCTGAGTGACGTCGCGCGGCACGCCGGTGTGTCGACGAAGACCGTCTCGAACGTCGTCCACGGCTACCAGCACGTGCGGCCGAGCACGCGGGAGCGGGTGCAGCGGGCGATCGCCGAGCTGGGCTACCGGCCCGACGCGCGCGGCCGCAGCCTGGCCACCGGCCGCACCCACATGCTCGCCCTGGCGGTGCCCGACCTGCGCAACCCCTACTTCGCCGAACTCGCCCACTCCATCGCGGAAGCGGCCATCGCGCGCGGCTACCGGCTCCTGCTGGAGGAGTCGATGGGCACGCCCGAGGTGGAGCGGGCCGTCCTGTCCGCCGAGGAGGCGGGCCTCGTGGACGGGCTCATCTTCCAGCCCGTGTGGCTGACGTCCGGCGAACTCGCCCAACACAGCAGGGGCGTGCCGGTCGTCCTGCTCGGCGAGAACAGCGCGCCGCTGAGCATGGACCACGTCCGCACCGACAACGTCGCCGCCGCCGCGCACGTGGTGGAGCACCTCCACGCCCTCGGGAGGCGGCGCATCGCCTTCCTCGGAGCCGAGGCACCCGTACCCAGCCAGACGTCGAAACTGCGGCTGATGGGGTATCAGAAGGGCCTGGAGGCATGCGGGTTGCCGGTCGACCCGGCCCTGGTCGTCACGGGCGGCGCCGCCGACGCGGCCAGGGCGTGCGCGGCGCTCGGCGCCGCGTTGGACGCGGGCCTCGCGCCGGACGCCCTGCTGTGCCGGGACGACCTCGCGGCCCTCGGGGCGCTGCGCGCGCTCGGCGAGCGCGGGCTGCGCGTGCCGGAGGACGTGGCGCTCACGGGGTGGGACGACATCGAGGCCGCCACCCACGTGCGGCCGAGCATCACGACCGTCCGCGCCGACGCGGCCCACCTGGCCGGGCGCGCGCTGGACCTGCTCTTCGAGCGCATCGAGGGCTACGACGGCCTCGGTCGGCACGAGTTCATCGGCCACTCGCTCCAGGTCAGGGAGAGCGCGCCGGCCGCGAAGCGGTGACGGGCCGGGCCGGCCGCCGCCGACAGCGGGAGGCCGGTCGCGATCCGGAGGCCGCCACGGCCCCGGCCGGATCCCGTCCCGGGGCGCCCGAACGGGCGCGTGCGCTGCCTCCCGCACCACCCGTGCGACTATTTACAGCGCTGTAAATCGATGTTGGGATGGGGCGGTCCACGCCGCATCGGCTCGCAGACGCAGGAGACCCGATGACCACGTTCCCTTCCCGCCCTACGAGCACCTACGCGCCCGCCGCACCCGGTACCCCCCGCCCCGAGCACCCTCGCCCGTCCTTCGTCAGGGCGGACTGGCTCAACCTCAACGGCACCTGGGAGTTCGCCCGCGACCCGGGCGACAGCGGACTGGAGCGCGGACTTCTCGACGCGCCGCTGCCCGAGCGGATCACCGTCCCGTTCTGCCCGGAGTCGGAGCTGTCCGGCATCGGGGACACCGACTTCCACCACGCGGTCTGGTACCGGCGCCGGGTGCGGATCCCGGCCGAGTGGGCCGGCCGGCGCACGCTGCTGCACTTCGGCGCCGTGGACCACGATGCCACCGTCTGGGTCGACGGCGTCGAAGTGGCCCGCCACAGCGGCGGGTTCACCTCCTTCACCGCCGACCTGGGCGACGTGGTGCGGGCCGGGGAGGAGGCCGTCGTCGTCGTGCGGGCCCGGGACGCGGCACACGGGCCCCAGGCGCGCGGCAAGCAGTCCACCCGCTACGAGAACCACAGCTGCCTCTACACCCGCACGACCGGCATCTGGCAGACCGTCTGGCTGGAGCCGGTGGCCCCCGTCCACTTCGGGCGCCCACGCATCACGCCCGACCTGGGCGGCGGCTGCTTCCACCTGGAGCTGCCCCTCGCCGGCCGGCGAGCCGGGCACACCGTACGCGCCCGGCTCGCCGACGAACGGGGCACCGCCGCCGAGGCCTCCGCACGCGCCGACCTCGACCTCGCCCCGCGCCTCGTACTGCCCGTCCCCGAGGACCGGCGCCGGCCCTGGTGCCCCGAGGACCCGCACCTGTACGAGGTGGTGCTGGAACTCGTCGCCGCGGACGGCACCGTCGTGGACACCGCGACCTGCACCGCGGGCCTGCGCTCCGTCACCCTCGACGGAAAGCGCGTCCTGCTCAACGGGCGGCCCGTCTTCCAGCGGCTCGTGCTGGACCAGGGGTGGTACCCCGACGGCCTGATGACGGCGCCCGACGACGCCGCCCTCGTCCGGGACATCGAGCTGTCCCTCGCCGCGGGCTTCAACGGCGCGCGCCTGCACCAGAAGGTCTTCGAGGAGCGCTTCCTGCACCACGCCGACCGGCTGGGCTACCTGGTGTGGGGGGAGTTCGGCGACTGGGGCGCCTCCGAGCGCCCCGTCGGGGAGGACAACCAGCAGCCGACGGCCGGGTTCGTGGCCCAGTGGCTGGAGGCGGTGGAACGGGACTACTCCCACCCCTCCGTCGTCGGATGGTGCCCGCTCAACGAGACGCGCCAGCTCCTGACCGACCGCACCGCCGTGCTGGACGACGTGACCCGCGCGATGTTCCTCGCCACCAAGGCGCACGACACGTCCCGGCCCGTCCTCGACGCGTCCGGCTACGCGCACCGCGTTCCGGAGGCGGACGTGTACGACGCGCACTGCTACGAACAGGACCCCGAGGCCTTCCGCGCCCTCATGGGCGGGCTGGAGAGCGACGAGCCGTTCGTCAACCCGCAGGACGAGACGCCCGGGGTGGTGTGGTCGGTGCCGTACCGCGGACAGCCTTACTTCTGCAGCGAGTTCGGCGGGATCTGGTGGAACCCGGAGGAGGTGGAGATCACCGGCGACGACCGCGACGTGTCCTGGGGCTACGGCCGCAGGCCCCGAGACGAGGAGGAGTTCCACCGCCGGTTCGAGGGCCTGACGGGGGTACTGCTGGAGGACCGGCACATGTTCGGCTACTGCTACACGCAGTTGACGGACGTCTTCCAGGAGCAGAACGGAATCTACCGGTTCGACCGCTCGCCGAAGCTCGACGTGGCGCGCGTGCGCGCCGCGCAGCAACGGTCCGCGGCCTTCGAGACCGAGGGCCCCTGAGGCGGCCGGCACCGCGGACGCGACCGGCCGCCACCGGGAGAGGCGGCGAGGGGCGAAGGGCCCGCTCCGAGCCGGCCGGGGCCCGCGCGCCCCCGCGTGTGTCCTGACCACCTGTGAGAAACCCGTGCATCACCCTTGACTGACGGCACTCCCGCCCGCCTAGGGTGACTCGACAGGTTCCTGACAACGTTGTCCTACTCCATAGGGGAGTTCACGCATGCAGCACCCGCACCCCCCAGGCCGCCACCGCAGGCGGAGACGGGCTCTCACCGTGGGCCTGGCCGCGCTGGCGCTCGTGGCCTCGGCGCAGGGCGGCGCGCTCGCCGCCTCGGCGGCCGCCGGGCACAAGGCCGAGACGGCCTTCAGCTCCTCGTTCGAGTCCGGTGACCCGGCCCCCACGTGGACCGACACGGCCGAGCAGGGCCCCGGGGGCAAGCCCAGGGTCTCGGGCGTCGACGGCGCGTTCACGAGCGGGGTCGCCGGCAACCTCAACGACCACGTGACCGCGGTCGCCGCGAGCGACGAGAACACGCAGGGCGGCGAGGTCGCGCGCAACCTCACCGACGGCGACTCGTCCAGCAAGTGGCTCGCCTTCACGCCGACGGCCTGGGTCACCCTCGACCTCGACGCGCCGGCCGCCCTGACGGGCTACGCGATGACCTCCGCGAACGACCACGCGGAGCGCGACCCCAAGTCCTGGATGCTGGAGGGCTCCACGGACGGCAAGGACTGGAAGACGCTCGACACGCAGTCCGCCGGCTCCTTCGCCAAGCGGCTGCAGACGGAGAGCTTCGACCTCGACGGCACTCCGGCCGCCTACGCGCACTACCGGCTGGAGATCACCGCGAACAACGGCGCCACCGACGCCACCCAGCTGGCGGACCTCCAGCTCGTCTCGGGCACCTCGGACACCCCGCCGGCCCCGCAGATGCTCACGCGCCTCGACAAGGGCCCGAACGCCTCGCCGACTGCCAAGGTCGGAATGGGCTTCACGGGCAAGAGCGCGCTGCGCTACGCCGGTTCGCAGACGGCCGCGGGCCGCGGCTACTCGTACAACAAGATCTACAAGGTGGACGTGGCCGTGCGCCGCAACACCCAGCTCTCGTACGAGATCTTCCCCGCGATGGCGAACGGCGACCTCGACTACCAGGCCACCAACGTCGCGGTCGACCTCGCGTTCACCGACGGCACGTACCTCAGCGACCTCGGCGCGATCGACCAGAACGGCTTCGGGCTCAGCCCGCGCGGCCAGGGCGACTCCAAGTCCCTGTACGTGAACCAGTGGAACCACCGGGTCTCCCGGATCGGTGACGTCGCCGCCGGCAAGACGGTCTCGCGCATCCTCGTCGCGTACGACGCGCCCAAGGGCCCGGCGAAGTTCCAGGGCTGGGTGGACGACATCGGCCTCGCACTGGCGCCGCCCGCCAAGCCGAAGGCGCACCTCGCGGACTACGCGCTGACCACCCGCGGCACCAACTCCACGGGCAGCTTCTCGCGCGGCAACAACTTCCCCGCCACCGCGGTGCCGAACGGCTTCAACTTCTGGACGCCCGTCACCGACGCGAGCTCCGACAGCTGGCTGTACAACTACGCCAACCAGAACAACGCCGAGAACCTGCCGCAGATGCAGGCGATCGGGCTCAGCCACGAGCCGAGCCCGTGGATGGGCGACCGGCAGACCTTCCAGGTGATGCCGTCCGCCACGGCGGGCAAGCCCGACACCTCGCGCGCCGGACGGGCGCTGCCCTTCCGCCACGACAACGAGGAGGCGCGGCCCTACGAGTACGGCGTCACCTTCGAGAACGGCCTGAAGGCACAGGTCGCGCCGACCGACCACGCGGCTGTCATGCGCTTCACGTTCCCCGGCGACGACGCCTCCGTCGTCTTCGACAACGTCTCCCAGCAGGGCGGCCTGACCCTCGACAAGGACACCGGCACCTTCACCGGCTACTCCGACGTCAAGAGCGGCCTGTCGACCGGCGCCACGCGGCTGTTCGTGTACGGCACGTTCGACGCGCCCGTCACCGACAGCAGTTCGAGCGGCGTCACGGGCTACATGACGTTCGCCCCGAAGCACGGGCACACCGTCACGCTGCGGATGGCGACCTCGCTGATCGGCATCGACCAGGCCAAGGCCAACCTGGCCCAGGAGATCCCGGCCGGCACGTCGTACGAGAAGGTCCGCGACGCGGCCCGCGCGCAGTGGGACAAGCTGATGGGCCGGATCACGGTGAAGGGCGCGAGCGAGGACCAGCTCACCACGCTCTACTCCAACATGTACCGGCTCTACCTGTACCCGAACTCCGGTTTCGAGAACACCGGTTCGAAGAAGAAGCCGGTGTACCGGTACGCCAGCCCCTTCTCCGCGATGCCCGGCCCCGACACCGCCACGCACACCGGCGCGAAGATCGTCGACGGCAAGGTGTACGTGAACAACGGCTTCTGGGACACCTACCGGACGACGTGGCCCGCGTACTCCCTGCTCACCCCCGAGAAGGCCGGCGAGATGGTCGACGGGTTCGTGCAGCAGTACAAGGACGGCGGCTGGACCTCGCGCTGGTCCTCGCCCGGCTACGCGGACCTGATGACCGGCACGTCCTCCGACGTCGCCTTCGCGGACGCCTACGTCAAGGGCGTGAAGTTCGACGCCGAGGCGGCCTACGACGCGGCGGTGAAGAACGCCACCGTCGTCCCGCCCTCCTCGGGCGTCGGCCGCAAGGGCATGACGACCTCCCCGTTCCTCGGCTACACCTCCACCAGCACGGGGGAAGGCTTCTCCTGGGCGATGGAGGGCTACGTCAACGACTACGGCATCTCCCAGATGGGCAAGGCGCTGTACGCGAAGACGGGCAAGAAGCGGTACAAGGAGGAGTCCGCGTACTTCCTCAACCGCGCCCAGGACTTCGTCGAGCTGTACGACAAGCAGGTCGGCTTCTTCCAGGGCCGTGACGACAAGGGCAACTGGCACCTCCCGGCCGACCAGTACGACCCGCGCAACTGGGGCGGCGACTACACCGAGAGCAACGGCTGGGGCTACTCGTTCACGGTGCCGCAGGACACCCGCGGCCTCGCGGACGTCTACGGCGGCAGGGCCGGGCTCGCGAAGAAGCTCGACACGTTCTTCTCCACGCCCGAGACCGCCGAGTTCCCCGGTGCCTACGGCGGCGTCATCCACGAGATGACCGAGGCCAGGGACACCCGCATGGGCGAACTGGGCCAGAGCAACCAGCCCGCGCACGGCATCACGTACATGTACGACGCGGCCGGCCAGCCCTACAAGACGCAGGCGAAGGTCCGCGAGGTGCTGTCGCGCCTGTACACGGGAAGCGACATCGGGCAGGGCTACCACGGCGACGAGGACAACGGCGAGCAGTCTGCCTGGTACATCTTCTCCTCGCTCGGCTTCTACCCGCTCGTCATGGGCAGCGGTGACTACAGCATCGGCTCCCCGCTGTTCACGCAGGCCACCCTGCACCTGGACAACGGGCGGACGCTGACCGTCAACGCGCCGAAGAACAACTCCCGCAACGTCTACATCCAGGGAGTCAAGTTCAACGGCAAGCGCTGGGACTCCACTTCGCTCCCGCACGACCTGCTGGTCAAGGGCGGAACGCTGGACTTCGCGATGGGTCCGAACCCGTCGGCGTGGGGCAGCGGCGAGAAGGACGGCCCGACCTCCATCACGAAGGGCGACACGGCGCCCCAGCCGCGCACCGACGCCCTGTCGGGTGCGGGCGCCCTCTTCGACAACACGTCCGCCACGTCGGCCACGTTCACGGCGACGGACCTGCCGCTGGGCACGACCGGCGACGCGGTGGAGGGCACCCAGTACACGCTGACGTCCGCCGACCACACCAAGGCGCCCGACGGCTGGGTGCTGCAGGGCTCCACGGACAACAGCCACTGGACGACGGTGGACAAGCGCTCGGGCCAGTCCTTCACGTGGGACAAGCAGACCCGGCCGTTCACCGTGGCGCACCCCGGCGCGTACACGCACTACCGGCTGGTGGCCGACCACGAGAGCACGCTCGCGGAGGTGGAACTCCTGCACTGACGGCGCGCCACCGACAGGGCCCCGGGATCCCGCCGCACGCCGGCGGGGCCCCGGGGCCCTTGCGTCGTGGCGGCGGGCCTCCCGGGCGCCGCCGTACCCCGCCGCGCCCCCGCCGCGCCCGCTACGCGTCGTCCTTGGGGTCCTCCCGCTTGCGGTAGGTCGGCCCCCCGCTCATGAAGAGGAAGAGCAGGACGACGATGGCGATGACGGCCAGCGAGAACCCGATGGCTTCCAGTGCCCTCATGAGCGCTCCTTGCTGGTGAGGCCTGCGCCGGACGCGGGCCGCCCGGGCACGGACGCCCGGCACTCCTCCCGCCCGCGGCCCATCCACCGTCTCACGGCTCCCGGATCCCGGCAGGTCGGACCGGGCCGGACCGGGCCCCGCCGGCACGGCCCGGCCCGGCCCGCGCCGCACGCGGCGCCTCGACGTCGTCTTCCCCGGTCCCCGGGCGTGCGCCCGGGGCGTGCGTGTGTGGCGGAATGCGCCGGTACCGGGCGGTCTCGACGGGGTCCGTCCGCTCTGCTTCACTGGCCGCGCCGGGACCGGGCCCGAACCCGGCAGAGAGAGCGCGCCCGGCGCCGTCGCACGGCGGGGAGCCAGGGAGCGGAGGGCGCAGGGAAACGCCGAGGGGGCGGGCGAGCGGAGGGCGCAGGGAAACGGCGAGGGGGCGGGCGAGCGGAGGGCGCAGGGAAGCGGCGAGCAGGGGAGAGGGGCACCGGCGGGGCAAACGGCTGACGGGGCCCGCGGGACGGCCTGCCGCCGTGCGAAACCGCGGCCGAGGGAAGAGAGTCCAGTCCAGGCCCTGCCCACGCCCGTCGCCCGCTGCCGCGCCCGGACCCGGCCGCCGCTCCACGCGGCCCGGAGCCGGCCGGCCCACCGGCCGCCGCGACCGGCACCGCCCGGGCCGGCCGGCCCGTAAGACCAGGAGGAACGCCCGATGGATTTCGGCCTTGTCCTGCAGACCGACCCGCCCGCGAGCGCCGTCGTGGATCTCATGCTCCGCGCGGAGCGTGCGGGATTCAGCCACGGCTGGACCTTCGACTCGGCAGTGCTGTGGCAGGAGCCGTTCGTGATCCACAGCCGGATCCTCGCCGGGACGAGCCGGCTGGTCGTCGGCCCGATGGTGACCAATCCGGGCACGCGCACCTGGGAGGTCACGGCGTCGACGTTCGCGACCCTCAACGAGATGTACGGCAACCGGACCGTGTGCGGCATCGGGCGGGGGGACTCCGCGATGCGGGTGGCGGGCCGCGCCCCGAACACGCTGGCCCGGCTCGGCGAGGCGATCGGCGTGATCCGCGATCTCGCGGAGGGGCGCGAGGCGCTCGTCGACGACCGGCCGCTGCGACTGCCGTGGGTTCGCGGGGGACGGCTTCCGGTCTGGATGGGCGCCTACGGGCCGAAGGCGCTCGCGCTCGCGGGCCGCGTGGCGGACGGGCTGATCCTCCAGCTCGCGGACCCGTACCTGACGGAGTGGATGATCAAGGCGGCCCGCACCGCCGCCGCCGAGGCGGGACGCGATCCGGCGGCACTCACGGTCTGCGTGGCGGCGCCCGCGTACGTGAGCGAGGACCTGGAGCACGCGCGCGAGCAGTGCCGCTGGTTCGGCGGGATGGTGGGCAACCACGTCGCCGACCTCGTGGCCCGCTACGGCGCGCACTCGGACGCCGTGCCGGCCGAGTTGACGGACTACGTCGAGCGCCGGCAGGGCTACGACTACGCGCACCACGGCCGCGCCGGGAACCCGTCGACCGATTTCGTCCCCGACGACATCGTGGACCGCTTCTGCGTCCTCGGCGACGCGGCTGCGCACATCGCCAAGCTGAGCGCCCTGCGCGACCTCGGCGTCGACCAGTTCGCGGTGTACGACATGCACGACGCGAAGGAGTCGACCATCGACGTCTACGGGGAGCGGATCATCCCGGCGCTGGGCTGAAGGGGCCATGGGGAAGGGGCCACCGGGGCAGGCCAATTGTCGGGCTTTCCCGGTCTACCCTCCCGCCCCGGTCCGCCAACGGAGGTGACCAGAGCTTTACCTGTTAGAAACACCACGTGACGGAGTCGTGCCTCTCAGGTGTCAACGGGCGAGCCGGATGGGAAGTGGTTTGCCCAGGCAACCTTTGCGAGAGGAATGGTATTCACCATGTGCGGCATCACGGGATGGGTCGCCTACCGGCGCGACCTGAGCGAGCACCGGCACGACGTCGAGGCGATGACCGAGACCATGTCCTGCCGCGGGCCGGACGCCGAGGGCACCTGGATCGACCACCACGCGGCCCTCGGCCACCGGCGGCTGGCCGTCATCGACCTCCCAGGTGGGGCGCAGCCGATGACGGTCACGACCCCAGACGGCGACGTCTCCATGGTCTACTCCGGCGAGGCGTACAACTTCACGGAACTGCGCGAGGAACTGCGGCGCGCGGGCCACCGGTTCGACACCGACTCGGACACGGAGGTCGTGCTGCACGGCTACCTCGAATGGGGTGACGCGCTCGTCGACCACCTCAACGGCATGTACGCGTTCGCAATCTGGGACGCCCGCACCGAGCGGCTCGTCATGATCCGCGACCGGATGGGGATCAAGCCGTTCTACTACTACGAGACCGACGACGGGGTCCTGTTCGGCTCCGAGCCGAAGGCGATCCTCGCCAATCCGCTGGCCCGCCGGGTGGTCGGCCTCGACGGGCTGCGCGAGCTGTTCTCGTTCTCCAAGACGCCCGGCGCGGCCGTGTGGGAGGGCATGGCGGAGGTCAGGCCCGGCGAGATCATCACGCTCGACCGGGACGGCCTGCACCGCCGCACGTACTGGCGGCTGCGCTCCGAGCCGCACACCGACAGCCGCGACGAAACGGTGGCGCACGTACGGGAGCTGCTGGACGACATCGTCCAGCGGCAGCTCGTCGCGGACGTGCCGCGCTGCACGCTGCTCTCCGGCGGCCTCGACTCGTCGGCCCTCACCGCCCTCGCGGCGCTCCACCTCGCGCCGCAGGGCGAGACCGTGCGCAGCTTCGCCGTCGACTTCCCCGACCAGGACAAGCACTTCCAGGCGATCGACATCGCCCCGACGCAGGACACCCCCTACGTGCACGCGGTGGCCGAGCACCTCGGCAACACGCACCAGGACATCATCCTCGACGGCGCCGCGCTGTCGGCTCCCGCGGTGCGCCGGGCGGCGGTCGGCGCGCGGGACCTGCCGATGGGCATAGGCGACCGGGACAACTCGCTCTACCTGCTCTTCGCCGCCGTGCGCAAGCACTCCACCGTCGCGCTCTCCGGCGAGTCGGCGGACGAGGTCTTCGGCGGCTACCCGTGGTTCCACGACGAGCGGCGGTACGCCGACACGTTCCCGTGGATGGCGGGGACGCCGTCCATCGGCGGGTCGGCCGGGCAGGTCAGCGACGACCTCGCGCCGACGCTCGACCTCGCCGGGTTCGTCGCCGACAGCTACCGCACCGCGGTGTCCGAGGCGCCGCTGCTGGACGGCGAGACGGGCCTCGACGCCCGGATGCGGGTCGTCAGCCACCTCCACCTGACCCGCATGGTCCAGACGCTGCTGGACCGCAAGGACCGGATGAGCATGGCGGTGGGGCTGGAGGTCCGCGTGCCGTTCTGCGACCACCGGCTCGTGCAGTACGTCTTCAACACGCCCTGGTCGCTCAAGACGTTCGACGGCCGGGAGAAGAGCCTGCTGCGCGCGGCGACCCGCGAGGTCCTGCCGGAGGCGGTCGTGAACCGCAAGAAGAGCGGATACCCCGGCACGTTCGACCCGAGCTACGTGACGGCCATCCAGGACCAGGCGGCCGAACTCCTCACCGGGCAGCACCCCGCGGTCGACCTGCTGAACAGGCAGAACCTCGCGGAGGCGACCACCGTCTCGCCCGAGGACATCACGCAGCAGCAGCGCATGGTCCTGGAGCGCGCCCTGGACCTCGGCACCTGGTTCAACACGTACAACCCGACCGTGCGGGTGTGACGCCCGGGCCCCGGCCGCCGGCGCCGACCTGACGGCGGTGCGGGCGGCGCGGTGCGGGGGTGCGGGGCGCAGGCGGTGCG
>NZ_JAKGCV010000082.1 GCF_021556455.1 Streptomyces fuscigenes | reverse complement strand
CCGGCGTCCGCCTCGGCCTCTCCGTCCGCGCCCGTCGCGCTCCGGCCTCCGGCGCCGTCGGCGCCGTCAGCGGCGCCCGTACCGTCGGCGGGGTCGCGGCCGTCCGCCCCGGGCGGGCCGTCCGGGGCCTCGTCCGCCGCGTCGCCGTGCTCCGCGTCCGCACCCGCGCCGGCCTCCTGGTCGTGGGTGCCGCGCGAGGGCTTCGGCCAGGTGCGGCCCGCGCCCCCGTCCGTCGCCCGGCCGCCGGCGGACCCGCCGCGGCCCGGCTCCCCGTCGCGCCTTCTGAGGTAGCGCTCGAACTCGCGGGCGATCGCCTCGCCCGACGCCTCCGGCAGCTCCGCGGTGTCCCGCGCCTCCTCCAGCGACTGGACGTACTCGGCCACCTCGCTGTCCTCGGAGGCGAGTTGGTCCACGCCCAGCTGCCAGGCCCGTGCGTCCTCGGTCAGCTCGCCCAGCGGGATGCGGACGCCGATCAGGTCCTCGAGCCGGTTGAGCAGCGCGAGCGTGGCCTTCGGGTTCGGCGGCTGCGAGACGTAGTGCGGGACCGCGGCCCACAGGCTCACCGCCGGCACGCCCGCGTGTGTGCACGCCTCCTGGAGGATGCCCACGATGCCGGTCGGGCCCTCGTAGCGGGTCTCCTCCAGGTCCATCGTCCGCGCGAGCGCCGGGTCCGACGTGACGCCGCTGACCGGCACCGGCCGGGTGTGCGGGGTGTCGCCGAGCAGCGCCCCGAGGACGACGACCAGCTCCACCCCCAGCTCGTGCGCGAAGCCCAGGAGCTCGTTGCAGAAGGAGCGCCAGCGCATCGAGGGCTCGATGCCGCGGACGAGCACCAGGTCGCGCGGGGTGTCGCCGGACACCCGTACCACGGACAGCCGCGTCGTGGGCCAGGTGACCTTGCGCGCGCCGTCCTCCATGAAAACCGTGGGCCGGTTGACCTGGAAGTCGTAGTAGTCCTCGGCGTCCAGTGCCGCGAAGACCTCTCCCTTCCATTCCCGGTCCAAGTGGGCGACCGCCGTGGACGCCGCGTCTCCGGCGTCGTTCCAGCCCTCGAACGCGGCCACCATGACCGGGTCGATCAGCTCGGGAACCCCCTCGAGCTCGATCACCCAGGCCTCCTTCCGAAGTTCTTCGTCGTACGCACCAACCTTACGGCTTCGAAGCTGCCCGCCCGCAGTCCCGCGTACGCGCGCAGCGCGCGGCGAGAGGGCCCGCGAGCGGCCGGGACGTGCCCGCCCGGGCCGCTCGCACCGGACGGGCGGCGGGTCCGGGAGTCGCGGGAGGCAGGAGCGCGTCCCTGCGGCTCAACTCCCCGCCGAGGGCAAGTCATCCGATCTGTGACCTTGAGTTGCGTCCTAGCTCTGGACGATCCGCCGTCTGCGGCGCTATACATCGGATGACCGCAGAGGTCCGATGTTCTTGCCCACCCACGAGGGAGCGCGTGCATGAGTCGTTGCGTCACCGGGTTCGAGGTCCACGACATCCGCTTTCCGACCTCGGAACAGCTCGACGGCTCCGACGCCATGAACCCGGACCCCGACTACTCGGCGGCGTACGTCGTCCTGCGTACCACGGACGGCGCCGAAGGGCACGGATTCTGCTTCACCATCGGGCGGGGCAACGACGTGACGGCCGCCGCGATCGAGGCCCTGCGCGGCTACGTCGTCGGCCGGCCCGTCCCCCGCACGGCGGCCCAACTCGCCTCGCTCCACCACGACCTGACGCACGACTCCCAACTACGCTGGCTCGGGCCCGAGAAGGGCGTGATGCACATGGCGGCCGGGGCCGTCGTCAACGCGGCCTGGGACCTGGCGGCACGCCAAGCCGGCCTGCCGCTCTGGCAGTTCCTGTCCTCCATGACGCCCGAGGAGATCGTCTCCCTGGTGGACTTCCGCTACCTCACGGACGTCCTGACGCCACAAGAGGCGCTGGAGATCCTGCGGGCCGCGGTGCCCGGCCGCGCCGAACGCGCCGCCGCGCTGCGCGCCGAGGGCTACCCCGCCTACACCACCTCGCCCGGCTGGCTCGGCTACTCCGACAGCAAGCTCGTCATGCTGGCGAAGCAGGCCGTGGCCGACGGTTTCGAGCAGATCAAGCTCAAGGTGGGCGGCGACCTCGGCGACGACGTGCGCCGCATGCGGCTGGCCCGCGAGGCGGTCGGCCCGGACATCCGCATCGCCGTGGACGCCAACCAGCGGTGGGACGTGGCGGAGGCGGTGCGCTGGATGTCCGCCCTCGCCCCCTACGACCCGCACTGGATCGAGGAGCCCACGAGCCCCGACGACGTGCTCGGCCACGCCGCGATCAGGTCCGGCCAGCCGGTGAAGGTCGCCACCGGGGAGCACGTCGCGAACCGGGTCGTCTTCAAGCAGCTGCTCCAGGCGGGCGCCGTCGACTTCGTGCAGATCGACGCGGCCCGCGTGGCCGGCGTGAACGAGAACGTGGCGATCCTGCTGCTCGCGGCCAAGTACGGCATGCCGGTGTGCCCGCACGCCGGCGGGGTCGGCCTGTGCGAGCTCGTCCAGCACCTGTCGATGTTCGACTACGTCGCGGTCTCGGGCACCAAGGAAGGGCGTGTCATCGAGTACGTCGACCACCTCCACGAGCACTTCGCGGACCCGGTGCGCGTCGTCGGCGGGCACTACGAGGCGCCCGACGCGCCCGGGTTCTCCGCCCGGATGCTGCCCGCGTCGATCGCCGCGTACAGCTTCCCCGACGGGCCCGTGTGGCAGGCCCGCCGCGCCGGGCGGGAGTCCGCGTCGTGAGCGCGCAGGACCCGCGCGGCGGGCCGCACCCGCGGGCCCGGCCCGCCATCCACCCCGCCGGCACCGCCGGGGCAGCCGTCTTCGACGCGGCGGCCGCGGCCCGGCAAGCACGGGGCCCGCGCCCGCGGCCCGCGACCCGAACCGACACACACACCACCAAGGACGGGACAACCATGCTCCGAGACACCGTGGGGCGCACCCCACTGGGCAGACTGCGGACGACGGGTGCCGCGGCATGCGCCGTACTGCTGTCGGTTGCGGCGCTCGCGGGCTGCAACCGCGGCGGCGACAGCGCCTCGGGCGGCGGCAAGGTCGGCGTCGACCTGCCGCGCAGCGACACCGACTTCTGGAACTCGTACCAGCAGTACATCCAGAAGGACATCAAGGGCGGCGCCGTCAGCGCCCTTCCGCTGACCAACTCGCAGAACGACATCGGCAAGCTGGCCTCCAACGTGCAGGCGCTGACCGACCAGGGCGCGAAGGCCATCGTGATGGCCCCGCAGGACACCGGCGCGGTCGCCGAGACCCTGCAGACGCTGAGCGACAAGAAGATACCCGTGGTCAGCGTCGACACCCGCCCCGACAAGGGCAAGGTGTACATGGTGGTGCGCGCCGACAACGTCGCCTACGGCACCAAGGCGTGCATGTACCTCGGGCAGCAGCTGAAGGGCAAGGGCAAGGTCGCGGAGTTCGAGGGCGACCTGTCGTCCATCAACGGGCGCGACCGCTCCCAGGCGTTCAAGTCCTGCATGGACAAGAACTTCCCCGCCATCAAGGTGATCGAGCTCGCCACCAACTGGGAGGGCGACGTCGCGTCGTCGAAGCTCCAGTCCACCCTGGCGGCCAACCCGGACCTCAACGGCCTCTACATGCAGGCCGGCGGTGTGTTCCTGGCACCCACCCTGGCGCTGCTCCAGCAGAAGAACCTGCTGAAGCCCGCAGGCACCAAGGGCCACATCACCATCATCTCCAACGACGGCATCCCGCAGGAGTTCGACGCGATCCGCAAGGGCCAGATCGACGCCACGATCTCGCAGCCCGCGGACCTGTACGCCAAGTACGCCCTCCAGTACGCCAAGGAGGCCGTCGAGGGCAAGAAGCAGAAGGTCGGCCCGACGGACCACGACTCCAAGATCATCAAGATCCCGAACGGCTTCGAGGACCAGCTCCCCGCGCCCCTCGTGACCAAGGCCAACGTGGACGACCCGAAGCTGTGGGCCAACCAGCTGGACAAGAAGTAGCGGCGATGAGAGACGCAGCAGCACAGCCACCGCACGCGGCAGGGGCGCCGGCCGGCGCGCCCGCCGCGGTGCACGCGGAGGGCGTCGTCAAGAGCTTCGGCTCGACGCTCGCGCTGGACGGCGTCCGGCTCACCGTGCGGCCCGGCGAGTCGCACGCGCTCGTCGGCCGCAACGGCGCGGGCAAGTCGACGCTCGTCAGCGTCCTCACCGGCCTGCACCGGCCGGACGAGGGCCGGGTCTCCTTCGGCGGCGAGCCGGCTCCCGCCTACGGGGACACGGCGGCCTGGCAGTCCAAGGTCGCGTGCGTGTACCAGAAGTCCATGGTCGTCCCGGACCTGACGGTCGCGGAGAACCTCTTCCTGAACAACTTCGGCGGCGCGGGAGCGGGTTCGGGCGGCCTGATCGGCTGGCGCGGGCTGCGGCGACGGGCCGCCGACCTCCTCGCCGGCTACGGCGTGGACGTCGATCCCACGGCCCGCGCGAAGGACCTGACCGTGGAGCAGCGGCAGTTCGTGGAGATCGCGCGGGCGCTGTCCTTCGGCGCCCGCCTGATCGTCCTGGACGAGCCGACCGCGCAGCTCGACGCGCGGGGCATCCAGCGGCTGTTCACCAAACTGCGCGAACTGCAGGCCCGGGGCGTGGCGTTCCTGTTCATCTCGCACCACCTCCAGGAGGTGTACGAGCTGTGCACCGCGGTGACCGTCTACCGCGACGCGCGGCACGTGCTGAGCGCGCAGGTCGCCGACCTGCCGAAGGACGACCTGGTGGCGGCGATGACCGGCGACGCGGCGCGCTCCGCCGGCGCCTGGCACGCCGGGGAGAACTCCGGTGAGCTCTCGCGCGCCACGCCCCTCCTGCGCACCGGACGGCTCGCGCTGGAGGGCGTCTTCGAGCCGCTCGACCTGGAGGTGCGGCCCGGTGAGGTGCTCGGGGTCGCGGGCGCCGCCGCGAGCGGCACGACCGCGCTCGGCGAGGTCCTCGTCGGCATGCGGGCGCCCACCTCCGGCTCGGTGGCGGTGGCCGGCCGGGCCGTGCGGCCCGGCAGCGTGCCGGACGCGCTGGACGCGGGCATCGGCTACATCCCCGAGGACCGGCACCTCCAGGGCCTGGTGTCGACGCGCAGCGTGGCGGAGAACGCGACGCTGACGGTCGCCGACCAGCTCGGGCCGCTCGGGACCGTGCTGCCCTCGCGCACCCGGGCGTTCGCCCGCACGATGATCGAGGCGCTCGACATCAAGACCACCGGCCCCGAACAGCAGGTCACCGGCCTGTCCGGCGGCAACCAGCAGAAGGTCGTGGTGGCGCGCGCCCTCGCGCGAAACCCGAAGGCCCTGGTGGCCGTGCGGCCCACGGCCGGTGTCGACATCAAATCGAAGGACTCGCTGCTCGGCGTGGTGCGCCGGGTGGCCGACGAGGGCAGCGCGGCCGTGATCATCTCGGACGAGCTGGACGATCTGCGGGTGTGCGACCGCGTCCTCGCCCTGTTCCACGGGCGCGTGGTGGCCACGTTCGGCAGCGGCTGGAGCGACCGGGAGCTGGTCGCGGCCATGGAAGGTGTGGGGGAGCGGGAATGACCGAGACCATGCGTCCGCCGGTGGCGGACCGTACGGAGAGCCTGGGCCCGCGCGCCCGGCTCCGGCTGATCCGGTGGAGCGACTTCTCGCTCGTGCCCGTGATCGTCGTGCTGATGGTGATCGGCTTCATCGTCTCGCCGGCGTTCCTGACCGCCAACAACCTCACGGGCGTCCTCCAGTCGGCGTCCGAGCTGAGCCTGCTGGTGCTCGGCGAGGCGCTGGTGCTGATCGCGGGCCGGATGGACCTCTCGCTGGAGTCGACCATCGGCGTGGCCCCGGCCATCGCGATGTGGCTGGTGCTGCCGACCCACGGCGGCCGGTTCAACGGCCTGGGCCTGCCGACCTGGACGGCGATCCCGTTCGACCTGCTCGTGGGCCTCGCGATCGGGGCGTTCAACGCCTTCCTGATCCTGAAGCTGCGCGTCAACGGCTTCATCGCCACCCTCGGCATGCTGACCATGCTGCGCGGCCTGCAGATCGGCATCACGGGCGGCAAGTCCATCTCGGACGTGCCCGAGTCCTTCCGCTACCTCGGCCGGACCCAGTGGATCGGGCTGCCCGCGGCCGTGTGGCTGTGCCTGGTGCTGTTCGCGGCGGGCGGTGCGGCGCTGGCCTGGTTCCGGCACGGCCGGTCGCTGTACGCGATCGGCGGCAATCCGGAGGCGGCCCGCGCGGCCGGCATCCGGGTCGACCGGGTCACCTGGATCGTCCTCGGCATCGCCAGCCTGCTCGCGGCGTTCGCCGGCATCCTCTACACCGGGCACTACGGCTCGGTCGCGGCCGACCAGGGCAACGGGTGGATCTTCAACGTGTTCGCCGCTGCCGTGATCGGCGGCGTGAGCCTCAAGGGCGGGCGGGGCACCATCTTCGGGGCCCTGACCGGTGTGCTGACCCTCCAGCTCGTGGTGAACGTGATGACGCTCGCCGGCGTACCGCCGGAGTGGGACCAGTTCCTCAACGGCGCGATCATCATCGTCGCGCTGATCGTCTCCCGGTTCGCGAGCGGCGAGAAGCAGGACTGAGCCGCCGCGCGGCCCGCACGGGCGAGGACGGGGCCCGCCCCTCCCGCAAAGGGGAGGCGGGCCCCGTGCCGTGCGTGTCGTGGTGGCGGCTCCGGTGACGTGCGCCGCGCCCCGGGGAGCGTTGCCGCCCGCCTCGCGGACGGCGGCGCCCCCGGCCGCCCGTCACAGCGTCGAGCGCAGCCACATCTCCACGCTCGCGATGTGCACCGTGGCCCAGGATCTCGCCGCCTCCGCGTCCCGGTCCCGCAGGGCGGCGAGGATCGCCCGGTGCTCGTGGAGGGTGCGGCTGACCGCGTCCTGCTGCGTCAGGCCGCGCCATATCCGCGCCCGGGTCGTCGGCCCGGACAGCCCGTCCAGCAGCGACAGCAGCACCGAGTTGCCCGAGTGGCGCACGATGCCCCGGTGGAACTCCAGGTCGGAGGCCACCAGTTCCTCCACGGACGGCTCCGGGCCCAGGGCGTCCAGCCCCTGGTCCAGCACCGTCAGCTCGTCCGCGGTGATCCGGGCGCTCGCCATCGCCGTCGCGGCGGGCTCCAGGATGCGCCGCACCGCCAGGAACTCCAGCACGGTGTCGTCGCGGTGGAAGTCCACGACGAAGCTGAGCGCTTCGAGCAGCAGCTGCGGGTCGAGGCTCGTGACGTACGTGCCGTCGCCCTGCCGCACGTCGAGGATGCGCATCAGGGCGAGCGCGCGCACCGCCTCCCGCAGGGAGTTGCGTGACAGGCCGAGATCGGCCGCCAGCTCGCTCTCCTTCGGGAGGCGGTCACCGGGGCGGAGCGCGCCGGAGACGATCATCCCCTTGATCTTCTCTATGGCCTCGTCGGTGACAGCCACGGGCGACCTCCAGACATCCGATGTATCTGCCCATTATGCGTCGGGCGGAGGGCCCTGGGGGACAGATGCACCGGTCCGGTCCGGCCGGTCACCGGCGAGGAGCGCGGTCAGCCGCGCTTGGCGAGCATTTCCTCCACCTTCGTCTTGATCTCGTCCGTGTCGAGACCGCGGATGGTGAGCGTGGTGCGGCGGCGCAGCACGTCCTGCGCGGTCTGCGCCCACTCGTGGTCGCGCGCGTAGGCGACCTGCGCCCAGATCTCCGGGGCGTCCGGGTGGATGCGCTCGCCGAGCTCCGGGTTCTCGTACGTCAGCCGTGCGATGTCGTACGAGAGGGTGCCGTAGTGCGTCGCCAGGTGGCGGGCGGTGTCCGGGGCGATGCCGCCGTCCGCGACGCCCTCGTCGATCATGAGGCGGTGCGCGACGGCGTGCGGGTTGGCGATGCCCGGCAGCGGCATCTTCTTGGGCAGCTCCGAGACGGGCTGCGCGTCGCGGCCCAGCGGGTGGCCGGGCAGTGTCTCCAGCTTGTTCAGGACGGTGCGGCCGATGTGGCGGAACGTCGTCCACTTGCCGCCCGCGACCGAGAGCATGCCGCCCCGGCCCTCGGTCACCACGGTCTCCCGCTTGGCCGTCTCGGTGCCGCCGGGACCGCCCGGCAGCACCCGCAGGCCCGCGTAGGCGTAGGCGATCTGGTCGCGGGAGACCTGCTGGTCGCGCACGGAGAGCGACGCCTCGTCGAGGATCTGCCGGATGTCCTTCTCGTTGACGGCGACGTCCGCCGGGTCGCCCTCGTACTCCTCGTCCGTGGTGCCGAGGACGAGCATGTCCTCCCACGGCAGCGCGAAGGTGATGCGGTACTTGTCGATCGGGGTCGCGAGCGCGGCCCGCCACGGCGAGGTCCTGCGCATCACCAGGTGCGCGCCCTTCGACAGCCGGATGGACGGGGAGGCGCCCGGGTCCTCCATGGCCCGCAGGTGGTCGACCCAGGGGCCGGTGGCGTTGAGCACGAGCCGGGCGTCGATGCCGAACTCACTGCCGTCGAGCTGGTCCTTCAGGTCGGCGCCGGTCACCCGGCCCCCCGTGAAGCGCAGCCCGGTGACCTGCGCGTGGTTGAGGACCACGGCGCCGGCGTCGACGGCGGCGCGGACCGTCATCAGCGCCATGCGCGCGTCGTTCATCTGGTCGTCGCCGTAGACGGCGACCGCCCGCAGGTTGTCGGTGCGCAGCTCGGGCACCGCGCGCCGGGCCTTCTCCGCGCCGATCAGGTGGCCCACGCCGTCGCCGAACGCGGACAGCGCCGAGTAGGCGAAGACGCCCGCCCCTAGCTTGCCCGCGCTGTGCGGGCCGCCCTTGTAGACCGGCAGGTAGAAGGTGAGCGGGTTGGCCAGGTGCGGGGCGACCTGGTGGGCGACGGCCCGCCGCTCGAAGTGGTTCTCCGCCACGAGCCTGACCGCGCCGGTCTGCAGGTAGCGCAGGCCGCCGTGCAGGAGCTTGGAGGAGGCCGAGGAGGTGGCCCCGGCGAAGTCGCCGCTGTCCACCAGGGCCACCCGCAGCCCCGACTGCGAGGCGTGCCAGGCCGTCGAGATGCCCAGGATGCCGCCGCCGATCACCAGCAGGTCGTAGGCAGCCCGGTCCATCTGGTCGCGGATCTCCGCACGGCTCGGCAGTGAGCCGCCGATCGGATGCGTCCCGAGAGCCGGGGCGCCTCGCAGGGGGGTGTTCATACGTACTCCTCGTCAGCCATGGGTGCGGCTGTCGGTTCTGTGACCGTGTCAACCGGTGTCCGCTCGGACGGCCGCCGGGGTGCCGGCGGCCGGGGTGCGGCGCCTGTCTGGTCAGACGTCGCTCTCGTCGAGCCAGCCCTTGGACCGGTCCACGGCCTTGAGCCAGTTCTTGTACTCGCGGTCGCGGACGCCCTTGTCCATCTGCGGGGTCCACTCGGCGGCCCGGCGCCAGTTGGCGCGCAGCGCCTCCGTGTCGGGCCAGAAGCCGACCGCGAGGCCCGCCGCGTACGCCGCGCCGAGCGCCGTGGTCTCCGCGACCAGCGGGCGCACGACCGGGGCGTCGAGGACGTCGGCGAGCGTCTGCATCAGCAGGTTGTTGGCGGTCATGCCGCCGTCGACCTTCAGCGTGGTCAGCTCGACGCCCGAGTCCTTCGTCATGGCGTCGCTGATCTCGCGGGTCTGCCAGGCCGTGGCCTCCAGGACGGCCCGCGCGATGTGCGCCTTGGTGACGTAACCGGTCAGACCGGTGATCACGCCGCGGGCGTCCGGGTTCCAGTGGGGCGCGAACAGGCCCGAGAACGCCGGCACGAAGTACGCGCCGCCGTTGTCGTCGACGGACGAGGCCAGCGTCTCGATCTCCGGCGCCGTCTTGATCAGGCCCATCTGGTCGCGCATCCACTGCACGAGGGCGCCGGTGACCGCGATGGAGCCCTCCAGCGCGTACACCGCCGGCTGGTCGCCGATGCGGTAGCCGACCGTGGTCAGCAGGCCCGCGTACGAGTTGACCGGCTTGGTGGCCGTGTTCATCAGCATGAACGTGCCGGTGCCGTACGTGGACTTCGCGTCGCCCTCGCTGAAGCAGCACTGGCCGAACAGGGCGGCCTGCTGGTCGCCGAGCGCCGAGGCGACGGGTACGCCGTCGAGCGCGCCGCCCTTGGCCGTCCCGTACACCTCCGCGGAGGACTTGATCTCCGGGAGCATCACGGACGGGACGCCCATGGACTCGCAGATCCGCTGGTCCCACTCCATGTTGTGGAGGTTCATCAGCATGGTGCGGGAGGCGTTGGTGACGTCGGTGACGTGCGCGCCGCCGTTCGTCCCGCCGGTGAGGTTCCAGATGACCCAGGAGTCCATGGTGCCGAAGAGGATGTCGCCGCGCTCCGCGCGCTCGCGCAGCCCCTCGACGTTGTCCAGCAGCCAGCGGGCCTTCGGGCCGGCGAAGTACGTGGACAGCGGCAGGCCGGTCTCCCGGCGCCACCGGTCGGCGCCGACGTTGCGCCCGAGCTCGCGGGTGAGCGCGTCGGTGCGGGTGTCCTGCCAGACGATGGCGTTGTGGACCGGCTCGCCGGTGTTCTTGTCCCACAGCAGCGTCGTCTCGCGCTGGTTGGTGATGCCGATCGCCTTGACGTCGTCCTTGGTGATGCCGGCCTTGCTGATGGCGCCCGCGACCACTTCCTGCACGTTGACCCAGATCTCGGCGGCGTTGTGCTCCACCCAGCCCGGCTTGGGGAAGATCTGCTCGTGCTCCTTCTGGTCGACGGCCACGATGCGGCCGTCGCGGTCGAAGACGATGCAGCGGCTCGAAGTCGTGCCCTGGTCGATGGCGGCGATGAACGGGCCCGTCCCGTGGGACGAGGTCCCTGTCGTGTTGTCACTCACGATGTCAGCTCCTGCTCCGTCGGAGAAGTCGAATAACGTCAAAGGCGCGGGTGCCGGTCCGGGCTCACGCGAACGCGAGCTCGTAGAACCCGGCCGCCAGGGCCGCGCCCGCGAGGGGCCCGAACACCGGGACCCACGCGTACGTCCAGTCCGAGCCGCCCTTGTTCCGCAGCGGCAGGAGGGCGTGGACGATGCGGGGACCGAGGTCGCGTGCGGGGTTGATGGCGTACCCGGTGGGACCACCGAGCGACAGGCCGATGGAGACCACGACGAAGGCGGTGATCAGGATGCCGATCGGGCCGAGTCCGTTGCCCTTCTGGTTGAGACCCTGGGTCAGGATCGCGATGACCAGGACGAACGTCCCGATCACCTCGGTGATGAAGTTCTGCACGTAGTGCCGGATCTCCGGTCCGGTGGAGAAGATGCCGAGCACGGGACCGGCCTTCGGCGCGGTCTTCTGGTCGACAAGGCCCTCCTCGGCCGGCTGCGCCGCGAGCACCTCCGGGTCCTCGAGGAACGCCTTGAACTGGCCCATGTAGGCCACCCATACAAGGAACGCGCCGATCATGGCGCCGAGCAACTCGGATCCCATGTAAAGGGGGACGTCGCCCCATTTGATGCCGCCCTGGATGGCCAGGGCCAGGGTCACCGCCGGATTCAGCGACGCGGCCGACTTCGGCGCGGACAGGTACGCGCCGACCATGACCGCGAAGCCCCAGCCGAAGCTGATCGCCACCCAGCCGGCGCCGAACGCCTTGGACCGCTTGAGCACAACGCCGGCGACCACGCCGCCACCGAGCAGCAGAAGCGCTGCGGTGCCGGAGGTCTCACCCACGAATATGTCGAGATTGGACACCCGAGACTCCTTCGTCCAGGAAGGCGGATCTCCGGTGGGTGCCGGCGGTCCGCACCCTCCTTACAGGGCACTTTCTGCCAGTCGTGCCGTCGTGTCGCCGCTAATCTCGTCGGTGACCGTTCGACAATGTCGACCGCTGTACGGCAGTCTCGTACTGTGCCCAAGTGACGTCAAGGGTTCCGCCCTCGGAACCTCACGCACTTCAGATCATGCGCTATTCGGGTCAAAACCGCCCGTTGCCGATGTCCCGGGACACACCGCGCGCGCAGTCCCGCACCGCGGCCGCCAGATCGGGCCGCACCCCGGCCGCCTCCGGCCGCCCCGCGGCGCCCGCCGCCGCGCCCGGCACGCCGAGGCGCTCACTGGCCCCCGTCACCGCGATCGCCCCCACCGCCATCCCGTGGCGGTCGCGGATCGGGGCGGCCACCGCCGACACTCCGTCCCACGTCTCCTCGACGTCACTCGCCCAGCCCCGCTCCCGCACGGCGGCGAGCTCCGCCTCGAAGGGGACGGGCAGGGTGACCGTCCGGGCCGTGAGGGAGGGGCGCCGGCCCTCGATCGCCTCGTTGTGCGCCACGGGATCGAAGGCGCACAGCACCTTCCCGAGCGCGGTGCAGTGCAGCGGCTGCATGGCCCCCACCTCCAGGACCTGCCGGCTGTCGTCGGGTCTGAAGACGTGGTGGACGATCAGGACGCCCCCCTGGTGCAGGACGCCCAGGTGGACGCTCTCGCCGCTCGACCGCGCCAGGTCGTCCGTCCACACCAGGGCGCGCGAGCGCAGTTCGTGCACGTCCAGGTAGCTGTTGCCCAGCCGCAGCAGCTCCGCGCCCAGCTGGTAGCGCCCCGAGGCCGCCTCCTGCTCGACGAACCCCTCCGCCTGGAGGGTCCGCAGGATGCCGTGCGCCGTTGCCTTGGCAAGCCCCAGCGAGGAGGCGATGTCGGACAGGCCCAGCCGGCGCTCGCCCCCGGCCAGCAGGCGCAGCACGGCCGCAGCCCGCTCAAGCGACTGAATGTTCTTCGCCATGGAGGGGACTCCGTTCGCTATTCGACAATGCTGAACAGTATCGGCGTATGCCGAATCCGTCTGCCGAAGGCAGTACGGGGGGACCACGCCGTGGACGCCCGCCCCGCCTCGCGGCACACCCCGGCTACCCTGGCCGGGTGCCCCACGCACCGCGCGGGGCAAAGCCGACAGCCGTCGCATCTACGGGAGTGAATCCATGGCCTCGTCGCCGACCCCCTCCACCGACAGCCGTAGCCGAGTCGATGCCCTGCGTGACGCGTTCGCCACCCGCGTGGTGGTCGCCGACGGAGCCATGGGCACCATGCTCCAGGCCCAGGAGCCCAGCCTCGCGGACTTCCAGGACCTGGAAGGCTGCAACGAGATCCTGAACGTGACGCGGCCGGACATCGTCCGCTCCGTCCACCAGGAGTACTTCGCGGCCGGGGTCGACTGTGTGGAGACGAACACCTTCGGCGCCAACTTCGCCGCCCTCGGCGAGTACGACATCCCCGAGCGCGTGTTCGAGCTGTCGGAGGCCGGCGCGGCCATCGCCCGCGAGGTCGCCGACGAGTTCACCGCGTCCACCGGACAGCAGCGCTGGGTGCTGGGTTCCATGGGACCGGGCACGAAGCTGCCGACCCTCGGCCACGCCCCCTACGTCAAGCTCCGCGACGCCTACCAGCGCAACGCCGAGGGCATGATCGCGGGCGGCGCCGACGCGCTCCTCGTCGAGACCACGCAGGACCTGCTCCAGACGAAGGCCGCCGTCCTCGGCGCGCGCCGCGCCCTGGCGGCGACGGGCACCAACCTCCCGATCATCTGCTCGGTCACCGTCGAGACCACCGGGACCATGCTGCTCGGCTCCGAGATCGGCGCCGCGCTCACCGCGCTGGAGCCCCTCGGCATCGACATGATCGGCCTGAACTGCGCGACGGGCCCATCGGAGATGAGCGAGCACCTGCGCTACCTCGCGCAGCACTCCCGCGTCCCGCTGTCCTGCATGCCGAACGCCGGCCTGCCCGTCCTCGGCAAGGACGGCGCCCACTACCCGCTCCAGCCCGGCGAGCTGGCCGACGCGCAGGAGACCTTCGTCGCCGAGTACGGCATCTCCCTCGTCGGCGGCTGCTGCGGCACCACGCCCGAGCACCTGCGCCAGGTCGTCGAGCGGGTACGGGGAGCCGAGCGGCGCGAGCGCGCGCCGCAGCCCGAGCCGGGCGCCGCCTCCCTGTACCAGACCGTGCCCTTCCGGCAGGACACCTCGTACCTGGCGATCGGCGAGCGCACGAACGCCAACGGCTCCAGGAAGTTCCGCGAGGCCATGCTCGAGGGCCGCTGGGACGACTGCGTCGAGATGGCGCGCGACCAGATCCGCGAGGGCGCCCACATGCTCGACCTCTGCGTCGACTACGTGGGCCGCGACGGCGTCGCCGACATGGAGGAGCTGGCGGGGCGCTTCGCCACCGCCTCCACCCTGCCGATCGTGCTGGACTCCACCGAGCTGGACGTCCTGCGCGCCGGCCTGGAGAAGCTCGGCGGCCGTGCCGTCATCAACTCGGTCAACTACGAGGACGGCGACGGCCCCGAGTCCCGCTTCCACAAGGTCACGCAGCTGGCCGCGGAGCACGGCGCCGCCCTGATCGCCCTGACCATCGACGAGCAGGGCCAGGCCCGCACCGCCGAGCACAAGGTGGCCGTCGCGGAGCGCCTGATCGGTGACCTGACGGGCAACTGGGGCATCCACGAGTCGGACATCCTCGTCGACTGCCTCACCTTCACCATCTGTACGGGCCAGGAGGAGTCGCGCGGCGACGGCGCGGCCACCATCGAGGCGATCCGCGAGCTCAAGCGCCGCCACCCCGACGTGCAGACGACGCTCGGCCTGTCCAACATCTCCTTCGGCCTCAACCCGGCCGCGCGCGTCGTCCTCAACTCCGTCTTCCTGGACGAGTGCGTCAAGGCCGGGCTCGACTCGGCGATCGTGCACGCCTCCAAGATCCTGCCCATCGCGCGCCTGGACGAGGAGCAGGTCACGACGGCACTCGACCTGATCTACGACCGCCGCTCCGAGGGCTACGACCCGCTCCAGAAGCTGATGGAGCTGTTCGAGGGCGTCAACACCAAGTCGATGAAGGACGGCAGGGCCGAGGAACTGCTCGCGCTGCCGCTGAACGAGCGCCTGGAGCGCCGCATCATCGACGGCGAGAAGAACGGCCTGGAGGGCGACCTCGACGCCGCGCTCGCCGAGCGCCCCGCGCTGGACATCGTCAACGAGACTCTGCTGAACGGCATGAAGGTCGTCGGCGAGCTGTTCGGCTCCGGCAAGATGCAGCTGCCGTTCGTGCTCCAGTCCGCCGAGGTCATGAAGTCCGCGGTGGCCTACCTCGAACCGCACATGGAGAAGACCGACGCCGAAGGCAAGGGCACGATCGTCCTCGCCACCGTCCGCGGCGACGTCCACGACATCGGCAAGAACCTCGTCGACATCATCCTGTCCAACAACGGCTACAACGTGGTCAACCTCGGGATCAAGCAGCCCGTCTCCGCGATCCTGGAGGCGGCCGAGGAGCACAGGGCCGACGTCATCGGCATGTCGGGGCTCCTGGTCAAGTCCACGGTGATCATGAAGGAGAACCTGGAGGAGCTCAACCAGCGCAGCATGGCCGCGGACTACCCTGTCATCCTGGGCGGCGCCGCCCTGACCCGCGCGTACGTCGAGCAGGACCTCCACGAGATCTACGAGGGCGAGGTCCGCTACGCGCGCGACGCGTTCGAGGGGCTGCGGCTCATGGACGCGCTGATCGCCGTCAAGCGGGGCGTGCCCGGCGCGACGCTGCCCGAGCTCAAGCAGCGCCGGGTCAAGTCCGCCGCGACGACCGCCGTGCTGGAGCGGCCGGAGGAGGGGACCGTCACCCGCTCCGACGTCGCCACCGACAACCCGGTGCCGGCCCCGCCGTTCTGGGGCAGCCGCGTCGTCAAGGGCATCCAGCTCGCGGAGTACGCCTCCTGGCTCGACGAGGGCGCCCTCTTCAAGGGCCAGTGGGGCCTGAAGGAGAACCGGGCCGGCGACGGCCCCTCGTACCAGGAGCTCGTCGAGAGCGAGGGCCGCCCGCACCTGCGCGGCTGGCTCGACCAGATGCACACGCAGAACCTGCTGGAGGCGGCCGTCGTCTACGGCTACTTCCCGTGCGTGTCGAAGGGGGACGACCTGATCGTCCTGGGCGAGGACGGCGCCGAGCGCACCCGCTTCACCTTCCCGCGCCAGCGCCGGGGCCGGCACCTGTGCCTCGCGGACTTCTTCCGCCCGGAGGACTCGGGCGAGACGGACGTCGTCGGCTTCCAGGTCGTCACCGTCGGCTCGCGCATCGGCGAGCGCACCGCCGAGCTGTTCGAGGCCAACTCCTACCGCGACTACCTGGAGCTCCACGGCCTGTCCGTGCAGCTGGCCGAGGCCCTCGCGGAGTACTGGCACGCCCGCGTGCGCTCCGAGCTCGGCTTCGCGGGCGAGGACCCGGCGGACGTCGAGGACATGTTCTCGCTGAAGTACCGCGGCGCCCGCTTCTCGCTGGGCTACGGGGCCTGCCCCGACCTGGAGGACCGCGCGAAGATCGCCGCCCTGCTGGAGCCCGAGCGCATCGGTGTCCAGCTCTCCGAGGAGTTCCAACTCCACCCGGAGCAGTCCACCGACGCCATCGTCATCCACCACCCGGAGGCGAAGTACTTCAACGCGCGGTAACCGGATCGTCACCCGGGGCACGCCCGCCGACCGGGCGCGGCGCGCAGGCGGGACGTACACTGGTCGGTCCAGTGCAGGCCGGCCGCCGGCCCTGGCGGGGAACCCCGTGGGCAGCGGCCGGCCTTCTCGTCCCCTCACGGAGGTGTGCCGGATGACCAGTACGGTCCCCACGTCGATGTCCACGACGGCCGAGGGCTCCGCCCTGCAGGCCGTGCTGCTCGACATGGACGGCACCCTGGTGGACAGCGAGGGCCTCTGGTGGGACGCCGAGGTCGAGGTCTTCAAGGAGCTCGGCCACGTCCTGGACGAGGGCTGGCGCGACATCGTGGTGGGCGGGCCGATGGCGCGCAGCGCCGGGTTCCTCATCGAGGCCACCGGCGCCTCCGTGGGCCTCGACGACATGGTGCTGCTGCTCAACAGCGCCTTCGAGGACCGCATCAGACAGGGCGTGCCGCTGATGCCCGGGGCCGCGCGCCTGCTCGCGGAACTCACCGCGCACCGGGTCCCCACCGCGCTCGTCTCGGCCTCGCACCGCAGCATCATCGACCAGGTGCTGCGCTCGCTGGGCCCCGAGCACTTCACGCTCACGGTCGCGGGCGACGAGGTGGCCCGCACGAAGCCGCATCCGGACCCGTACCTGATCGCGGCCCGGGGACTCGGCGCGGACCCCGGCCGGTGCGCCGTCATCGAGGACACCGCCACGGGCGTGGCCTCCGCCGAGGCCGCCGGCTGCCGCGTCCTCGTCGTCCCCTCCATCGCGCCGATCGAGCCCGCCCCCGGCCGGCGCGTCGTCACCTCGCTCGAAGAGGTCGACCTGGCGCTCCTGCGCGCCCTGCCCGCCCGCACGCGCTGAGCGCGGCCGCCGGCGGCGCGGCCCGGCGAGGACGGTGGGGCCGGGCGCCGT
>NZ_JAKGCV010000081.1 GCF_021556455.1 Streptomyces fuscigenes | reverse complement strand
GAGGCGGCGCCCGAGGCGGCGTCCGTACCCGAGCCCGAAACCCCGTCGACGTCCGAGGCGGCCCCCGAGGCCGAGTCGGGGACCGCCGCGGGCTCTTCCGCCGTCGCGGCGGACGCGGCGGACGCGGCGGGCGCGGCGCGCGGTGCGGACGCGGCGGGCGGTGCCGGCGATGCGGGCGGACGCGTCCCGGAGGCGCTGCGCGCCGCGTACGACGCGGCGGGCGAGGCCCTGGGCGGGGCGGACGCGCCCGAACGGGCCGTGTACCTCGTCCTCGACCGATCCGGCTCCATGCGGTCCTTCTACAAGGAGGGCAGCGCCCAGCGCCTGGGCGAGCAGGTGCTCGCGCTGGCCGCGCACCTGGGCGCGACCGAGCCGGTGGTGCACACCGTGTTCTTCTCGACGGACATCGACGGCTCGGCGGACCTCTCGCTCGACGCGTACGAGAACGTCATCGACGAGACCCACGCGGGCCTCGGCCGCCTGGGGCGCACCAGCTACCACCGCGCCGTCGAGGAGGTCGTGGACCACTACGAGAAGTCGGCGGCCGCGGCGGCCGGGCGCCCCGCGCTCGTCGTGTTCCAGACCGACGGCGCGCCGGACGCCAAGCTCGTCGCGCGCCAGGCGCTCAGCGATGTGGCGGGCAAGTCGCTGGCCTGGGCGTTCGTCGCGTTCGGGCCGTACGACTCCAAGGCGTTCGACTTCCTGCGCAAGACGGAGCAGGAGATGGACCACGTGGGCTTCTTCCACGCCGGCCCCGAGCCGCACGAACTGCCCCACGCCGACCTCTACGCGGGCCTGGTCAGCGCATGGGAGGCGGCCGGGGGCCGCTGAACGGGGGGCAGCCGGCCGGCCGGGCAGCCGGCCGAACGAGCCGGGCCCGCGTGACGGACGCTCCGTACGAAGTGCCGTACGGAGCGTCCGTCGTGTCGAGCGCCTGCCGCTCACGCCGTCGCGGGGCGGTCGGACAAGCCGTCGCGCCGGACGCCGTACGGGGCGGCCGCGGGCCGCTACTGCTCCGCGCCGCCCACGACCAGCCGCTCCAGCGCCGCGCGGGCGCGGGCGTCGGAGCGGGCCCGCGCGGTGATCGCCTCGGCGAGCCGGCGTGCCCACTCGTCCATCTCCACCTGGGTGCGGGAGAGCACGACGCCGCGTACGACCTTGAGGATCTCCGGCACCAGCCGCCCGCGGGCCATGGTCAGCATCAGGCGTTCGTCGCCCAGGGCGATCTCGGCCCGTTCGACCCGCCCGGGGCGGCCCGACATCCGGTCCCCGACCGAGCGCTTGCGCTCCAGCTCCACGGAACCGGGCGGGAGGGCCTCGGCGAGGGAGCTGCCGAGCACCTGTGCGTACACGTCGAGGTCGGCCGCGTCCCTGCGCAGCGCCGCGGCCAGCAGTTCGACGGACGCGCCGGGCGTCGCCACGCCGTCGCCGCCCCGCCCGTCCGCGCCGTCCGCCGCGCCCTGTTCCTCGCCGCCCGTGCCGCTCATGCGCGACCTCCCCCTTCTCGTTCCATGGCCGTCCTCACTCCCGGCAGCCCGGCCGCCCCGGCCCGGCTGCTCCGTTCCCTCGACGGGTTCCCGCGCGCGGTTCAGCCGTCCAGGCTGAGCACCATCGTCGGCCGTGCGATCTCGTGGTCCTCACGCAGGGGCCGCACCGCGGTGCCGATGGAGAAGAACTCCGTGGTGTGCCCGCCCCAGCGGTGGTTGTGGGCGTTGAGCTGGACGCCGACGACCCCTTCCGCGTGCAGTTCCTCGGCCTCGGCCTGCATCCGGGCCATGGCCAGCTCGCGGGCGTCGTACAGGGCCTGCGTGAACCGTTCGATCTCGACGTTCTTGCCGAAGTTCGACAGCGCCGCGCCCATCCGCTGGTGCGCGACGTGGTAGACGCAGGTGCCCATCACCATGCCGAGCGGCGCGTATCCGGCCCTGATGAGCGTCCAGAAGTCCTGGCCGGACAGGTCGGAGGTGAACGGCTGGTCCTTGTTGTTGCGCCAGGACGTGCCGCCCGGCGCCGGCTCGTCGGCCTTCACCGCGGTGCCGATGGCGATGAACTCCGCGATGTCGTTGCCGAAGTCCCGCGCCTCCACGCTGAGCCGGACGCCGACGATGCCGTCGGCCCCGAGCTGCGCGGCCTCCGCCTCCATGCGGGTCATGGCCAGTTCGCGCGCGTGGTACATCGCCTGGCTGAGCGTCTCCAGCTCCTGGTTCTTGCTCCAGCGGCCGATCTGGATGCCGACGTGGTAGATCGAGCTGCCGAGCACCAGGCCGATCGGCCGGAAGCCTGCCTCCCTGACCAGCAGGAACTCGTTCACCGACAGGTCGCTGGTGAAGATCGACCCGGCCTTGCCGGGCGTCAGCTCGGCGAGCCTGCGCATGGCATCGGCGGGTACGCCTTCCTGCGAGGGTCCCGGTCCGGGCTCGGATTGCGTTGCGCTCACGTCGTCACCTCTGTCGTGTCCGCTGCGTCCTCCGCAGCGCTGTCCGGCGGATCGATGGGTCCTGCAACTTCCCTGGCGCGCCCGGCGTCGGCCGCCGTGGCCGCAGCCGTAGCCGTAGCCGTGCCGGCCGGAGCGCACGCCCGGCCCGGGCGCGGCGCGTCCGTCCCGTACGGCGCCCGTGTGGCGGCCGTCATCCCTGTTCGCCCAGGTCGCTCAGTTCCCGCACGAGGCGCGTCCGCTCCAGCGGGTCCCCGTACGGCGACGACTCCACGGCCGCCAGGCGCGCCCTGAGCCGGTCGGCGTGCCGGCCGAGCGGCAGGACCGCCAGCGTGCTCGGCTCCGCGGGGGAGCTGCGGAACGCGGCGACGGACGTGCCGATCATGGTCGAGTCCGCCACGTGGTCCCGCTGGTCGGGAACGCGCCAGCAGGCCGCTTCCCTTACGACCAGCGAGCCCGACGCGAGGATCACGCCGTCGCCGCCGCGGGAGCGCACCAGCTGGGCCAGCCGGCGCCGGGAGGACCCCCGCGCGCTCTGCACGAGCTGCGACCAGCCGTCGACCTCGGCGTTGCTCCAGCTGCTCGACTGGACGTTCGTCAGGAACGTGTCGTGCGTGACCGCGCGTGCCATGCCGACCAGCAGTTCCACGGGCACCCAGCCGTTGGAGACGAGCTTCGCGAAGCCCTGCCCGTCCAGGTGGCAGGTGAAGGGGCGCTTCGGGCGCACCGGGCCGCGCGCCCGCACGGCCGTGCCGATGACCTTGAACTCCAGGTAGCCCGGGTCCGTGGGGAACGGCGCGACGGTGAGTTCCGCGGCGACCACTCCGTCGCCGCCGAGCGCCGCGCACTCGCTGGTGAGCCGTTCGAGCGCGGTGCGCCGCGCCGCGTCGTAGCCCTCCACGCCGTAGAGGACGGTCTGCGCGGGCGCGCCCCGGTTCAGCAGGTCGGCGCCGGAGTAGCGGCAGTCGTAGACGTTCCAGATCTGGTAGACGGCCGAGCCCATCACCTGTCCGACGGGATCGAAGCCCACGGAGCGCACCGCCGCGAAGGCGCCCGTGGACAGCGCGGAGGACCACGTGCCCGAGCGCTGCACGCCCTCCAGCCGCTCCCGTGCGGCGGGCGGCAGCCCGACGCCGTCCCACTCTGGCGTCTCCGCTCCGCCCGACCGATCCGTCCGATCCGACCCACCTGCCACCGGACCACACCTCCTGCCGCCTCTGCGCCCGTCGCGCACCGTCGCGCGCGGGACCCGCAACCCGGGAGCCCCGAGACCCCTGCACCCGGAAGCCGAGGGCCCCGGAAAGCCCGGGGACCCGGCGAGCGGGAACTCCGGCGAGCCGGAAGCCCGCGGTCCCGCAAGCCCGGCGCACGGGATCCGAACACGGGCCCACGACGAGGAACGATCGGGAACGCGACGAAGATCCCGCAGCACTCCTGCCGCTCTCGCCGCTCTCCCGTACCGCTGTCCCGTTCCTCCCGCTCCGCACCCTAGACGCCCCGGCCCCCGTACACGGGGACAGGTGTCCAGTGTTCACCCCCGGGCGCCCGCACGGCAGTACGGAGCGGCCCGCCCACGGCGCGGAGCGGACCGGCCACGCACGGTTCCCGCGGCGCCGCGGCGGCCCGGGAAACGGTTGGGAGGCACCGGAACGCGGCGGATACCATTTCGAGCATGGCGGCCACAGAACCCGAAGCGCGGGGCGAGAAGACGTACTACGTCTCCACCCCCATCTATTACGTCAACGACGCTCCCCATCTGGGCCACGCCTACACGACCGTCGCAGGCGACGTGCTCACGCGCTGGCACCGGCAGCGCGGCGAGAAGGTGTGGTACCTCACCGGCACGGACGAGCACGGTCAGAAGATCCTGCGCACCGCCGAGGCGCACGGCGTCACTCCCCAGGAGTGGTGCGACAAGCTCGTCGAGGAATCGTGGCGCCCCCTGTGGACGCACCTCGACGTCGCGAACGACGACTTCATCCGCACCACGGAGAAGCGCCACACGGACCGGGTCCAGGAGTTCGTCCAGGACCTGTACGACAAGGACGAGATCTACAAGGGCGGCTACGAGGGCCCGTACTGCGTGAGCTGCGAGGAGTACAAGCTCCCCGGGGACCTCATCGAGGCCGAGGACGGCACGCAGCTGTGTGCCATCCACAAGAAGCCGGTGGACATCCTCCAAGAGGAGAACTACTTCTTCAAGCTCAGCGAGTACGGTCCGAAGCTGCTCGCGCACTACGAGGCGAACCCCGGGTTCATCCAGCCGGAGTCGGCGCGCAACGAGGTCGTGAACTTCGTCAAGCAGGGGCTGCAGGACCTGTCGATCTCCCGCTCGACGTTCGACTGGGGCGTCCCGGTCCCGTGGGACCCGAAGCACGTGATCTACGTGTGGATCGACGCGCTCCTCAACTACGCGACGGCCGTCGGCTACGGCGCCGACCAGACGAGGTTCGACGCGACCTTCCCCGCCGACGTGCACCTGGTGGGCAAGGACATCCTGCGTTTCCACGCGATCATCTGGCCGGCGATGCTGATGGCGAACGGCCTCCCGCTGCCCGGCAAGATCGCGGCGAACGGCTGGCTGCTCGTCGGCGGCGAGAAGATGTCGAAGTCCAACCTGACGGGCATCAAGCCGCAGGACCTGACGACGCACTTCGGCGTGGACGCCTACCGCTGGTACTTCCTGCGCGCGATCGCGTTCGGGCAGGACGGGTCCTTCTCGTGGGAGGACCTCAGCGCCCGCTACACCTCCGAGCTCGCGAACGACTACGGCAACCTCGCGTCCCGCGTCGCGGCCATGGTCGGCAAGTACTTCGGCGGGAAGCTGCCGGAGGCCACGGCCGGCGGCGACGCCGAGCAGGCCGTGCGCGACGGCCTGTCGAAGGCGGTCGCCGAGGCCGACCGGCGCATCGGCGAGGAGCTGGACTTCTCCGGCGGCATCGCGGCGATCTTCGACTTCGTGAAGCAGGTCAACGGCTACCTGACCGAGCAGGAGCCGTGGAAGGTGGCCAAGGACACCTCCGACGAGGGCCAGGCGCGGCTCGCCACGATCCTGTACACGGCGGCCGAGTCGCTGCGTGCGATCGCGGTCCTGCTGAACCCGGTCATGCCGGACACCAGCCAGAAGCTGTGGGACTCGCTCGGCGCGGCCGAGTCGCTGGGCGCGCTCGCCGACCAGCGCATCGCGGACACCGCCACGTGGGGCCGGCTGCCCGCCGGGGCCACGGTCACCAAGGGCGCGGTGCTCTTCCCCCGCCTGGAGGAGCCCCCGACGGCCTGACCGTCCCGACCGTCGCGTCCTTCGCGACGGACGTACGCGAGGAGGCCGGTCCCGGTTTGCCGGGGCCGGCCTCCGGCGTCGCGCGACGGGGCCGACGCCCGGGGACGGCCGGGTGTTCAGCGCCCGGGGCGGCCGAAGCGGACCGGGACGCCCGGCGAGTACAGCACGCTCGCGGGCGGCCCGAGCGGCGCGTCGAGGCCCGCCGCCGCGATCAGCGTCTCGCGGCATTCGAGCAGCTCCGCGCGGTGCAGCGGCCAGCGCGGGTGGGTGTTCGGCAGGTGTGCGAGCCCGCGGCCGCGGGTCGTGTGCAGCGCCCAGCGTGCCGTGAGGAAGTGTTCGAGGGGCGTCGGCTCGGCGATCGCTTCGCCCGCCCTGATGCGGATCCGCGCGGCGGCGCCGACCGGCCCGGGCCAGCGCCTGCCGCTCGTGTACGTGAGTACGCTCCCGCCGGGGTCCTCGCGGCGGACGCGCATCCGCGCCCAGGTGTACGGCAGCCGGAACCCGGCCCGCGCGACGAGTACGGGCACCAGCCTGGCGGCCTCCAGGGAGCGGAACACCACGGCGCGGCGGCCCTGTCCGTCCACGGAGTACAGCCGCACGTTCGTCTCGGGGAACGTCCCGAAGTAAGGCACCGCGGGCAGGCCGAGGAAACCGATCCCGTACATCCGGAACGCGATCAATCCCACGTATGTCGTGCCCTCGAACAGGTCCGGCCGGGTGCCCGCCGGCAGGAGGGGCGCCACGGCGGCGGGGTCCACCGCCCAGTGGAGCATCGCGAGGTCCTGCCACTCCTGGGTGAGCAGCGTGCGCGTGCGCAGGGGCGGTCCGTCGGGGGCGACGGGCTCGGGGTCGGGGGGTCCGGGCGTGACGTGTTCGGGCGTGACGGGTTCAGGGGCGGCGGGCTCGGGTGCGCTGTGCTCCGGGCTGTCCATCCGGCCAGGATCGCAGAGTGAAGGGCGCGAGGGCGGCTGGTCGTTGACGGGTGTTGCGGGCGGGCCGCCCCGGCTGCCCGCGGAGTCGCGCGGCCCCGCGCTCACCAGGGCACGGAATCACCCTGCGCTCGAAGGTGCGCCGTCCAGGTGTGCCGCGATGCATCTGAACGCCCCGGCGTTGCCTTCGAACAGATGCGCCTTCAGGCCCGCCGCCTGGGCCGCCCGTACGTTCTCCGTCAGATCGTCGATGAACAGGCAGTCCTCCGGCCGGGCGTCCAAAGCGGCGCAGGCGGCCTCGAAGGCACGCGGGTCGGGTTTCGCGACGCCTATTTCGTGAGAGTAGAGAATCCGCTCCACCAGTTCGTCGAATCCGTAGAGCTCGGTCTCCCGCTCGCGGGCGCCGACGAAGCTGTTGCTCAGGATGCCCAGTCGGCAGCTTCCGCGGAGTCCGCGCACGTAGTCGATGAGCTCCTCGTTCGCCGTCCCCACATACTCGTGCCAGAAATCCTCCATGAAGGCGTCGGCGTGAGCGGAGTCGATACCGAGGCGGGCCGACAACTGGTCGCGGACCTCGCGCTCGCCGATGTGCCCGAGGCTGCCGCCCCGCCACACGTCGTGCATCCGCTCGTCGACGGCGCCCGGAGGCATCCCGAGCCGTTCCTCCCACCGCCCCAGCCAGCCCGTTTCCGGCGTGATCTCCAGCACGCCGCCAATGTCGAGAATGACGCAGGCTTCGACCATCTGAGCTCCCCTTCCCGTGACGGTCCCGCCGATCATGTCGGCCGCGACGATCCTGCCGAGCGGGCCCCGGCGGCCCGTCCCCCCGGACAAGAGACAGCATCTTCCCTCCCCATGGGGCAAGGTCAAGGTTTTCGGGAAGAGGGCGCACGCCTGTCGTGCCGGCAGGCGCGCGCCTGTCGCGTCGGCCCTGTGCGAGGGCTCCTCACCACGGTGCAGACCCCGGCGATGCGGACAGGTGTCGGCGTGTCCCGGCCAGTCCTGCCGACGCCGATGCCGACGCTGATGCCGTCGTCCCCGTCCCCCTCACCGTCGATGCCGTTGCTGTCGTCGCTGTCGCCGTCCCCCGCACCACCGACGCCGCCGCCGGAGTCGACGGGCGGCAGTCGCGGCACGTGCCCGGTTCGGGGGAGCGGAAGGCGCGGTCGCAGAGGTCGCAGGTCTGGAAGGGGTGGTGGACCGGCGGCGGGGGCTCCGGTTCGCGGAACGGCGGCGGTGGCGGCAGTTGCGCCGTGAGCCGGTGGGCCAGGAGGGCGGCGGCCCGCCGGGGGCCTTCGGGCGGGAGGCCGGTCGTCAGCGCGTGCCGTACGGCGTCGGGGTGCACGTCCCGTTCGAGCCAGGCCGCGACACCGGGGGCGAGGTGCGCCGCGTCGCAGGCGGACAGCAGGAGACGGGGGTCCGCGTGGTGCAGGCCGGTCAGGAGGTCCGTGGCGGTGCCGAGGAGGGGCGCGGTGGGGAAGCAGGGCTCCGGTACGGCGGGCAGGGGGTGTCTTCCGCGCGTCCTGCGCTGTCGGCCGGAGCGGTCGAGGTGATCGGGCTGATCGGAGCGGCCGAGGTGATCGGGCTGATCTGGGTGATCGGGGTGGTGGAGGTGGTCGGGGTGATCGGGATGGCCAAGATGGTCGGGATGGTCGGGATCCCCGAGATGGTCGAGGTGGACGGGTTGGCTGGGGTTGCCGGGTTGGCTGGGGCGCCCTGGCCCGGCGGCGGTGGCGGAGGCCGGTTGCGTGCCGAACGGTCGGGCGGCGCATGCCTCGGGGGCCGGTTGGGCGCCGGTGGCCGGGGCGGGCCGGGCCGTCGCTGGGAGGCGGCGCCGGGACGGCGGGAGCTGTTCGCCGGCCGGGGCCTGCTGCCGTGCCGCCGCACGCGGCTGGTTGCAGGAGACCGTGCGCGTGACGATCCGGCCGCCGGGCATGCGCGCCCGTTCGCGGCGCAGGTAGTGGTGGGCCTCCAGTTCGCGCAGGGCGGCGGCGATGCGGGCCGCGCCCTCGGGGAAGCGCTCCGTGAGGCTCTTGATGTCGATGCGCGCGCCGGCGGGCAGCGACTGGATGTGCACCGCGAGGCCGATGGCGAGCAGCGAGAGTTCGGCGTGCTGCGCGAGGTGGTTGCCGATCACCGTGAAGCGGCTCGTGTGACGGGAGTTGTCGTGCGTGACGCCGAAGGCGCGTTCGGCGGGCGGCCGAACGCGGGAGTGCCGCGTCGCCCGGGCGGGGGGTTCGTCGGCGGCAACGGCTGACTGGGCGTGCGGGTGCACGCTAGGGTCGGGGGTACCCATCGGGAAGGCTCTTCTTCCTCGGTGGTCAGGCCCTCGATCGGGATTGCGAGTCCCGGCCGGGGGCCGACGTATGTCTGGGAATGCTCTGCTTGTCGCGCTGAGCGTAGAGCAGTCGAGGTATGGGAAATCCAGCCGAGCCGGTGATGTTCACCCGCCCGAGTGAGTCCCGCCCCTGGCTCCGGTGACGGGCGGAGGGGTGGGCTCGGCGGGGGTTCTTTCCCTCTGGTGTTCCTTGGGGAAGGCGCCCGGGGCACCGGAGCACGGGAATCCGGGTTCCGGTGCCCCGGCATGCGGGACGCAGCCATGCGGAGCCGGGAATTCCGGTGTCGCGAGGCGCAGTTCGGCCCACACGGTCTTGCGCGGAAAGGGGCCGTCCGCGACTCCCCAGCGGTGGGCGAGTGCGTCCACGAGCAGCAGGCCGCGACCCGATTCGGCATCCGGTCGCGGCCGTCGGAGTTCGGGCAGGCGCTCACCCCGCGCGTCCGCCACTTCGATGCGGAGGACGTCCCCGGCCAGGCGGAGGGTGAGCCTGAAGTCCCGTCCCTGGACCCGGCCGTGGGAGACGGCGTTGGCCGCCAGCTCGGCGACGAGGAGCCGTGCGGGATCCGAGGGGAGCCCCCAGTCCCGCAGTTGCGTGTCCGCGAGCAGACGCGCGAGGCGGGCGCCCCGGGGTGTGGACGACAACAGCACGCTGAAGTCGAGGTCGGCCGGACGGTGTTCGGACACGCGCCCGCATGCGGGCCGGGCGGGGGAGGCGAGAGGTTCCTGGTTCACGTCACCGAGAGTGGCCGCCGCGGCCTACCGTGGGGAGTGACAGGGCCGTTGCGTACGGTGACTGTCCGGGGCTTGTCCGGCGCTGTCCGGACTGTCGGCACGGGCGGCACGGGTAGCGCGCGAGGGTGACGGACGCGGTGCCGCGGTGCGAGGAAAGGACGCCGATGCCGGTGTACAGCGGGGTGGCGAGCGGGACGGACCGGGACGGGGCGGGGCGCGAGAACGCCCACGAGCCGGGCTGGGAGGTGGACCCGGACGACGACTGGGGCGTGGCCGTGATCGCCACCGTGGGGCGGCAGTTGAAGCTGCGGCGCGAGGCGGTGGGGATGCGCGCGCCCGACTTCGCGGCCGCCGTGGGGTACGGGGAGGACCTGGTCTACAAGATCGAGGGCGGGAAGCGCATCCCCCGGCCCGAGTACCTGGACAAGGCCGACGAGGTGCTGGGCGCGGGCGGCCTGCTCGCCGCGATGAAGGAGGACGTCGGGCGGGTCCGGTACCCGAAGAAGGTACGGGAGCTGGCGAAGCTGGAGGCCACGGCCGTCGAGATCGGCGTGTACGAGTGCAACATCGTCGCCGGGCTCCTGCAGACCCCGGAGCACGCGCGTGCCGTGATCCGGGCCGCGCAGCCGCCGTACTCACCGGACGACGTGGAACGCATGGTGGCCGCCCGCCTGGCCCGCCAGTCGGTCTTCGACCGCGACCCGGCACCGTCCATCCATTTCGTCCTGGAAGAGGCGCCGCTGCGCCGGCCCATCGGAGGGACAATGGTGTGGCGTCGCCAACTCGAACGCCTGCTGGTTGTCGGGCGGTTGCACCATGTCGTCCTCCAGGTCATGCCGCTGCACTGTGAAACGCACTCCGGATTGGACGGCAGGATCGAGATGCTGAAGTTCGGGGACGGTACGGCCGTAGGGCGCTCGGACGGTGCCTTCAACGGCCGCCCGACCACCGATCCCAGGCAGCTTCGTATCCTTGAGTTGCGCTACGGCACCATCCGCGCGCAGGCCCTGCCGCCGCGCGAGTCGCTGGCCTTCATCGAGAGACTGCTGGGAGAGACATGATGCGCACGGTGTCCGGACGGCACGCGCCCGAACTGGCCTGGTTCAAGAGCAGCTACAGCGGCGGGAACGACGGCAACTCCTGCGTGGAGGTCGCCGCGACCCCCGGGACGGTCCACGTCCGCGACTCCAAGGACGTCGACGGCGCACGCCTGGCGCTCACGCCCGGCGCCTGGGTCCGTTTCGTGGGGTACGCCTCGGGGTCGTGAGGACTCGGCCTCGCGGACGCACGTTCTGCGCCGCCGATGCGCCACCGCGCCGTCACGGCCCGTCCGTCGGCGCGCACCGGCCGCCGGCGGACGGAGCGGAGACGCCGGCTGCGGGGCACCGCCCGGTCGGCCCGGCTGCGGGGCACCGCCCGGGCTCGCCTCGTCCGCCCACCGTCGGCGCCCGTCCCCCGTCCCCGGCCCCCCGTCCCCGCTACGGTCCGCCTCAGCTCGCCAGCGACGCGGCGTCGCCCATCACCACGACCGGGTGGCTCTCCGGGTCCAGCGTCCGCAGCAACTGCCTGATGTGGTCCTTCGAGATCGAGACGCAGCCCTGCGTGGGACCGCCGTGGTCGACGTGGATCCAGATGCCGCCGCCGCGCTCCGTGCCCATCGGTTTGTCCAGGTCGAGCGGGCTCGTGCCGGGGTCGCGGTTGTAGTTGATGGCGACGACGTAGTCGAAGGCGCCCGCCAGCGGCTCGCCGTCGAACCCGCGCCCGTACGCGGTGAAGTGGAAGCTGTGGTCGTAGGGCAGCTTGGTGCCGGGGTCGGGCTCCTTGCCGCCCGCGTCCGTCAGGGAGAAGACCCCGATGGGCGAGCGCCGGTCGTCGACCATGTGGTGCGCCGTCCAGCCGCGCAGCGCGTTGTGCGCGGGCCAGACGTCCAGGGCGGGGCGCCACGGCGCATCCGCGTCGGTCCGCTCGTAGAGGCGGAAGGTCGCGGTGTTGGTGTCGTGGCCCGCACCCGTGACCACGACGGCCTGGCGGGTGGTGGAGGGGATCCGCGCGGTCATGCGGGGGCCGACCCCGGGGAGTGTCGGCGACGCCTGGTCGGGGATGCGGGCGCTGAGCGCGGAACGGGTCTCGGAGCGGTTGGCCTTGCCGTCGTCGCCCGCGCCCTGGCCGCCGTGGCCGGAAGTCCCGGCGGCGTCCGGCTGCCCGGCCGAGCGGTCTCCCGTGCTCTCGTGGTGCCCGCCCGCGGTGCCCGCCGTGCCGCAGCCGGCGAGCAGCAGCCCGCCGACGAGCAGGGCGGCGGCCGGCCGGGATCCGCCCCGCAGCGCGCGGAGGAGGCCGGGTCGGACGGACGGGTGAGACATGGTGAGCCCTTCGGCGGTACGAAGCCGCCCAGGGGCCCGTACGGACCGCGTACGGATCCTGCGGCGGCACCTGCTGGTGCGTGGCGTCGCGGCACCCGGCGGATCCGGTGCCCCTGGCACCCGACCGACGCGTGACGCCCCGCCGGACATGCGGTGCGCGTCCCCCCGTACAAGACGGTGTCCGCCGCAAGGCGTCGCACCGGCCCGCACAGGATAGCGGCCTGCACACACCGGGTGATGGGCGGCCGTGAATGGTCACGGTACGTCAAGACGGTGAGGTCCCCGGACGGCCGGACCCCGCGAAATCGACGGGACGGGAGCGGAGGTGCCCGGACCTGGCCGGTTGCGGTGACGCGCCGCGCCGGACGTCCGGCGCCGGACGGGGGACGTGTCGGCCGCGGGCCCCGGGCCGGACGGCGGAGGACCGTGACGGAGGCGCGCCGCGCCGCGCGGCCGGGCCGGACAGACGTGCGGAGGGGCCCGCGTACGCGGGTGACCTGACGCGGGCCCGGGGTGGCACGGGTTCGACATGAGACGAAAGCCCCGGCCTGACGCGGCCCCGGCCTGACGCGGCCCCGGCCTGACGCGGGCCCGGCGTGGCTCGGGTTCGACATGAGACACGGGTCCGGGCGCCGCCCCGGGGCGCGGAGGGCGCGGACGGGAGCCCCGGACCGACAAAGATCCTTGGCACGGTTCCCGTCACCGGGCCTGCCCTGCGACGATGGACGCAGATGTTCACGGTCCGCACGGGCCCAGGTGGGAGGACAACCTCACGTGGCAGAAGTCTTCTTGCGTCACCTGAGCAGGTGGCAGGCCGAGCAGCAGCAGGAAGCCCTCGCGGATGAATTCGTCGAGACGTACCACCGCGCTCACGGCGCGGAGTACGAGGACCGGCAGGCGTTCCTGACCGCGTTCCGCCGCGCGTTCAGCCGGGACGGGTTCGACATGGTCGTCGCGGGGTCCGGCGGCCGCACGGCCGGGCACGCCTACGGCTACCTCATCGACCGCTCGGGCGACTGGTGGCGGGACCTGCGCACCGAGGAGCCGTGGGACGTGGAGGAACTGACCGTATCCGGCCAGGTGTTCGCCCTCGCGGAGCTGACCGTACGGCCGCCCTACCGGCGGATGGGAGTGGCCGGACGGCTGCTCGACGCGCTCCTCGCCCGTACGGACGCGGCACTGGCCGTCACGCGCGCGGACCCCGGCAACGAGGGTGCGGCCGCGTCCCTCACCGCCTGGGGCTGGGTGCGGCTGGGCACGGCAGGGGCGGACGACCCGCACGTGCCGTCCGTCGGCACCGGGCGGGCCACCGAGGTCTGGGGACGCGCCCTGCGTCCCTGACGGCGGCGACGAGTCCGGGCCCGGGCCCGGGTCCGGGGTTGCCTCTGCCTCTGTTGCGGTTCCGGGGCCGCCTCTGCCTCTGGTCCGGGTCTGCGTCTGGTTCCGGATCCGGGGCTGCCTCCGGTTCCGGGTCTGCCTCTGCGTCTGGATCCGGATCCGGATCTGCCTCTGGTTCCGGGTCCGGGGCCGCGTCCGGATCCGTGTCCGCATCCGGGTCCTGAGCGGCGGCTGAGCCGCGCGGGAGCAACGGGACGGAGCGCGGGTGTGCGCCCTCCTCGCTCCCGGCCGCCCCCCGGGACCCTCCGGGACGGCCCTGATTCTCAACAACGCTTCGTAGACTGCCGGTTGGCCACGGCACGACCGGCTGCCCGCCGGTGTCGCGGAGCGACGGCAACCGCCGTACGGGGAGCGCGGCGTGACGTGCGCGTGCGCGTGTACGCCGTTCTCCCACCCCTCCCACCGAGGAGATCCGTATGGCAGAACCCATCGTCCACGACCTCGTCGGGGTCGGCATCGGGCCCTTCAACCTGTCGCTCGCGGCGCTCGCCGACGCCGCACCCGGCCTGAGCGCGCTCTTCCTCGACGCCAAGCCCGCCTTCTCCTGGCACCCGGGACTGCTGCTCGACGGCACGGTGCTGCAAGTCCCCTTCCTCGCGGACCTGGTGACGCTGGCCGACCCCACCAGCCGCTGGACGTACCTCAACTACCTGCGGGAACACGACCGGATGTTCCCGTTCTTCTTCTCCGAGCGCTTCCACATACCCCGCCGCGAGTACGACCACTACTGCCGCTGGGTCGCGAACTCCCTGCCGTCGTGCCGGTTCGGCGCGCAGGTCACGGACATCACACCCGACGAGGGCGCGTCGGCGCTGGCGGTCACGTTCCGGTCCGGGCCTGGATCCGCCACGACCCGCGTCCTGGCCCGCCAGGTGGTGCTGGGCGTGGGGACGCAGCCGGTGGTGCCGCAGCCGCTGCGCCGGTACGTCCGTGCCGCGGCGCACGCCGGGCGCGTGCTGCACAGCGCCGACTACCGCACCCACCGCGCGGAACTGGCACGCGCCCGCGACGTGACCGTCGTCGGCGGCGGCCAGTCCGGCGCGGAGATCGTGCTGGACCTGCTGCGGCACTACACGGAACCGGATCCGCGACCGGATCCGCGACCGCACCCGGGAGCGCACCCGCGACCGCACCCGGGAGCGGAGACGGCACCGGACACGGCACCGGAGACGGCACCGGCACCGGAACCGGGCGCGGCGGGCGAACGCGGCCCGCACGGAGGCCCGTTCGTGCGATGGGTGGCCCGGACCCCGGCCTTCGCGCCGATGGAGTACTCCAAGATCGGGCTTGAGCACTTCACACCCGACTACGTCCGCTACTTCCGCGCGCTGCCGGAGGACAGACGCGACCAGCTCTTGGCACGGCAGTGGCAGCTCTACAAGGGCGTCAGCGAGGAGACGCTCGCCGACATCCACGACCTGCTGTACGAGCGCACGATCGGCGGCGCGCCCGCGCCGGCCTCCCTGCACCCGGGCGTCACGGTCGCCGGCATCAGTGCGCTGGAGGAGGGCGGGTACGAACTGGCGTGCCGCCACGACGAACAGGGCACGTCGTTCACGGTGCGCACCGACGCGGTGGTCAGCGCGACCGGATACGCGGCCGTCCGCCCTCCGTTCCTGGACGGCATGGTCAAGCTGATCGACTGGGACGAGAAGGGCCGCTACCGCATCGACGGCTCGTACCGGGTGGCGCTCGAACCGGGGGTGCCCGGCGCGTTGTACGTCCAGAACGCGGAACTGCACACGCACGGCGTCGGCGCGCCCGACCTGACGCTCGGCGCGTGGCGGGCGGCGACGATCCTCAACGCGGTCGCCGGCAGGACGGTTCTGCGGGTGCCGGAGCAGGCGGCCTGGACGACGTTCGGCGCACCGCCGCCCGACGTGCGGGGCCCGGCGCTGCCCGGTGGGGCGGGGGACGCCGCCCAGCCGGGGTAGGCCGGCCTCCTCTCGCCGTCGGGGCGGGACGGAGTGGGACGGCGGGACGGCGGGACGGCGGGACGGGGCGCGGGGCGCCGGCGCGGGGTTCTCGTGCGGCCGGCACGGGCTCAGGACGCGGCGCCCGCCCCGAGGTCCGTGCCGATCTGCCGCAGGACCCGCCCGGCGCCGGTGTAGCCGATGCCGAGCATCCAGAGGTTGTCGTCCACGGCGAACACCCTCTTGTGGCGCACGGCCTTGAGCCCGTGCCACAGGGGGCCGCCGACGATGCCGGTCTCCCGGGCCTTCGCCGGGTCCCCGTAGGTCGAGTGGAAGATCACGTCGGCGTCGGCGCGGTCGATCCGCTCGGGTGAGACGTCCAGGGAGAAGCCGTTCCTGTCCTGGTCGGCGGGGCGGCCGAGGCCGAGGTCGTGGAAGATCGAGCCGACGAACGTGTCGTTGAGGTACAGCCGGGTGTCGGCGCCCTCGACGAACCTGACGAAGGCCACCTTCGTCCTCGCCGCCTCGGCCGCGCCGCCGATCGAGGTGACCACCTGGCGCACCCGGGTCGTGTACGCCTTCTCGACCTGGGCGGCGCGGCCGGTGCGGTCCAGGGCGCGGGCGTGGAGCGTGAAGTTCTGCCGCCAGGTGGGGCCGGTGGTGTCGGTGAACACGGTCGGGGCGATCGCCGACAGCTGGGCGTAGCTCTTCCCGTCCCGGGCCCTGCTGCCGAGGATGAGGTCGGGCTTCAGAGCGGCGACGCGCTCCAGGTCGGGCGAGCCGATCACGCCGACGGGCCGGGTCCGGGCCGTTTCGTCCTTCGGCAGGTACGTGGAGACGGGCGCGCCCGCCGCGACGGTGGTGGCGCCGACGGGACGGACGCCCAGGGTGACAGCGGAGTCGAGAGCGTCCGTGTCGAGCACCACGACCCGGTCCGGGTGCGGCGGCACGGCGACGTCGCCCATGACGGTGTGAAGCGTCCGGGTCGCGTTGTGGGCGCCCGCGCCGGTGGCGCCGGACTTCCCGCCGCCCGCGCCCGTACCGCCGCCGCACGCGGCGAGGCCGAGTCCGAGCCCGAGGGCGGCGACGGTGGCCGCCGTCCGCCGGGCCGCGCGGCGGCACGCGCCCGGGCGTCGACTGGAGCGGAACCGGAACGCCATGGAGCGCCTCCCCCGTGAGGTGGTCGAAGCGGAGTCGAGCGGGCCGAAGCCGTGAAGGCCGGAGCGCGGTCGTGCCTGCCGGACAGCCGCGGTGGCGTACGCGGAGTCGAGCGGGCAGGGCCGGCCGGAGCGGGTCGTGGTGGTCGGCGTGACACGGCCGGAGCCGCGGTGGCCGGCGCGACGTGGCCGAGGCCGGGGCCGTGGGCGTCGGAGCGAGGCGAACCTAACCGACGGGAAGGGGCGCCAACAAGAAGGCATCCGCGGCGGCCCGGCTGCTTCCGGACCCTGTTCGACCGGCCGTCCGACCGCCTCTCCGCGGCTCGCCTCCTGCTGTTCGTCGAACTGTTCGTTCCGCCGTTCATCCGGCTGCCCCGTCCGGGCTGCCCGTCCGGGTTGCCCGACCGGGCCGCCTGCCCGGGTTGCCCGTCCGGCTCCGCCCGGGGGCCCCGCGCGCCAGGGCGCCGGCGTGTGGCGATCCGGCTCGCACGTTTTTTCGTCCCACCCGCAACCCCGGCCCGCCCCGCACGTCTGTCGTGGTGGAGGCGCCTCCCGCCCGAGACCCACACGACCAACCGACCGAACGATTCGAGGAACCGCATGTCAGCTCAGCACTCCGGAACCGACCGCCGCACCCCCCGCGGCCGGCTGCGACTCGTGGCGGGCATCTCCGCCGCCGCGGCGGCGCTGGCCCTCGGCGGTGCCGCGGCGGCCTTCGCCGACGGACCCTCCCCCGTACCGTCCACGGCCAAGGCAGCCCCGGCCCCCGCCAAGGCCGCGCCCGCCCCGGTCAAGGCCGTCCCCGCTCCGGCGAAGGCCGCTCCCGCCCCGGTCAGGGCGGTGCCGTCGCCGGCGAAG
>NZ_JAKGCV010000811.1 GCF_021556455.1 Streptomyces fuscigenes | reverse complement strand
CCGCGAGCCCCGCCGGGGGCCCGGCCGCCGCCGCACCCGCTTCCCCGGCGCCCGCCGTGCCCGGCAATCTGCGCGCCCGCCTGACGTCCTTCGTCGGCCGCGAGCGGGAGATCCGGGACCTCCACGCGGACCTCGCGCGCGCCCGCCTCGTCACGCTGCTCGGGCCCGGCGGCGCGGGGAAGACCCGGCTGTCGCAGGAGGCGGCGGAAGCGGCCGCCCCCGCCCACCCCGACGGCGTGTGGCTCGCCGAACTCGCCCCCGTCGACGATCCCGGCACCGTGCCCGAGGCCGTCCTGACCGCGATCGGGGCACGCGAGACGGTGCTGCGCGGCGCGGGCGCCGAGGAACTGCGCGCCGCCGACCCGCGCGCGGGCGAGCCCCTGGCCCTGCTCGCCGAGCACCTGGGGCGGCGGCGCATGCTGCTCGTACTGGACAACTGCGAGCACGTGGTCGGCGCCGCGGCCGAGGTCGCGGAGGTGCTCCTGACCCGCTGCCCGGGGCTGACGGTCATCGCCACCAGCCGCGAGCCGCTGGGCGTGCCGGGGGAGGTGGTGCGCCCCGTCGGGCCGCTCGCCACGGACGCGGCGTTCCGGCTGTTCGCGGAGCGCGGCCGCGCCGTACGGCCCGACTTCGCGGCGGAGGAGGACCCGGTCGCGGTGGGGGAGATCTGCCGCAGGCTCGACGGGCTGCCCCTGGCCATCGAACTGGCCGCCGCCCGGCTGCGCGCGATGTCGCCGCGCCAGATCGCGGACCGGCTCGACGACCGCTTCCGGCTGCTGAGCCGGGGCAGCCGCACCGTGCTGCCGCGGCAGCAGACGCTGCGCGCGGTGGTCGACTGGTCGTGGGACCTGCTGGACGGGGACGAACGCGCGGTCCTGCGGCGGCTTTCGGTGTTCGCGGGCGGCTGCGACCTCGCCGCCGCCGAGGCGGTCTGCGCGCAGGGTCCCGGCGGCACGGGCGCCACCCCCGGCACGGGCGGCGCCCCCCGGAGCCCGGAGCGGACCGGCACGGGCCCCC
>NZ_JAKGCV010000810.1 GCF_021556455.1 Streptomyces fuscigenes | reverse complement strand
GGCCGGTCCCCGGCCTCCACCGAGCCGTGGTGCAGCGCCGCCTGCTGCGCGACGAGGGTGAGGCCGAGGCCGCTGCCCTCGCTGGCGGGGCCCCGCCAGAAGCGTGCGAACGCCTCACGCCGGGCCCGCGCCGGGATGCCGGGGCCCCGGTCGTCGACGGTGAGGACCAGATCGGCGCCGTCGCGGCGGACGGCGACCTCGACGTCGGGGGCGTTGCCGGCCCCCCGGCCGTGGGTCAGCGCGTTGGCCAGCAGGTTGTCCAGCAGCAGCCGCAGCCCCGGCTCCCAGCCGTGCACGGCGTCGGCACCCGGGCGGGCGTCCGGCTCGACGCGCAGCCGCACGGCCGCGTCGGGCGAGCGCCTGCGCGCCTCCGCGACGGCGGCTCCGGCGATCTGCGTGAGGTCCGTGTCGCGGAACGCGTCGGCCTCGACCAGGTCGGCGCGCCCCAGGGCCCGCAGTTCGTCCAGGAGCGTGCACAACCGGGCGTGCTCCGCCCCCACTTCCCCGAGGACGTCCGCGCGCTCCCCGGCCGGCAGGCCCGGATGGTCGCGCAGGATGTCGAGGTTGGTGCCCATGGACATCAGCGGGGTGCGCATCTCGTGCGAGGCGGCGGAGGAGAACGAGCGCGCCGTGTCGAGGGCCCGGGCGGTGTGCGCGGCCTGCTCGTCGTAGCGGGCCAGCACCGTGCGGACCGTGGCGGCCAGGTCGTCGACCTCGCTCGTGCCGGTGGGGGTGTGGTGGAAGCATCCCGCACCTGCGCGGGGATCGAGGCCGTGGGTGGCGCGCTGCAGGCGGCGCAGGGGCCGGGTCGTGCCGGTGGCGATCCCCCAGCCGACGGCCGCGCCGAGCGGAGCGGCGAGCAGGGCGACGGTCACCACGCGGCGGCGCACGAGCCCGAGTTGGGTGCGGGCCGCGGTGTCCGGCGAGAAGACCCACAGGGTTCCCGCCGCCGCTGCCCCGCCCGCGGCGACCGGCCGGGACAGCGCCCGCCACTGCCGCCCGCCCCGGCCGACCAGCCG
>NZ_JAKGCV010000809.1 GCF_021556455.1 Streptomyces fuscigenes | reverse complement strand
GCCGAACCCGATCCGGACGACGTCGCGGCTCACGAGCCGGACGGCGCCGTGCCCCAGCAGCGCGCCGGGCGCGGCGGACCCGCCCCCACGGTGCCGCTGCCCAAGGTTCCCGCTCCCGCCCAGCGCCCGGACGCCGCCGGGACGCGCCCCGGCGCGGCCGCCGAGCAGGGCGGCGGCCCGGTGTCCGACGCCGATCTCGTGCAGCGGATGCGCGGCGGCGACGACAGCGCGTACGAGGAGCTCTTCCGGCGCCACTCGGCGGCGGTGCGCCGCTACGCGCGCACGTGCTGCCGCGACGCGGACACCGCGGACGACCTGACCGCCGAGGTCTTCGCCCGTACGCTCCAGGCCGTCCGGGGCGGCGCCGGCCCCGAACACGCCGTACGCGCGTACCTGCTGACGACGGTGCGCCGGGTCGCCGCGGCCTGGACGAAGACCGCGAAGCGCGAGCACCTCGTCGACGACTTCGCGGTGTTCGCGGCGCAGGCCGCCGCCTCCTCGTCGGTCGTGGAGGACCGGACACTCGAACTCGGCGCGGACGTCAAGGCGATGCACGAGGCCGAGCAGACCCTCGCGATGCAGGCGTTCCGCAGCCTGCCCGAGCGCTGGCAGGCGGTGCTGTGGCACACCACCGTCGAGGAGGAGTCGCCGAGTCAGGTGGCGCCGCTGTTCGGCCTCACCGCCAATGCCACCGCCGTGCTCGCCGGCCGGGCGCGCGAGGGCCTCAAGCAGGCCTATCTCCAGGCGCACGTCAGCTCGGCGCTGACGGCGGGCGGCGACTGCGCGCGCTACGCGGACCGGCTCGGCGCCTACGCGCGCGGCGGGTTGCGCATGCGCGCCGAGCGCGGGCTGCGCAAGCACTTGGACGAGTGCGCCAAGTGCCGCATGGCGGCGGGCGAACTGGCGTCCGTGAACGCGCAGATCCCGGCCGTCGTGCCGATCGCCGTCATCGGCTGGTTCGCGACCGGGTTCTCGCTCAAGGCCCTCGGCCTCGCGGGCGGCGCGGCGGCCGGTGCCGCGGGGGCGGGCGCCGC
>NZ_JAKGCV010000808.1 GCF_021556455.1 Streptomyces fuscigenes | reverse complement strand
GCCGCACCGGGATCCCGTCGGGCCGCAGGGCCCGTGTGGGCCCCGGCCCCCGGCCGCACCACGGACGGGCCGCACCGGGCCGCGGACCGGCTGCCGTACGGACCTGCCGGAGCCGGAGCCGGAGCCGGAGCCGGAGCCGGACGCAGGGACCCGGCCCGGCCGGGTCCCGCCGCGCCGCTACGAGGGGCTGACGACGTGCTTCGCCGCGATGCGCTTCGCCGTGTCCGAGTCCGGGCCGGGCTCCGGCACGAAGACCGCCTCGCGGTAGTAGCGCAGCTCCGCGATCGACTCGCGGATGTCGGCGAGGGCCCGGTGGTTGCCGTTCTTCTCCGGACTGTTGAAGTACGCCCTCGGGTACCAGCGGCGCGCCAGTTCCTTGACCGAGGAGACATCGACGATCCGGTAGTGCAGGTAGCCCTCCAGCTCGGTCATGTCGCGCGCGAGGAAGCCGCGGTCGGTGGCGACCGAGTTCCCGCACAGCGGCGCCTTGCCGGGCTCCTTCACGTGTTCGCGCACGTACGCGAGGACCTGCGCCTCGGCGTCCGCCAGACTCGTGCCGGAGGCGAGCTCGTCGAGGAGGCCCGAGGCGGTGTGCATGGTCCGCACCACCTCGGGCATCGTCTTCAGGGCCGCGTCCGGCGGGCGGATCACGATGTCCACCCCTTCGCCGAGCACGTTCAGCTCCGAGTCGGTGACCAGTGCGGCCACCTCCACGAGTGCGTCGCTCGCCAGCGAGAGCCCGGTCATCTCGCAGTCGATCCACACCATTCGATCGTTCATGCGCCTTACCCTACGGCGCGCTCCGCTGACCGGGCAGGCCCGGACGCCCGGGACCTGCCGCGAACAGGTCCGAACCGGGTTTGTCCTGGTCCGTCCCGAGCGCCTGGCCGCCCTGGCCCCCGGGGTGTGTGTGGGGCGGGTAGGGGTGGGCGCCGGCGGAGTTCCCGCCGGTCCCGGGGGCCGCCTGCGCGCCGCCGCCCCCGTACGGGCCGGCCGAGCCGTTCGGTCCCGGGCGCCGGGCCTGGCCTGGCAGGCCGCCTTCGAGCGGGC
>NZ_JAKGCV010000807.1 GCF_021556455.1 Streptomyces fuscigenes | reverse complement strand
CGGCCCGGCTCCGCGCGCCCTGCGCGCGTCCCGTCCGGCCCCGGACACCGCGGGACCCCGTCCCGCCGGACCGCGCCGGGGAGAGCCGCCGCGCTCCGCGGTCCGCGTCACCGCGCTGAGCGACCCGCACCCCACGCCTTCCGCCCGGGGACTGGTCCTGCTCGCGACGGAGGACGGCCGGCACCCGGTCGGCTCCGCCGTGCTGCGCCTTTTCTCGAGGCGGGGTCAGAGCCACCTCGCCGAGGCGGACGTCCAGGTGCACCCGGCGGAGCGCCGTCGGGGCATCGGAACGCTGCTGGTCGACGCGGCTGTCGCGGCGGCCCGCGACGAGGGCCGGCGGACACTCCACGCGCAGGTGGAGGCGGGCTCCCCGGGCGAGGGGTTCCTGACCGCGCGCGGCTTCCGGCCGGTCCTCACCCTCGTCCACGCCAGGCTCGCCCTCGCCGGCGCCGACCTGGCGGCACTCGCCGAGGAGGTCCACCGGCCCCGTCCCGGTTACCGGTTGGTGTCCTGGGACGGCATCGTGCCCGACGCGCTCGCCGCCTCGTTCGCCCGCTCGCGCCGGGCGATGGACGACATGCCCGTGGGCGACGGCGACTTCGGCCGGGTCGAATGGGACGTCGAGCGGGTGCGGGCCGCCGCGGCCGCCGTCGCGGAGCGGGGTGCCCTGCTGCACACCGTCGCGGCCGTCGACAGCGCGGACGGTTCCGTCGTCGCCTTCACCGAACTGGTCGTCCCCGGAGGCGGCGAGGGCGACGGGCAGCACTACGGCACCGGCGTCCTGCCCGAGCACCGGGGCCGCGGCCTCGGCCACTGGATCAAGGCGGCGTCCCTGCTGCACGTCCGCGAGCGGCATCCCGCCCTGGAGGGGGCGCTGACGGACACGGCCGACATCAATCCCTACATGCGGCGCATCAACGACGCCCTCGGGTACGTCCCGACGCACCGTTCGGTGCTCTTGCGCCGCGACGTGTGAGCCCGCGCGCCGTCCGGCCCCGGCACGGGCGGCGCGCCCCCCGGCCGGGGCCGGACGAGCCGCCCGGCCGGACGAGCCGCCCGG
>NZ_JAKGCV010000080.1 GCF_021556455.1 Streptomyces fuscigenes | reverse complement strand
GCGGCCCCACCGCGGTGGGTGCCGGCTGCGGGTCCTCGGGGCCGGGCTCCGCCGTGCCGTCGCTCGTGGGGGGCCGCCCGGCCGGGGCCCGGGGACCGGTCGGGCGCCGGGGGGACCGGTGGGGGCAGCACCGCTGCCGGGGGCACGAGGGAGCGGTCCGCCAGGGAGCGGCCCGCGAGGCAGGGCCTAGGGCGCCCGTCGGTCGCGGACGCCGAGACCCTCGTCGTCCGAGTCCGTCCACAGCGCGCTGTTGTACGGGGTGTCGGGGATGGCGACCAGGTCGACGCGGTCGGCGGAGCGGGGCCCGGCCCCGTCCTCGGGCAGGCGCGCGAGGCTCTGTTCCAGGCGTCCGACCGTGCGGACCAGATCGTCGAGGCAGCGCCGTACAGCGGTGAGTTCGTCCTGCAGGGACATCTCGTTCCCTCATTTCCGCGCTCGCGGTGGCATGCGGGGTCGCCGGGGGTGCGGCCCCGGGCGGCTCTGTCCGCGCGTAAAGGAGTGTTCCGCGTCACATCCCGCTTGGGAAGACCGCGTGCGCGAATGGGCCGCACGGGTGGCGTTGGGGGCGCGTGCCGCCGTGTCGCCCGCCCCCCGCCCGTACGGACCCCTTCAGTGGACGGACATAGGTGTGATCATCTCTAAATTCCACAAAACAGGATGAAGAGGTACAAGTCATGTCCCAGGTCGGCGCCCCACGCGGGAGGACGTGCTCCGGGCGGACATGCCCCCGGACGTTCCGCTCCGTCGCGCTCCTCACCACCGGTGTCCTCGCCCTGCCCGTCCTGTCCGGCTGCAGTTCGGACCACGACAACGGCAACGCCGCGGCGGTCGACATCTCGCCGGCCGCGCGCGAATCGCTCGCCCAGGGCGGCACGCTGAAGTGGGCCGTCGACACGGTGCCGGCGACGCTCAACGCCTTCCAGGCGGACGCCGACGCCACGACGGAGCGGGTCGCGGGAGCCGTCCTGCCGTCCCTCTTCACCCTGGACAAGAACGGGGCCCCGAAGGTCGACTCGGACTACGTGGAGTCCGCGAAGATCGTCGGCCACGAGCCCAAGCAGGTCGTGGAGTACAAGCTGAACCAGGCCGCCGTCTGGAGCGACGGCCGGGAGATCGGCGCCCCCGACTTCCTCGCCCAGTGGCAGGCGCTGCGCGGCCGCAACTCCGCGTTCTGGACGGCACGCAACGCCGGCTACGACCGGATCGAGAAGATCCAGCGCGGCAAGGACGACCTGGACGTCAAGATCACCTTCAGCAAGCCCTACGCGGACTGGAAGTCCCTCTTCACGCCCCTGTACCCGAAGGACGTGATGGCCACCCCGAGCGCCTTCAACGACGGCGCCCGGGCGGCCCTGAAGACCACTGCGGGCCCCTTCCAGGTCAAGTCCGTCGACCGGAAGAAGAAGGAGACGACCCTCGTCCGCAACGCGCACTGGTGGGGCAAGCCCGCGAAGCTCGACTCGATCGTGCTGCGCGCCGTCCCGATGGACGCGCGCGCGACGCAGCTCGCCGCGGGCGGCCTCGACGTGGCCGACGTCGACACCGGGGTGGCGGAGCGCGTGTCCTCCGCGGCCGGTCCCGGGGGAGTGGCGGCCAGCCCGTCCGGCGGCCCCCGCGGGGCGCAGGGCGCCCAGGGCCAGAACGCCGCGAAGCCCAACGCCAAGGAGCGGGCGGAGGAGGCGCGCCGCCTGCGCGCGGCCAAGGCCGCCACCGCGGCGCAGGCCGCGAAGCTGAAGGGCGACGAGCTCGCCGCCTTCCGGGCCGAGCAGAAGTCGCTCAAGAACTTCTCCGTGCGCAAGTCGCTGGAGCCCGCGTACACGCAGCTCGCGATGAACGGGGAGACCGGGCCGCTCGCCGACGACCGCGTACGGCGCGCCGTCGCCCGCGCGATCAACCGGCAGAAGCTCGCCGACACGGTGCTCAAGCCGCTGGGCCTGCCGGCCAAGACGCTCGGCAGCCACCTCGCCGTCGCCGGCCAGCCCGCCTACGCGGACGCCAGCGACGCCCTCGGCAAGCCGGACGCGCACGAGGCGCAGGCGCTGCTCGCGGACGCCGGCTGGACGCCGGAGGGCGCCCGCGAGGTTCCGAAGAACAGCACGAAGGCCGGCAGCGAGGGCAAGAAGACCGACGCCGACGCCGACGGCAAGAAGGCCGACGAGAAGAAGGCCGACGAGAAGAAGGGGTCGGCCGGCTCGAAGACGGACGACGCCACGAAGGCCGGCAAGGCGACGAAGTCCGGCGAGCCCGACGCGAAGAAGTCCGGCGAGGCGAAGAAGTCCGACGCCGGGAAGGACGAGAAGCAGTCGGACGAGAAGAAGCCCGACGCCGGGAAGTCCGGCGGGAGCGCGGCCGACGACAAGCCCGCGGAGCAGCAGCCCGGCGGGATGGCCGGCGCCTACGCCCCGCGCGGCACCGCGGTCCCCACGGCCACGGCCTCGGCCACGGCCACGGCCACGCACGCGGCCGGCACGGCCGCGAAGGGCGGGCCGCTCGGCAAGGACGGCAGGCCGCTGACGCTCCGCTTCGTCCTGCCCGCGGGCCCGGGCTCCGAGCAGCTGCGCACCGTCGGCACGCGGATCGGCGCGATGCTCGAGAAGGTCGGCATCAAGACCGAGATCACCAAGGTCCCGGACAGCAGCTTCTTCAAGGACTACATCGCCTCGGGCTCCTACGACCTGGCGCTGTACTCCTGGCCCGCCAGCGCCTACCCCGCCACCGACGGCCGCCCGATCTACGCCAAGCCGCAGCCGGCCGCCGACGGCTCGCTCATGGTGGAGCAGAACTACACGCGCGTCGGCACGGACCGTATCAACCAGCTCTTCGACCAGGCGACGGGCGAGCTCGACCAGGGCAAGGAGGACGCGCTGCTGAAGCAGGCGGACGCGCGCATCTGGGCCGCGGCCGGCTCCATCCCGCTCTACCAGCGCCCGCAGCTGGTGGCCGCGAAGAACGACGTGCGCAACGTGGGAGCCTTCGGCTTCCAGACGCCGCGCTACCAGGACATCGGCTTCACCACCCTCAAGGGCCACTCGGGGGCCGAGGCCGAGAAGGCGACGGCGAAGGCCGACGCCTCCGCGAAGGCGAAGAGCAAGGACACCGACTCGGGCGACGAGGACTCCTCGGGCGACGACGGGTCCTGAGCCCAGGGGGCGTACGGCCCCGGTCGAGCTCTCCCCGGGCCCGGCCGGGGCCGTACGCGTGCGCGGGGGAGCGTGACCGGGGAGCGGGCCGTGCGGCCGGCGCCCCACGCGCGCCCTCCCGCGCCACCCGCCCCGGCCCCGCCCCCGACCTGAAGATCCGAGGAAGAAAAGACGACCCGGCGGGGCTCGCGCCGGGAACCGCGGAGGAAGAATTCGGCCGGGTCCCCGCAGGAGCGGCCTTCCGCGCCGAAACCGCTTGCATGCACGGCCTCCCGGCGGGCAGGCTCGTCACCGAGTCCCCGACGAGTCCACGACCCGAGCCCGCCCAGGACCCGACGGCGCCCCGCGCCCCCCGTGCACCTCTGAGCCCCGCCACCGGCCCGTACGCCCCCGGGCCCCATGCCCCACCGGTCACCCCGGCCACCCCCGCCCCGCGAGTCGGCCCCGGCCCCTCCGAGCGGCGGCGTTCCGCCCCGCGGGAGCGCCCGCGCGGCGATCCGCGGGCGCGCGCCCCGGCGTGCTCCGGGCCCCGCCCCGGCGGCCGGGCGGGCCCCGACTCCCGCGGCCCCGTTACGATGGACACAGCCGTGGCCTGTCGCCCGGCGGGCGGACGGGCCAGACCGACAGCCGCCTCATCCCACGATCGAGAGAAGCGCCAGTCAGCATGCCCACGCGCCACGACATCCGTAACGTCGCCATCGTCGCCCACGTCGACCATGGCAAGACCACTCTGGTCGACGCCATGCTGAAGCAGGCCGGCGCGTTCGCCGCGCACGCCGCCGAGCATCTCGACGAGCGGATGATGGACTCGAACGACCTGGAGCGTGAGAAGGGCATCACGATCCTGGCCAAGAACACCGCCGTGAAGTACCACCCGAAGGATGGCGGCGACGTCATCACCATCAACATCATCGACACCCCCGGCCACGCCGACTTCGGCGGCGAGGTCGAGCGCGGCCTGTCGATGGTCGACGCGGTGGTGCTGCTGGTCGACGCCTCCGAGGGACCCCTCCCGCAGACCCGGTTCGTCCTGCGCAAGGCGCTCGCCGCGCGGATGCCGGTCATCCTGTGCATCAACAAGACGGACCGCCCCGACTCCCGGATCGCCGAGGTCGTCGACGAGACGTACGACCTGTTCCTGGACCTGGACGCGGACGAGGACCAGATCGAGTTCCCGATCGTCTACGCCTGCGCCCGTGACGGCGTCGCGTCGCTGACGAAGCCGGAGGACGGCACGGTCCCGGCGGACAGCACCAACCTGGAGCCCTTCTTCTCCACGATCCTGGAGCACGTCCCGGCCCCCGAGTACGACGAGGAGGCTCCGCTCCAGGCCCACGTCACCAACCTCGACGCCGACAACTTCCTCGGCCGCATCGCGCTGTGCCGCGTCGAGCAGGGCGAGCTGAAGAAGGGCCAGACCGTCACGTGGATCAAGCGTGACGGCACGATGTCCAACGTCCGCATCACCGAGCTGCTGATGACCGAGGCGCTGACCCGCAAGCCCGCCGAGAAGGCCGGCCCCGGCGACATCTGCGCCATCGCGGGCATCCCGGACATCATGATCGGCGAGACGCTGGCCGACACCGAGAACCCGATCGCCCTGCCGCTGATCACGGTCGACGAGCCGGCCATCTCCATGACGATCGGCACCAACACCTCGCCGCTCGTCGGCAAGGGCGGCAAGGGCCACAAGGTCACGGCCCGCCAGGTCAAGGACCGCCTCGACCGCGAACTGATCGGCAACGTCTCGCTGCGCGTCCTGGACACCGAGCGCCCCGACGCCTGGGAGGTGCAGGGCCGCGGTGAGCTGGCGCTGGCCATCCTGGTCGAGCAGATGCGCCGCGAGGGCTTCGAGCTGACCGTCGGCAAGCCGGAGGTCGTCACCAAGCAGATCGACGGCAAGACGCACGAGCCCATCGAGCGCATGACGATCGACAGCCCCGAGGAGCACCTCGGCGCGATCACGCAGCTCATGGCGACCCGCAAGGGGCGCATGGAGACCATGACGAACCACGGCTCCGGCTGGGTCCGCATGGAGTGGATCGTCCCGTCCCGCGGCCTGATCGGCTTCCGCACGGAGTTCCTCACCCAGACCCGCGGCACGGGCATCGCGCACTCCCTCTTCGAGGGCCACGAGCCGTGGTTCGGCGAGCTGCGCACCCGCCACAACGGTTCGCTCGTCGCCGACCGCTCCGGTGTCGTGACGCCGTTCGCGATGGTCAACCTCCAGGAGCGCGGCGTCATCTTCACCGAGGCCGGCACCGAGGTCTACGAGGGCATGATCATCGGTGAGAACTCGCGCGCCGACGACATGGACGTGAACATCACCAAGGAGAAGAAGCTCACCAACATGCGGGCCGCCTCCGCCGACACCACCGAGAACGTGGTCCCGGCGCGGAAGCTGTCGCTGGAGCAGTCCCTGGAGTTCTGCCGCGACGACGAGTGCGTCGAGGTCACCCCCGAGACCGTCCGTATCCGCAAGGTCGTCCTCGACCAGAAGGAGCGCGGCCGCGCCGCCTCGCGCGCCAAGCACTCCTGACGCCCGGCGGGGCGCCCGGAGGGCGTCCTTCCGGTCTGGCCCGCGGGCCCGCCGGCCCGGAGGCCGCGTCGCGCGGCCACGGTGCCCCAGGAGCGTCTGTCCGGCCCCGTCGCACGGCTTTCCCGTGCGGCGGGGCCGGACCGTTTCCTACAAGGCTTTCGGGGCGGTGGGCAAATCATTTTTTCCTGAACGGTGTCCGCATTCCGGACGTCGCTCTCCGAAACATATGTTAACGGTCCGTTTCGGGGGTGTCTGTCTGGGCTGAGTTTGTCCGGATTTCGGGCGGGGACCCTCGGCTGATGTTGTCAAAACGAGACCCTTTAAGTGTGGTTTACGGCCCGGACGTACTTAATAGTTGGCTCCATTGAGCTCGGGTCAATGGGTCATGCGCTGTGGGGGGCGACGACTCACGAGCACACTGAGGGCAGGCAACTGGCGCGCCGGCACCGCTGAGTCAGCGCGCGTAGACGACTGCCCTTCTCGTAAGTGACAAGTGGACTCATGAGGAGGACCCCATGCGCGGTGCCATACGCACCACACGGGTCGGGCGCGCGATGGTGATCCCCGCGGGGGAAGTGCGATCGTGACAAGTCCAGTTCAGACCGAAGACACCTCGGTCCCCGGCGGGTCCGGTCCCGACGTCCTGACGAAGGACGGCGCCCAGGAGACGAAGGCCAGTGAGGGCCTGTCTCCCGGTCAGTTGATGTGGATGCGCTTCAAGCGCGACCGCACCGGGATCATTTCGGCCTGTGTCGTGATCTTCTTCTTCCTGATCGCGATCCTCGCCCCCGTCATCAGCAAGCTGTACGGGAAGGATCCGTACACGCTCTACGGGCAGAACAGCCTGACCCTGCTCAACGAGTTCAACATGCCCTCCGGCTCGTTCGGCGGCGCGTCCGGCAGTCACTGGTTCGGCATCGAGCCGAACCTCGGCCGCGACGTGTTCATGCAACTGCTGTACGGCATGCGCACATCCATCTACACGGCACTCGGCGCGACCCTGGTCGTCGTGATCCTCGGCGTTCTGATCGGCCTGCTGGGCGGCTACCTCGGCGGCGCCGTGGACTTCTGGCTGGGCCGGTTCACCGACCTCCTGCTCGGCTTCCCCTCGCAGCTGTTCATGATCGCCTCGATGCCCGTCATCACGGCCGCGTTCGTCAAGCCGGACGAGAACACCCCGGTATGGCTACGCGCCGGCGCGATCATCTTCGTCACCGGCATCCTCGGTTGGATGGGCCTCGCCCGCCTGATCCGGGCCGCCACCCTGACGATGCGCGACCGCGAGTTCGTGGAGGCGGCGAAGATCTCCGGTGCCTCGCCCTGGCGCATCATCCGCAAGGAGCTGCTGCCGAACCTCTGGTCACCGATCCTGGTCCAGGCGACGCTCCAGCTGCCGTCGAACGTGCTGAACGTCGCGTTCCTCTCCTTCGTCGGTGTCGGCTTCGTCGAGCCGACCCCGGACTGGGGGCGCATGTTCTCGAACGGTGCGGGATTCATCCAGCAGGACCCGGCCTACATGCTCTACCCGGGCGCCGCGATGGTCATCTTCGTACTGGCCTTCAATCTCCTCGGCGACTCCGTCCGAGACGCCTTCGACCCGAAGTCCGGGCGCTGACAATCCCGTCGGCACCCCGCTGAGGGGATTGCTGCACCGGTCGCCGGATTCAGGCCGCGCGCACGAGCAGCACAGCCCGATCACTACTGACAGATAGGTACTCACCACCATGAGGATCTTTGGTTCGCGCAGAGCCCAGGCCGCGCTCATAGCGGTGGCCGCGGGATCGCTGGCGCTCACCGCGTGCGGGGGCAACGACGGGGGCGGCAAGGGGCAGCCCAAGGCGCAGACCCAGTCCGACGCGAAGAAGCTGAGCCAGCCGGTCGCGTTCGGCGACGCCCAGGCCTCCACGGGCCCGGCCCCGGCGGTGGCCGGTGCGCACAGCGGCGGCACCATGCAGGTCTACCAGCAGGCCGACTTCTCGCACCTCGACCCCGGTCAGACCTACGTCAGTGACGGCAAGGTCCTCGACCGCCTGCTCCAGCGCGGTCTGACGCAGTACTCCCAGGACGCCAGCGGCAAGCTCACCGTCGTCGGCGACCTCGCCACCGACTCGGGCAAGCAGTCCGACGGCGGCAAGACCTGGACGTACACGCTGAAGGACGGCATCAAGGACCAGAACGGCAACGCGATCACGTCGGCGACCATCCGCCACTCGATCGAGCGCCTCTACGCGTCCTTCGAGACCGACGGCCCGACGTACGTGCAGCAGTGGCTGTCCGGCGCCGGCACCACGTACCGCAAGGCCCTCCCGGGCGGCGGCTACGACGGCAAGCACCTGCCCGACTCGGTGCTCGCGACGCCCGACGCGAAGACCATCGTCTTCCACTTCAAGACGGCGGAGCCCGACCTGCCGCAGGCGCTCACCATGCCCGGCTACTCGGCCGTCCCGATCAAGGGCGACACGAAGCAGAAGTACGACCAGATGCCGCTGTCGACCGGTCCCTACAAGATCGGCGACTACAAGCCCGGCAAGTCGATGACGCTGGTCAAGAACCCGCAGTGGGACCCGAAGACGGACTCGGTGCGCCACCAGTACGTGGACGGCTTCAACATCCAGGTCAACGTCCAGAACGAGGACCAGACGAAGTCGATCCTCGCCGACCGCGGCACGGACAAGAACGCCATGCAGTGGACCGGCGCCGTCGAGACCACGCAGGTCCCGAACGTGACCGGCAGCAAGGCCGCGATGGCCCGCACGATCCAGGGCTACCAGCCCTACGTGTGGCAGATGAACTTCAACATGGACCGCATCAAGGACAAGCGGATCCGTGACGCCATCACGTACGCCATGCCGAGCGCCCAGATCTACAAGCTCGACGGCGGCTCGTTCGGTGGCGAGGTGGCCAACAGCCTCCTGGCGCCGACCGTTCCCGGCTTCGACGCGAAGTACGACCCGTACGGCAAGCTGAAGAAGCCCAACGGTGACCTCGCCAAGGCGAAGTCGCTCATCAAGGCCGCGCACGCCGAGGGCAAGAAGGTCGTCTACGCGTACGCCAACACCCAGATCCGCCAGCAGCAGTCGGTGATCATCACCAACATGCTCAAGGCGATCGGCCTCGACCCCGTCACGAAGGAGGTCGACAACCAGAGCTGGTACGAGCAGATGGGCAAGCTCAAGAACGGCATGGACCTCTACATGACCGGTTGGGGCCAGGACTGGCCGTCGGCCTCCACGGTCATCCCGCCGACGTACGACGGTTCGAACCTCCAGGACGGTTCTTCGGACTACTCGCACATCAACGACCCGAAGGTCAACGCGGACATCGCGGCTGCCCAGAAGATCACCGACCCGACCAAGGCGCAGGCTGACTGGGCGGCGATCAACAAGGACATCATGGAGCGGGTCAACCCGGCCGCCCCGGTGTACTACACCAAGACGTTCCAGATCTTCGGATCCAACGTCGGTGGTCTGCGCTACTCGAACGACTCGAACGAGGTCGACGTGACGCAGGTCTTCCTGAAGAAGTAACCCCTTCAGGGAGCAACAGCCTGTAAGCCCCGCCCCGATGGTGCGCACCCGGCGGAGTGCGCGCCATCGGGGTACCGGGTCAGTTTTTTCGAGTCCCTGAGTTTTTCGACTCCTCACAGCAGCCGCCGTCCTGAGAGCAGCGACCCAGCCATGCTTCAATTCCTCATTCGCCGGACGTTCGGCGCCGTCCTGATCCTCATATTGATCAGTGCGATCACGTACTTCATGTTCTTCGCCATCCCGCAGGACCCGGCGACGCTGGCGTGCGGCAAGAACTGCACCCCGGACGCGCTGGCGATTGTCCGCAGGAACCTCGGCACCGACCAGCCCGTGTACCTCCAGTACTGGCACTACGTGGTCGGCATCGTCATGGGACGCGTCCAGGGCGGCAGCCACTGCCCCGCGCCGTGCCTCGGCATCTCCTTCGCGAACGGCCAGAACGTCTGGGACACGATCCTGGACCGCTTCCCGCTGACGCTCTCGCTGATGATCGGCGGCGCCGCCGTCTTCCTGGTCGTCGGCCTCGGTGCCGGCATGCTGGCCGCCTACAAGAAGGGCACGCTGGTCGACAAGGTCTTCAGCGGCGGCTCGCTGGTGCTCAGCTCGTTCCAGATCTACTTCCTCGGCCCGCTGGTGATGCTGGCGCTCGTCTTCTCCACCGGCTGGCTCGACAAGCCCTCGTACACTCCCTTCACCGAGAACCCGGTCCAGTGGTTCACCGGCCTGCTCATCCCCTGGGCGGTCATGGCGACGATCTTCACGGCGCAGTACACCCGTATGTCGCGCTCCTCGATGATCGAGCAGCTCCAGGAGGAGCACGTCAGGGCGGCCCGGGCGAAGGGCATGTCCGCGAAGTACGTGTTCTTCCGGTACGCGTGGCGCGGTTCGCTGATCCCGATCATCACCATCCTCGGTATCGACATCGGCGCCCTGTTCGGCGGCGGCATCGTCACCGAGGTCACGTTCGACCTCGCGGGAGTCGGCAGGCTCGCCCGTGACTCGGTGATCCAGAAGGACCTGCCCACGACCCTGGGTGTGATGCTGTTCAGCTCCGCCTTCATCCTGCTGTGCAACATCGTCGTGGACGCGTGCTACGCGCTCATCGACCCGCGCGTACGGCTGTCCTAGGAGTAACGACAGTGACCACACTCACCAAGCCCGAGGGCGCTCCGGTGCCGACCTCGTCCGACCCGTTCCTCTCGGTGCGCGACCTCAACGTGCGCTTCTCCACCGAGGGCGGCATCGTCAAGGCCGTGAACGGGCTCTCCTTCGAGCTGGAGCGCGGCAAGACGCTCGGCATCGTCGGCGAGTCGGGTTCCGGCAAGTCGGTGACGAACCTGTCGATCCTGGGTCTGCACGCCCCCGAGACCACCACGGTCGAGGGCGAGATCTGGGTCGACGGCCAGGACGTCACGGACCTGTCGCGCAAGGAGCTCGAAGGCCTGCGCGGCAACAAGATCGCGATGATCTTCCAGGACGCGCTCACCGCGCTCTCGCCGTACTACACGGTGGGCCGGCAGATCGCCGAGCCGTACCGCAAGCACACGGGCGCGTCGAAGTCCGAGGCGCGGGCGCGGGCCATCGAGATGCTGGGCAAGGTCGGCATCCCCGACCCGAAGAACCGCGTCGACGACTACCCGCACCAGTTCTCGGGCGGTATGCGCCAGCGCGCGATGATCGCCATGTCCCTGGTGTGCAACCCGTCGCTGCTGATCGCGGACGAGCCCACCACGGCGCTCGACGTGACGGTCCAGGCGCAGATCCTCGACCTGCTCAAGGACCTCCAGCAGGAGTTCGGCTCCGCGATCATCCTGATCACGCACGACCTCGGCGTGGTGGCCAACACCGCGGACGACATCCTGGTGATGTACGCGGGACGCGCCGTCGAGCGCGGCACGACCCGCGAGGTCCTCAAGTCGCCGCAGCACCCGTACACCTGGGGCCTGCTGTCCTCGATGCCGGGCCTGACCGGCGACGTGGACGAACCGCTGCGGCCCATCCCCGGATCCCCGCCCAGCCTGCTCAACCCGCCGTCCGGCTGCCCGTTCCACCCGCGGTGCGAGTTCGTCGACCTGGTCGGGGGCGACCGCTGCTCCGGCGAGCGGCCGGCGCTTCCTGCGGGACGCGGTTCCGCCTGCCACCTCACGGCAGAGCAGAAGCGCCAAGTGTTCATAGAGAAGATTCAGCCCCGGCTGGGCTGACGTACCGGCGACTGGGGCTAACACCATGAGCGAGAACAAGACGACCACGGCGGTCACCGACAAGGCGGCACCCGCCGAGGGCAGGCCGCTGCTCGAAGTCAAGGGCCTGACCAAGCACTTCCCGATCTACGGCGGGTTCCCCTTCAAGCGGCAGGTCGGCGCGGTCCAGGCCGTGGACGGCGTCACGCTCGACGTCTTCCCCGGCGAGAGCCTCGGCCTCGTGGGGGAGTCGGGCTGCGGCAAGTCGACGACGGGCCGGATGCTGACGCGGCTCCTGGAGCCGACCGGCGGGACCATCACCTACGACGGCCGCGACATCACGCACGCGGGCCGCAAGGAACTGGCGCCCATCCGGTCCGAGATCCAGATGATCTTCCAGGACCCGTACGCGTCCCTCAACCCCCGCCAGACGGTCGGCAAGATCATCTCCGGCCCGATGGAGATCAACGGCATCAACCCGCCCGGTGGCCGCGAGGCACGGGTGCGGGAGCTGCTGGAGACCGTGGGCCTGAACCCGGAGCACTACAACCGCTTCCCGCACGAGTTCTCGGGCGGCCAGCGGCAGCGCATCGGGGTCGCCAGGGCGCTCGCCCTGGAGCCGAAGCTGATCATCGCCGACGAGCCGGTCTCCGCGCTCGACGTGTCGATCCAGGCGCAGGTCGTCAACCTGCTCCAGGAGCTCCAGCGGGAGCGCGGCATCGCCTTCGTCTTCATCGCCCACGACCTGTCGATCGTGCGGCACTTCTCGCAGCGCGTCGCGGTGATGTACCTCGGCAAGGTCGTCGAGATCGCCGACCGCGACACGCTGTACGAAGGCCCCCGCCACCCGTACACGCACGCCCTGCTGTCCGCGGTGCCCGAGACGGACATCGACGCGCAGAAGCGCGAGCGCATCCGGCTCGTCGGCGACGTCCCGTCGCCGATCATGCCGCCGTCCGGCTGCCGCTTCCGCACGCGCTGCTGGAAGGCGCAGGACAAGTGCGCGACCGAGGAGCCGCCGCTGGTGCAGATCAGCGGCAACAAGCCCGGTCACCTGACGGCCTGCCACTTCCCGGAGGACCCGACGACCGCGGCCGCCGACCGCAAGGAGGACGTGGTCATGGACCCCGCCCTGCAGGCCCTGGAGAAGGACGTCAAGCACGCCTGAGGTCCCGCCTCGCGCTGCCGCTCGTCACGACGGCCCCGCCCGCCCCGGTCACCGGGGGGAGCGGGGCCGTCGCCGTGCCGCGGGCGGGCCCGGCAGGGGCGTATTGCCGGCGGGCGCGTCCGGGGCGCGTCCGGGGCGTCCGGGGCACGATCGCGGGCGGGCGCGTCGGCCGGGGCATGCCGCCGACGGCGGGTCCGGCCCGGGCATGCCGCCCGGCGGGCGCGTCCGGCCCGGGCCCCGGTTTCCGTCAGAGCCAGCCCTTGTCCCGGGCCGTGCGGACCGCCTCGGCCCGGTTGCGGACGGCGAGCTTCTGGATCGCCGTCGAGAGGTAGTTGCGCACCGTGCCCTGCGAGAGGTGCAGCGCCAGGGCGAGTTCCGCGTTGGTCGCCCCGCCGGCGGCTGCGGCCAGCACCTCGCGCTCCCGGTCCGTCAGGGGGTTCGCGCCCTCGGCCAGCGCGGCGGCGGCGAGCGTCGGGTCGATGACGCGCTCCCCGGCCAGCACCCGCCGCACGGCGGCGGCCAGTTCGGACGCCGGGGCGTCCTTCACCAGGAACGCCACCGCGCCGGCCTCCATGGCCCGGCGCAGGTAACCCGGCCTGCCGAACGTCGTCAGGACCACCACCCGCACCGACGGCAGCGCGGCGGCCAGTTCGGCCGCCGCCTCGATGCCCGTCATCCCGGGCATCTCGATGTCCAGCAGGGCCACGTCGATCGCGTGCGCCCGCGCCGCCGCCACCACCTCGTCGCCCCGGGGGACCTGGGCGACCACCTCCATGTCGGGTTCCAGCCCGAGCAGCGCGGCGAGGGCCTCGCGGACCATGGACTGGTCCTCGGCGAGAAGGATCCTGATCTGCTCGCTCATGCACCGGATCCTGTCAGATCGCGCCGCCGGGCGGAGCCAGCGGTACGCGCATCGCCAGCGTGAGGCCGGAGCGCGACGAGCGCAGGTCCAGCGTCCCCCCGGCGCGGTCGAGCCGCTCCCCGAGCCCCGTCAGTCCGTTGCCCTTCGGGGCGGCCCCGGTGCCCCGCCCGTCGTCCTCCACCGTGAGCTGGAGGAAGGGCCCGTCGAGCGTCTGGCGCGGCGTCAGCACGACGTCGCAGTGCCGGGCCCCGCTGTGCCGCACCACGTTGGTGACGGCCTCCCGCAGCGACCATGCAAGCGCCTCCTCCGAAGGGCCCTCCAACGTGCCCGGCAGGTCCCCGGGCAGCTCCGCCGGCAGCCGCCCCTCGATCCCTGCGACGGCCAGTGTCGTACGGGCACCGGCCAGTTCGCCCGAGAGCGTCAGCCTGCGGTAGCCGCTCACGGCCTCCCGCACGTCCGTCAGGGCCTGCCGGCTGACCCGTTCGATGTCCCCGACCTGCTCGGCGGCCCGGTCGGGGTGGTCCGGCAGCATCCGGCCCGCCAGCTCGCTCTTGAGCGTGATCAGCGAGAGCGAGTGGCCCAGCAGGTCGTGCAGGTCGCGGGCCATCCGCAGGCGTTCCTCGTTGGCCGCGAGCGTCGCGACCGTGGCCCGGGCCTCCCGCAACTCCCGCATCGTGCGCACCAGCTGGCTCACGCCCGTCATCGCGAAGCCCCCGAGCAGCGCGGGGATCACGAGCGACGGCACGAAGTCCTTGTCGCCGTGGGACTGCGTCCCCACCAGCAGCATCGTGACCACCGTCAGCGGGATGGCCACCGCCGACTGCCGGATCGGCAGCGCGGCCCCCGCCGACACCGACACGTAGACGAACAGCACCAGCCACGGCGTCCCCATGGTCAGCGACAGGCACAGGGCGAGGACGAACACCCCCGCCAGCAGGATCCGTACCGTGCGCTGCGTGAAGTGGCGGCCCGTGTGGCGGAAGACGAGGGCCAGGTACGCGCCGACGAACGCCAGCAGCCCGCAGACCGCGAGGACCAGGGACCACCAGGAGTGCCCGCCCTCCCAGAGGTCGGATGCGGGCGCGCCGAGGTAGGCGAGCCAGATGCCCGTCCAGGCCAGCTTGACGAGCGCCTGGCGGCGGTTCTCCGGCGGCCGCCCGATGGGCACGCCGGAGCCGTCGTCCCGTGCCGCGCCGGTGTCCGCGGTCCGCTGCGTGCTCACGCCTTCCTGGTGTCCTTCCGGTACAGCCACGCGGCGCCCGCGGAGAACACGACGAAGTAGCCGACGATGATGGCCACGTCCTTGGCGTGCGGTGCGCCGCCCAGCTCGATGGCCTGGCCGAGCCCCGCGTACGCGTGGGTCGGCAGCCAGACCGTGATGTCCTGGAGCCACTGAGGATAGGTCGTCGTGGGCAGCCAGAGCCCCCCGAGGATCGACAGGCCGAAGTAGATGATCATCGTGATCGGCCGGACGGCGTCACCCGTCGCCAGGTAGCCGATGGCCACGCCGAGCGCCGCGAAGCACAGGCTGCCGGCCCAGATCACGCCGGTGAGCGCGAGCCACTGCCACACCTCCAGGTGGATGTGCTTGATGGCCGACGCGAGCAGGAACACGATGATGATCGACGGGAGGCTGACCACCGCCGCGCTGGCGATCTTCGACAGGACGTAGCCGCGGCCCGGCAGCGCGGTCAGCCGCAGCTGGCGCACCCAGCCCTTCTCCCGCTCCTTGGCGATCCGCTCGCTGTTGCCCATGAGGACGGCCGTCAGCGCGCCGAAGGAGGCCATCGCGACCATGTAGAACGCGCCGAGGGTCAGGCCGCCGGTGCCTTGGATCGTGGTGTTGTCCTGCGGACCCGCGATGACGAGGAACAGGCCCGCCGGATAGATCACGGAGAAGAACATGAACTTGCGGTTGCGCAGGGTGCGGGTGATCTCGAGCTTCGTCAGCGCGCCGTACGAAAGGTTCAGCATCATGCGGTCCTGGCCTCCTCGGCCTCGGTGATGGCCACGAACGCCTGCTCGAGACCGAGCCCGGCGACCTCCAGATTGCGGGGGTAGAGCCCCAGCCCGTACAGGGCGTGCACCGTCGCGTCCGCGTCGTGCGACTGGATGCGCACCGTCGTGCCCGACACCGTCAGGGCGCCGAGGAACGGCAGGGTCCGCAGCGCCTGCTCGTCGATCGTGCCCTCCAGGTCGAAGGCGATGCGCCGGGCGCCCGCCTTCGCCTTGATCTCCGCGGCCGTGCCGTCCGCGAGGAGCCGGCCCTTGTGCAGGACGAGGACCCGGTCGGCGATCGCGTCGGCCTCCTCCAGGTAGTGCGTCGCGAACAGGACCGTACGGCCCTGGTCGGCCTGCTCGCGCATGGTCGACCAGAAGGCCTGGCGCGCCGTCACGTCCATGCCGGTCGTCGGCTCGTCCAGCACGATCAGGTCGTTCGCCCCGGCCGTCGCCAGCGCGAAGCGCACGCGCTGCTCCTGGCCGCCGGAGAGCTTGTCGACCATGCGGTCACCGATCTGGGCGATGCCCGCCCGGGCCAGCACGTCGGCCACCGGGTGCGGCTTCGGGTGGAGGTCGCACGCGAGCTTCACGATCTCGCGGACCTTCACGCCCTCCATCAGCCCGCCCGACTGCAGCATCGCGCCGACGCGGCCGGCGGCGATGGCGCCCTGCGGGCTGCTGCCGTACACGCTGACCGTGCCGCTGTCGGGCCTGCGCAGCCCGAGCAGCAGGTCGAGGGTGGAGGACTTGCCCGCGCCGTTGGGGCCGAGCAGGGCCACCGTCTCGCCGGCGTGCAGGTCGAGCGTGAGGCCGTCCACGGCGGTGACCGCGCCGTAGGTCTTCGAGACATTGGCGAAGGTGACCACCGCGGTGGCCCCCGGAGCTGGGGTCTTCATGGGTCCATCCTGGCCGCCGCCCCGAGCGGCCCGGCAGTGCCGAATGTGCACCGGCCCGGCATGACGGATGTCATGCCGGGCCGGTGACGGCGCTTGCGGGGAGCGGCTCCGGCCCGCGTCGCCGCTGTCGGGCCGGTGATCGGGACGGCTGCCGGGCGGCGACGCGCCCGGCGCCGGGCCGGCGCGCCCGCCCACCGGGCCTGCGGGCCCCGGCGGCCGGTGCGCGCGGCCCGTGGGACTCAGCCCGACGTCGTCGGCTTGCCGATCTCCTGCACGCGCTGGTCGGGCGTCTTGCCGCGCAGCGCCACGCGCAGCGTGTCCGCCACGTCCTGCGGGGTGACCGCGGTCCGGGAGCCGTCGGCCCGCTTGACCGTCACGCCGTCGAACGCGGAACCGTACGCGGCCTTCAGCGCCTTCAGGTCGTAGCTGTCCACGAGCTTCCCGTCGACGGCCTTCATCGAGAGGATCTTCGGCAGCGACAGCTGGCCGAACGGCACCGACGCCCCGCCCGCCTTGATCGTGACGATGCCGGACATCGCGGGCTGAGCGAACTCCTTCATCGCGCGATCGATCTCGGCCTGGCTTATCGTCGGCTGCTGCTCCACCGTCGGCAGCGAGACGGCGACCGGCCGGCCCGTCTCCACCTGGTTGCGGTAGGCGTCCCGCACCGACTGCTTGGCGCGGCCCACGTCCAGCCCCGTGCCCGCCTTGCCCGCCACGGCCTTGGGCTCGCCCGTGTCGAACGTGATGGTGCCCTCGCGGGCCGAGCCCAGCGACTGCGCCATCCCGCTCAGGGCGGCCGTCAGCTTCTCGTCGTCCAGCGGCATCACCGGGTCGACGGGCCGCGGCCTGCCGAACAGCGAACCGATCACGTCGACCGGGTCGTAGTCCGGTCCCGCCGCCGACTCGACCGTCGCCTGGTCGTCCAGCGTCAGGCCCGCGTTCTGCGGGGACAGGGCCTGGCTCTTGCCGCCGACGGTCAGCTTCAGCGGCATCGTCGCCCGCTTGCCCAGCGACTTCTCCAGGGTGTCCACGGCTTGGTCCTTCGTGCTGCCGCCGATGCCGACGCCGAGCACGGTGGTGCCCTTGGGCACGTCGGCGTGGTTCATCACCAGCCCGGCGCCGTACAGGCCGCCCGCCACCACGAGCACCGCGACCACCGCGAGGACCAGCTTCGAGCGGCCCTTCTTCTTCGGGGCGGGTGCGGGTGCCGCCTTGGCCGGCGCGGGCGCCGGGGCGGCCGGGCCGGC
>NZ_JAKGCV010000806.1 GCF_021556455.1 Streptomyces fuscigenes | reverse complement strand
GGCCGTGCCGCCCCTGGCCGCGGTCGCGGGCGTCGGGCGGCACCCGCGCGGCCGTGGGCCGCAGCGGCGGCCAACCCCGGTGCCCGCGACTACGCCGGTGCCACCAGCAACGGGCGGGCCCGCTCGCGCAGTTCCATGACGCGGGGCTCGTCGCCGTACGGTTCGAGGCGGTGCAGCAGGTCCCGTACGTACTCGGTGGTGCGCGCCGACGAGATGCGGCCCGCGACCTCGACGGCGCGGGTGCCGGCCGCGCACGCGGCGTCCAGGTTGCCGGACTCCAGCTCGGCGACCGCGCCCACCACGAGGCGCAGGCCGTGCGAGCGGACGAACTCCTCGGTCGGACTGGACAGCGCCTGCTCGGTGAACCTGCGTACCTGGCGCGGCAGTTTGAGGTCCCGGTAGCACTCGGCCGCGTCCGCGGCGAACCGGTCGTACGAGTAGAAGGCGAGCCACGTCGGGTCGGCGTCGCCGGCGCGCGAGCGCTCCAGCCAGCCCTCCGCGGCCTTGAGGGCCGCCCCGGCGGACGTCGCGTCGCCCGCCTTGGCGTGGGCCCGCGCCTCCACGAGGCGGAAGAAGCTCATGGTGCGCGCGGTGGCGAGCCCCCGGTTGCGCTCGACGGCGGCCTGCGCCAGGTCGACGCCCTCGTCGGCGAAGCCGCGGTAGGTGGCCTGGAGCGACATCGACGCGAGGACGTAGCCGCCGAGGGGGACGTCCGCGGCGGCTCTCGCCAGCCGCAGGGCCTGGATGTAGTACCGCTGCGCGGCCTCCTGCTGCCCGGTGTCGAAGGCCATCCAGCCGGCGAGCCTGGTGAGTTCGGCGGTGGCGCCGAACAGGCCGCGCCCGACCTCGTCGCTGTAGGCGCCGAGCAGCAGCGGCGCCGCGTCGACGCGCAGGCACTCCGGCACCATCGACGAACGCCAGTCGCCGCCCCCGTACTTGGAGTCCCAGCGGCGCGCGTCGGCGGCCGCCTCGCGCAGCTTCGCGACGTCGCTGTGGCCGACCCGCAGCGGAGCCGCGCCGTCCGCGCCCTCGGCCGGGCTCTCCGCCTCGGCCGCGCCGGGCG
>NZ_JAKGCV010000805.1 GCF_021556455.1 Streptomyces fuscigenes | reverse complement strand
CGGGCGGCGGATGCGAGCGCGGTCGGCGGATACGGGGCGCGGACGCGGGCGGCGGATGCGGAGCGCGGACGCGGACGGCGGGCGCCTCCGTGGCGGGTCCGGCGGCGACGTCGCGGGCAGGAACGCCGGGACATGGCGCGGTGATCGGCATAGGGTCGGCCCGTGCGGAGTTACAGCCCTGATCTGACGCCCCCGTGGAAGCGCTCCACGCCCGTGCCCGAGGTGCCCGCCGAGGCCGATCTGGTCGTCGAGGAGGTGTCGAGCGGATTCTGCGGCGCCGTGGTGCGCTGCGAGAAGACGGCGCAGGGCCCGACGGTCACCCTGGAGGACCGCTTCGGCAAGCACCGCGTCTTCCCGATGGAGCCGGCCGCCTTCCTGCTGGAGGGCAGACCGGTCACGCTCGTGCGCCCCTCGGCCGGCCCGGGCCCGCGCGTCCCCGCCCGTACGGCCTCCGGTTCGGTGGCGGTGCCCGGGGCCCGCGCGCGGGTGGCGCGCGCCGGACGCATCTACGTCGAGGGGCGGCACGACGCGGAGCTGGTCGAGAAGGTCTGGGGCGACGACCTGCGGGTGGAGGGCGTCGTCGTGGAGTACTTGGGAGGCATCGACGACCTCCCCGCGATCGTCGAGGACTTCGCGCCGGGCCCGGACGCGCGTCTCGGCGTCCTGGTCGACCACCTGGTGGCCGGTACGAAGGAGTCCCGCATCGCGGCCGAGGTGTCCGGGGAGGACGGCAGCGTGCTCGTCGTGGGCCACCCCTACATCGACGTGTGGGAGGCGGTGAAACCGTCCTCGGTGGGCATCCCGGCGTGGCCGCGGGTGCCGCGCGGCGAGGACTGGAAGACCGGAGTGTGCCGGGCCCTCGGCTGGCCGGAGCACACCGGCGCCGCCTGGCAGCGCATCCTCGCCTCGGTGCACTCCTACCGCGACCTGGAACCGGAACTCCTCGGCCGCGTCGAGGAACTGATCGACTTCGTGACGATCGGCGGGCCCGAGGGACCCTGACGCCCGCGCGCCGGCGCCCGTGGTCGCGGGCCCGCCGGGGCCGGCTCCCGGGCGCCGCGAGGCGGCG
>NZ_JAKGCV010000804.1 GCF_021556455.1 Streptomyces fuscigenes | reverse complement strand
CCGACGGCCGGCCCGGCCGCCCCGCGCGGCGGCCGCGGTCCCGGCCCGGGAGGCCGGGCCGGCCCGTACCGGCGCGGGGTGTGCGAGCATGAAGAGGGGAATGAGTACCGGGCCGTGGAATGAATCCGCGGCCGCGCCGGTTTTTATGTCGGCAAGCAGTCCGTACAACCCGGGAGAGAAGCAGATGTCCGTATCGGACGAGACCACCACCGTGAGCGACGGCATCCTCCTGTCCGACGCCGCCGCGAGCAAGGTCAAGACCCTGCTCGAGCAGGAGGGTCGCGATGACCTCGCGCTGCGCGTCGCCGTACAGCCCGGTGGCTGCTCCGGCCTGCGTTACCAGCTGTTCTTCGACGAGCGTTCGCTCGACGGGGACGTCGTCAAGGAGTTCGGTGGCGTCAAGGTCGTCACCGACCGCATGAGCGCCCCGTACCTGGGTGGTGCCTCGATCGACTTCGTCGACACCATCGAGAAGCAGGGCTTCACGATCGACAACCCGAACGCCACGGGTTCCTGCGCCTGCGGCGACTCCTTCCACTGAGTCACGGCAACCGGCTGACGAAGGGCGGCGGCCTCCCGATCGGGGGGCCGCCGCCCTTCCGCATGGCCGCGCCGGCCGGCCCGGCGTGCAAGCGGCGGTCCGACCGGCCCGCCCGTCCCCGCCCTTGCGACCGGCCGGTCAGGACCCGGTGCGCGGCAGCTTCGCGCCCGTCTCCGCGCCGATCACGTCCCGGTCGCCGACCGGCTGCCGCAGCGTGACCGTCCGCTCCAGCGACCTCGCCATCGCCGGGCACATCGCTCCCGGCTTCGGCCGGGGCGGCACCAGGCCGACCTCCACCGCCGTGCCCGACTCGTCCGCGGTGACCGAGTAGGTGCCGCAGACGCCGCCCCAGAACCGCACCGTCAGGTCCCGGCCGTGCGTGCTGTACGAGACGGCCCGGCCGAGAACCGCGCCGCCGGCAGTCCCGGACGGCGAGGCACCCGGACCCGGCGGGGAGACGTCCGTCCCGCCCCGGCCGGTCCCGGGGCCCGCCGCCGCCCCGCTGCCGCCGCCCGGCTGCATCCCGCGCGGCGG
>NZ_JAKGCV010000803.1 GCF_021556455.1 Streptomyces fuscigenes | reverse complement strand
CATGGCCTCCCCGAGCCGCCGATCACCGTCCGCGTGCCGGATCAGGCAACCGGTCTCGGACCCCCCGGCGCGCGCCACACCGACGCACGCGCCCCCGGCGAGACCCCGCCCCCGCCGGCTCACATCATCGGCGGCAGTTCGCCCCGTACGGCCTCGATGTGCAGCTCCACCTTCAGCACGGCGCCGATCATCGCGATGCCCGCCTGCACGACCTGGTTGTAGTTCATCGCGAAGTCCTCGCGGTGCAGCTCCGTCGTCGCGTGGAAGGCCGCCCGCATCCCGCCCCACGGGTCGGCGCCGGTGCCCAGGTAGGACAGGGCGAGGTCGACGTCCCGCTCGACACCGTGCAGCGCGAGCTTGCCGCTGACCGTCCAGCGGTCCGTGCCGGCCGGGGTCAGGGCCGTGCTGCGGAACGTGATCTCGGGGAAGGCCTCGACGTCCAGGAAGTCGGGGGACCTCAGGTGCTTGTCGCGCAGGCCGTTGCCCGTGTCGACGCTGGCCGCGCCGATGACGGCCTCGACGCGGGAGGCCGTGTACTCGCCGCCGTTCTCGACGACGTCGATGGTGCCGCCGAACTCGTTGAAGCGGCCGTGCACGCTGGAGATGCCCAGGTGCTGGGCGACCGCGGTCACCGACGAGTGCGCCGGGTCGATGCTCCACGAACCCGGCTCCGGCAGCTCGACGCCGCCCTGCCGGGCGAGCACCACGGTGCCGATGTCGGCCCGGCCACTGGCGGTGACCAGGGCCGTCGCGGCCGAGGGGCCGTAGCCGACGGCCGTCACGACGACCGTGTACGGGCCGGGTGCCAGGGTGTCCGGTGCGGTGACGACGCCGTCCGGGTCGGCCGAGGCGCGCAGCACCTGGTTGCCGTTGGTGTCTGTGAGGGTGACGACCGCGTGCTGCACGGCCCAGCCGTCGCGCGTTCTCACCTGTCCGCGAAGTCCCATCCCGCGTTCTCTCCTTGGTCTCGCTGTGTGGCGGGGCGCCCCCGCGTTCGTGCGGGCGCGCGCCCCGGGGCGGCGCTGGCGGCCGGTGCCGCCCGGTACGCAGGCTCTCGCCGTGCGGCGCGCGCCCCCG
>NZ_JAKGCV010000802.1 GCF_021556455.1 Streptomyces fuscigenes | reverse complement strand
GACGCCGCACGGCCCCGGCGCCGGGGCGCGCCGGCGCCCCCGCCCCGGGTGAGCGTCGCACGGGCCGCGTCCCGCGAGGCGGCGGTGATCGAGGTGCGGGCCCAGGACGCCCCGGGCCTGCTGCACCGCATCGGGCTCGCCCTGGAGACGGCGGACGTCCGCCTGCGCAGCGCGCACGTCTCGACGCTCGGCGCGAACGCCGTCGACACGGTGTACGTGACCCGTCCCGACGGCACCCCGCTCGCGGCGGAGGAAGCGGCGATGGTGGCCAAGCGGGTGGAGGGACTGCTGGCGGCGGACTGAGCGGGGCGGCGGCGCCGCGGGAGGACGGACGAGGGCCCGCCCGGCTGGCAGGGGGAGGCCGCCGGGGGGACGCGCTCGTCGTGCGGGGTGCGGGCCCCGCTGTTTGGATGGCGTCAGGCGCAGCCGTCCGTGCGAAGGGGGCCCCGTGTCCGACACCGCCGCCTACGGCGTCCTCGAACCCGGGGCCGTCCACTTCGACGACCTCGACGCCTTCGGCATGCTCTACAACAGCCACTACGCCGTCCTCGCCGAACGCGCCTGGGTCGCGTACTGGCAGCGCCGCGAGGTCGCCTACTCCTCCGACTGGAAGATGCTGGACGACGGCTTCAACGTGGCCAAGGAGCTTCTGGTGGGGTTCGACGCCCCGATCGACCGGCCCGGGACCTACGGCGTGCACCTGTGGGTCGAGCGCCTCGGCCGCACCTCGCTGACCTACGGCTTCCGCGTCTGCTCGCCGGACGGGTCCCGCACGTACGCCCACGGCCGCCGCACGGTCGTGCGCCTGGACCGCGGGACGCTGCGGCCCGCGCCGTGGAGCGAGCGGGCGCGCGAGCTGTGCACCGCCCTCCTGCGGCCGGGGGCCGAGGAGGACTGAGCGGCGGGACGGCAGGGCGAAGGCCGGGCGCCGGCCGATGGGGGAGCGAGCGACGGGGCGCCGGACGGCGGCGACGGATCGGCGGGGCGCCGGACGGCGGGGGACCGGCCGGCGGGGAGCAGGACGCCGGGTGGTGGGGGATCGGCCGGGCCGGGGCCGGGGCCGGGGCCAGGCGGGTGGC
>NZ_JAKGCV010000801.1 GCF_021556455.1 Streptomyces fuscigenes | reverse complement strand
CCGCGGCCCTCGCGGTCACGGCGGTGGCCCCTGCAACCCCCGCGGCCCTCGCGGCGCCCTCGGTCACGGCGGTGGCCCGGCGGGCGCGCGGCACGGCGGTGACGTGCTGGGCGATCGGCGCGGAGCCGCCGCCCGCCGCCCTGTCCGGGCACTGGGACGTGATCGTGCACTGCGCGGCCTCCACCCGGTGGACGCTCAGCCGACCGGAGGCCGAGGCCGCGAACGTCGCGCCGCTGCGGGCGGTGCTCGACCTCGCCGACCGGGACACGCACGTGGTGCACGTCTCGACGGCGTACGTCGGCGGCCGCCGGTCGGCCGACGACCTGCGGGGGGCCGAGTTCGAGGGCTACCGCAACGGCTACGAGTGGTCGAAGGCCGTGTGCGAGCGCGTGGTGCGCGAGGTGCACCCCGGACCGCTGACCATCGTCCGGCCGCCGCTGGTCATGGGCCGCAGGGACACCGGCGCGATCGCCCGCTTCTCCGGCCCGTACACGATCCTGCACGCCCTGGTCTCCGGCACGGCCGCGGTGATCGTCGGCGATCCGGAGGGCTACGCGGAGATCAGCCCGGTCGACGAGGTCGCCGACGTCGTGGTGCGGGCGGCCCTCGGCGCCCCGCCCGCCGCGCCCGTGGTCGAGGTGATCGCGGGCGGCGCGGACAGCCTGCGCCTCGCGTCGCTGGTCTCGATCGCGTGCGGCACCCTGAACGAGTTCAGGCAGGCCCACGGGGCGGCGCCGATCGAGCAGCCGCCGTTCGTCGCGACGGAGGCGTGGAACCGCTTCTTCCTGCCGCTGGCCGACCAGTACCTCTCGCCGTTCCAGCAGCAGGCCGTGAGGCTGCTGGCGATGTTCCAGAGCTACACGAGCATGGCGTCGCCGTTCGAACCCACGCACCGCGTCCGCGACCCGGGTGCCGTCCTGGAGCGCGCGGTGCGCCGCTGGGCGGAGGGCAAGCCGCGCCTGGCGCTCGCGGCGCCCGACCCGTGGACGCTCCTGACCCGCTAGGCCGTGTCTGACACGGCCTGGGCCGCCCACCGACCGGGGCGCGGGCAGGGGCGCGGGCCGCCGCCCCGGCCCGGGC
>NZ_JAKGCV010000800.1 GCF_021556455.1 Streptomyces fuscigenes | reverse complement strand
GCGCCGCCCGCGGCACGCACTCGGCCGTGTGCCCGCGCCACGGCACGAGGTCGCGCGCCACGCTCGGGCCCCGGCGGGCGGCGCCTACCGCAGGGCCGAGACCCGGTCGCGGTAGGTGCGCACCGCCGCGGCGTCCCGGTACGGCTCCAGGCGGCGCTCGAAGTCCCGTACGTACTCCACGGCGCGCACGGACCGCATCTCCGACGCGCCCTGGGCGGCCTCCGCGCCCAGGGCGCACGCCTGGTCGAGTTCGCCGAGCCCGAGGCGCGCCGTGGCCAGCACCACCGTGCAGAACAGCCGGCTCCTGGCCAGCTCCGACGGGCGCAGGCTCAGCGAACGCTCCGCGTGCTGCACGGCGGCCCGGTACTGGCCCAGGTCCCGGTGGCAGTGCCCGAACTCGTCGGCGAGCTGGGCCTCGTCGAAGAAGCGCGCCCAGTACGGCACCTCGTCGCCCGCCCGCGCCGCCTCCAGCGCCCGTTCCGCGCGCAGCAGCGTGGACGCGCAGGCCCGCGCGTCGCCGAGGACGCCGTGCCCGCGCGCCTCGGCCGCGTGCAGCAGCGCCTGGACCACGGGCGGGGCCGTCGTGCCGACGCCCTGCTGCGCCACCCGGGCGAGCTGCACCGCCTCCCGGCCGTGGCTGAGGTAGACGGCCTGCCGGCTCATCGTCACCAGCACGTAGGCGCCGTACATCCGGTCGCCGGCCGCCTGCGACAGCCGCAGTGCCTGGACGAAGTAGCGCTGTGCGAGGCCGTGCGCGGCGATGTCGTACGACGTCCAGCCCGCGAGCCGGGTGAGGTCGGCGACCGCGCCGAACAGGCGCCTGCCCACGCTCTCCCCGTAGACGCCGCGCAGCATCGGCTCCGCCTCGTGCTCCAGGTAGCGCACGAGCGCCTGGCGCGCGTGGCCGCCGCCGTAGCGCTGGTCGAGGCTGCGGAAGAGGTCGCCCACGGAGCGCAGTGCCGCGATGTCCCCGGCGGAGACCCGCAGGCCGAGGGCGGGGCCGCCCTGCGGCGTCCCGGGGCGCTCGCCGCGCGGCCGGGGCACGACGGCGGACTCCAGCGCGGCGGCCGTCGGTTGCGCGGG
>NZ_JAKGCV010000799.1 GCF_021556455.1 Streptomyces fuscigenes | reverse complement strand
CGAAGCCGACCGCCGCGAGGGCCGCCGCGGCGATCGCCGCCGCGAGGAGCGCGGACTGGGGCCCGGCGCCCAGCGGGTCCCGGTGCAGGCGCCGGGACAGCTCGCCGCGCACGACGATCTGGCCGGGGTCGATGTCGGTGCGCCCGTGCAGCGCGGCGGCCAGCTGCGCCTCCTTGCCGGGTGCGGGGTAGAACCACCACTCGCCGGGGGCGAGGACGTCGTCGCCGGCCGCCGCGAGCGCCCGGTTGACGCTGCGCAGGTCGAGGAGCACCGCGCCGCCGTCGACGGAGGCGCCCGTCTCCTGGCCGGCCGCCGAGGCGCTCGGGCCGGTCGTCGGGATCTCCCGCACGACGCCGGCGACCCGCACGCGTATGTTCCCGTGGCCCAGCGGCACTTCGATCCCGGAGCCGGCCCGGGCGCCGGTCGCGGCCGCGAACCGGTCGGTCACCAGGGCGGCCGGGACGGGCGGGGGCGGCGAGGCGGCGTCGACGTGGACGACGTCCAGCGGTGGCGCCCCGAAGGGGTCCGGGGGCAGCCTGCCGGAGTCGTAGGCCAGCGACAGCGGGGTGCGCGCGTCCCCTGCGGTGCGGGTGATCACCGGCCTGACGGGGGCGGGCCCGGGTGCCCCTCCTGCGCCGGACGACGACACCTCGGCCCGCCACCGGCTCACGGGCGCCGCCAGGTGCCGGGTCGTGCCGCCCGCGGTGCGCGCGGTGATCGAAGAGACCTCGAACGTGTAGTGCCGTACGTGTGCGGCCTCGCTGGGCGCGTCCAGCTCGAAGCCCACGATCCGCAGCGGCCCCGCGGGCGCGCCGTCGGGGGCGCCCGCGTCGGCGGAGAGGTCCTCGGTGAGGGTCCGGGTGGCGCCGTCCGCCGGGACGCCGTCGAGCTGCGCCGGGTAGCGCACGCCGTACCGGTCCTCCAGCGTGAGCGTGAGCAGCGTCCCGTCCTCGGGCGGGGGGCCCGAGCCGCCCGTCGAGTCCAGCCGGACCGCGAGGTCGAGCCGGGTGGTCCCGGCGGGTACCGCGATGCCGGTCGCGGGCGCCGCGGCCGGGCGCAGGGCCGCGAGCGCGCGGTCGGCGTG
>NZ_JAKGCV010000798.1 GCF_021556455.1 Streptomyces fuscigenes | reverse complement strand
GATGGCGTGGAACTCCTGAAGGGCCCAGTCGAGCTTGCCCTGCCGTTCCAGCAGCCCCGTCAGCTCGGCGACCCGGGCGTCCAGCTCGGCGGTGCGGCGCTGGGCCTCGGCCTCACGCTCGCGGCGGTACTCCGCCTGCTGCCTGCGATCCGCGCGCGCGGCGGCCTGGCGCTGCCGGGTCTGCTCGCGCCGCCGGGCGGCGATCTCCCGCTGCTCCGCCTCGTACTGCCGCTGCTGCTGGCGCTGTGCCTGGGCCCAGCTCCCCGCCAGTCCCCCGGCCCGCTGACTCATCGGCCACGCCCCTCCCCGCGCGGCGGCGCGACCGCTCGCGCCCCCACGTTCCGCTCGCCCTGCTCGTCCGCGACCGATTCTCCCGGACGGCGCGGCGGCGGCGCGGGGTGCCCCGGGATCTTGGATCCGCACCGCATCATGCGATGAGTTCCGGTGCCCGGGCCGGTCTCCACACCATGGGCACGCGCACCGCGTACGGCCCGCCGGAACACGCTGCCGTCAGACTCCAGGAGGACCCGATGCCGAAGCTCACCCCGAACCTGTGGTTCGACGCGAACGGCCTGGAGGCGGCCGAGTACTACGTCTCCGTCTTCCCGCGCTCGCGGATCAAGCAGGTCTCGCACTACACCGACGCGGGGCCCGGCGAGGCGGGCAGCGTCCTGACCGTCGAGTTCGAGCTCGACGGCAGCCCCTTCACGATCATCAACGGCGGGCCGCAGTTCACCTTCAGCGAGGCGGTGTCCTTCGCGGTCGACTGCGCCGACCAGGCGGAGATCGACGCGTACTGGGACCGGCTCGTCGGCGACGGCGGCGAGGAGGGGCCCTGCGGCTGGCTCAAGGACAAGTACGGGCTGTCCTGGCAGATCGTGCCCGCGTTCATGGGCGAGCTGATGACCGACCCGGACCCGGCCCGGCGCGAGCGGGCCATGAAGGCCATGTTCGGCATGAAGAAGCTGGACGTGGCCGAGCTGAAGGCGGCTGCCGACGGCAGCTGAGGGCCGCGGCGGACGGCGCGTGAGGCGCGGCGGCGCCGCGTGACACGTGCGCGCGGCCGCCCCGCCACGGGGGGCGGGACGGCCGCGCG
>NZ_JAKGCV010000007.1 GCF_021556455.1 Streptomyces fuscigenes | reverse complement strand
CGGTCCGGGGTGCGCAGCACCCCGGGCACGCCCCGGGCGGCGCGGCGGCCGGGCCCCGGCCTGCTGCTCCCCGCTGATGGGGTTTTTCACGTCGGCCGGGCCGCGACCCGCGCCGGGCCGTTCCGCTGCCGCGTCCGCCCGGTGATCGGTTCGTCGCCCTCGCTGCGCCCTGCGAGGGCCTGCGCTGCGCCCCTGCGGGTCGCAAGGTCGGGCGGTGTTGGTGCGGGCATGGCAAAGGCCCCCAGGGGGTTCCTGGGGGCCCGGGCGGTGCGCGGTGGGGCGGGTGGGGTCAGTTGGTGGTCGTCAGTGCCTGGAGGAGGGTGTCGGGGGCGGGGGTGGTGCCGGTGGCGAGGTGGCGCACGCCGCCTCCGGGCGGCGGCCATGGTGCGCCCCGTCCGAGGGGGTGGCGGCGGGAGGTCGCGGTGCGCCAGCCGTGCAGCTCAGACCAGACCAGGGCCGGGGCCGGCGCCGCGGGTGCGTCCAGCGTCACAGCGGCTACGCAGACGTTATCCGGGTGCTGCACGACCGGAGCCGCCTCCGAGGTCGTCCAACCGCGTGCGTGCAGCGCCTTGGCGACGTCCGCGAGGTAGGGCAGCGCCTGGCGGCCCCGCAGGACCGCCTCGGCGCGCACAGCGGCGCGCCGGGTCAGGCCAGGCGAGTAGCCGAGTTCGGTGGCGGCCTGCGCGGCGTTGAGCCCGCGCTGCTGCATGCGGTCGGCCATGCGGTCCGCACGGAGCTGGGTCAGCGCGCTCTGGGCGGTGTTGCGGTGCACGCCCAGCTGGTCGGTGACGCCGGCCGCGGTCAGTTCGGGGTCGTCGTCCAGGAGCTGGGCGACCCGCGCGAGGAGTTGGTCGCGCGGGACCTGGTCGCCGGCGCCGGTGGGGCGGCCGCCCCCGCCCCCGCCGGCTCCGTGCCGTCGCGGTGTGGGGGTGTGGTCGCGTACGACGTGGCGGGGCCAGTGCTCGACACCGTGGACCAGGGCCAGGTGCTCGGCCACGGCCGGGTCCTTCTTGCGGGTGTCCCACTGGTACGGCTCCACCCCGCGCAGCGCGGCGGCCTCCTGGCGGTCCAGGAGATCCTCCTCGTCATCGCGCGCCGGCAAGGGCGGGAGCAGCCGGCCGGCGAGGAAGGCGTCGATCTGCTCGCCGTCGTAGAGCCGGGTGCGGCCCGCGTTCAACGGCGCGGGGAAGCCGTCCGCCTGGTGCTGGCGGGTGTTGAGCAGGGTTTGCAGGGCGATGCCCTGCTGCGCTGCGATGTCAGCCAGGGTGCGCACCAGGTGCCGGCGTCCAGCACGGATCATTCAAGGCCTCCCGCGTCCGGCACTTCACCGGAAGACGTGTCGAGAAAACAACACTACAGGTTTTCCTACCGGCCAGAGGGTCGGGTAACCTGCGAGATGAGCACGCGCCCCTCGGGGTGGTGTCTTGGGTCGGCCGGCACCCGTGTCACCCGCCCGTGGGCGGACTGAGGGTGCCGGCCACTGCTATGGCCGGCTGTGCTCCTTCGCGCGATCCTCAGCCCCGTCACTGCGACTGCGGTAAAGAGCGCCTATCCAGTCAGAGTTGCGAGCAAAGCCGCCACGTCGACACGTCCTCTGGCCGCCCTGGGGCGCTGCTCTTCACGCTGGTGGCGGGACCGTACATCGGTGACTGCAAGCGGGAGAGGGCGACAGCCGGGTGCTGACCATCAACGTGGCCGTACTACTGGCCTTCATCGTCGTGATGCGACTGCGGCGGCGCACCCAAGCGCGTAGCCGACTGGACGAGAAGATGACCGTGGTGATCGTCTTGGTCCTGGGGGTTCTCATCGCTCCCACGCCCTTCGGGCACAGTCTGGGGCAGATGATCGGCCAACTGGCCAGCAGCATCACCCACGCCAGCTCCTAGCCCGCCGGCGGCGGGCAGAACGCTACTCGGCAAGCCGACCCCGTCAGGCTGTGGGGCGCCGCCTGGTGCCGTCGCCGCGGCCGTTGAGCGGGATCAGGGTTTCCAGGTGCGCGCCCTTGACCCAGGAGCCCAGCAGGTCGCGGTGGAGGGCCACGATGTCGTGGCGCAGCGCCAGTCCGAGTGCGGCCTTGGTGAACGCTCGGCTGGTGGTGACGAGCAAGGCGACATCGGCGCCGTGCTCCAGGCGCGCCGTACCGACGAACTTCTGCATGTCGTGGGAAGGGACGCTCCGGTGCGGCGCGTACTTCTTGCACTGGACGACGATCTTGCGGCCATCAGCCAGGTAGCCGACCACGTCCGCGCCCAGGTCACCGCTCTTACCGCTGACCATGACCCTCGTGCAGCCGTCGCGCCGGCACAGGCCGGCGACGTAGCGCTCGAAGTCCTGCCACGACAGCCCATCGACCTCAGCCATCGACAGCTCACGCGCCCTGGCCTCCTCCTGAGCCCGCCACACGCGATCCTGGCCGACCGCGCGACGGTGCGCCCCAAGCAGCACCCAGCAGACCGCCGTCACCCCGACAAGGCCCAGCACGCCCACCAGCACGGGCCACACCACCGCCCAATGCTGGACCAGGACCACGACGAGGACCACGGCGACCGGCACAGCCCACCCCTGGACCTGCCGGCGCGTCCGCTTCTTCATACGCCAACGCCGTCGACGTCCCGCCATCACTCCCCCACTTCCCAGTCGGTGCCAACCGCAGCAGGCCAATCCCTCAACGTGCGCTTCCGGATGGTGGCGGCCGAGCCGTCCTTCGCGGGGCGACTTTCAGTGACACGGCGGAAAAGGCGTACAAGAATGGCCGTGATCAAGCAGGCGCAAGGGATCGGCGCCCGGTAGCGGCGACGCGTCGCGCCGATGGACCGCCTGAAGGGTCCGCAGCCGCCGACCACTGGCGCCGTACCGCGAGGACGTCCGCGATTACCAGGTGGCGGACGTCGTGCTCTAGGTCGGCCTTGGGGCGGCGAGACCTCCGGTGGCCGCCCCGGGGTCGAGACCAGAGGTGCCGAGCCACGAGACATGGCGGTCGTTTCTCCGGACGACCTCGGGCACCACGGACCGGCCTACACACCGGCAGACGGCACAGCCGCGGCGGGGACGCCACGGGGCGGTCCGGCATACCAGCGGGTGGTGCCAAGGCGGGCAGGATCACCGGATCGGACGACCGAGGCCGCGAGCGGGTGCGGTCCGCGACACGGGTGCAGCTGCAGCGTCCCGATCGGGCCGGGTCGGTCAGGCCGCTGAGTGATGGCCGGTTGGATGCTGTCGGCGTACCCGACGCCGATGATGGCAACTAGCCGGTAGGCCGATCCCCCATCTGGGTACAGAACGAGGGAAGTCAAGTGACTGGCTGACCAGTTCACGGGGGGTGCGGCATGGTTGTCAGTCCGACCTGCTTCACTACGGGCATCGAATCTGGGGAGAGTGGCGATATGCCTACGGTGATTCACAGAACGCGCGAGGAAGTGTTAGCTCAGCGCCAGCAGCTGCTGGACGAGCAGCACATGACCTACGAGGAACTACGCGACCGTGCCGCGGTCTACAGCCTCAGCATGGAGCAGCTGATGGTGTGGCACACCATCGAGGGGCTGGACTACCTTCTCGAAGGTGACTGCTGAAGCGGTGGCTACGCCGCATGACTTGGCGAGAGAGTTCGCCGACAAATTGACATCGTTAACGCGGGGTGTCCTTGGTGAGGGCGCCCCGCGTTTCCATGCCGTCAACGTTGGCTCAAGAGTTCGAGTATCCCCACTCAACGAGAACGAAGTCGAGGCCAACATCCCCGTCAGCATCAACGGCGAGCCACGCCTGGAGCTGTTGGCCCGGTATTACTGCTGCTGGGACGGGTCAAGTACCTTCCTCGCGACCGACAAAGCAGACATTCACGTCTTCTATCGGGGTATCGCCGATCCCTTGGTCCGCTTCGAGTACGTCAGAAGCAGCAAGGAACCGCCCGGGGCCCACATCCAGGTTCACGCCCATCGCGACGAGATGGCCTACCTGCTGCGACTGGCAGACGCGGGTCGCCCGAAGCGAGGGATGAAGCACGACAAGCTCCCACGGCTGTCCGAGATGCACCTTCCCGTGGGAGGCCACAGAATGCGGCCGGCCCTGGAGGACGTACTGATGTTCTTGAAGCGCGAGCTCGCCATCGACACGGCTCCAGGCTGGCAAGCGGTGATCAACGAACGCTTGCAGGAGTGGCGAATCGTGCAGCTCAAGTCCGCAGTACGAGACCATCCTGAGGCTGCGGCCGAGATCCTTCGCGTCCTCGGCTACGAGGTCACGGAGCCCAAGATCGGCACCCAGCGGGTTGATCCCGACTCGGTGAAGCTCTTCTGGCCGTAGAGCCCGCCTTAGGCGGCCAGCCTGGCCATGCCGGGCCCAGGCAGGCGCCGGACACGGACAGGCCAGACATGGTCGCCGTGCGCAGCCGACCGGCTGGCCGGATCGGGCGGCGCGGGCCAGTCGGGCTCGGCCTAACGTTCACCTCGTCCTGTCTCGGTTTGCCCAGCACGGGTGGTTACACGAAGGGGTAGAGGGGGACTCGCTGGCCCGTGTCGTGTTCCCAGTGGTGTTGGAAGAAGTCCGGTTCGCCGCCGAGAGCGCGCACCAGCCTCACTGCCTGCTGCCAGGTGATCGACGTCTTCCCTCGCAGAAGAGCCCCGATTTCATCTGCGGTCAGCGCACCGTCTGTTGCTTCCGCCAGACCCCGCAACGACGGGCAACCGGCGCTCTTATACAACGTGCGGAGTCCGGCAGCGAGAGAGGTTCCCGATGGTAGCCGCGCCGAGGGTCGAGGCTGAGGCATGCTCGTTTGGCGTCCTGGCGATGAAGCCCTGTCGTGCTTTTTGTGGTCCGCCCACACCTTATAGAGCGCGTCGGTGTCTGCTCCTAGCGCGACGGCGATGCGCTCGGTGAGCTCCCACGTGGGCCATTTCTCGCCGCTCAGGACCCGGGAGAGGTAGCTGGCGGAGACCCGCGCTCGCAGGCCGAGCTGACGAAGGGGTAGGCCGCTGGCTTTCTGCATGTGCGAGAGGACAGGAGCCAGCGCGCCTTGGGACCGCAGCCTTCCTGGTGGCTGGGTGTCTGCCTGGCGGCGCGCACGGTCTCCGGACAGGGTTCTGCTTGGGGCGGCCACCCGGGTCGCCGGCGGCAGAACCCGTTGGCCCAAGCGCTTACGGCAGACCTCTTCACGGTAGGAGCGCCTGACCGTCTCGGAGCTCAAGCCCATCGTCGTTGCCACCGCTTCCCAGGTGAGGTGGCGCTGCCGGGCCAACAGCACGACGCCTGAGGTGATCGTCTCTGTGCGCTGTTGGATGAGAACGGCGTACTCGAGGACCTCCTGGGCTGCGACCGGGTTGAGGAGCAGACGCGCGAGATGCCGCAGTTCCTCCTGCGTGTTGCGGGCAAGTTCAAGGACTTGGAGCTGTTCCTCCGACGGTCCGGCCGCGCTCTCGCCTTTGTTCTTCATCCGGGCTCGATAAGCGGCCTGCCTACAGGCCTGACCGCAGTACCGAGCAGGGCGGCCTCGGCCACGTTGATCGTCGATGGGGTTGTTGCAGTACCCGCAGAGTGGATCGGGTGCGTTGTGCGTCACAGTCATCGAAGGGCGCCTTTTCTAACAGCCCGCTTGCCGGGCTTGCGTCACACCAGCGGTGAATTCTGCCCTTTTCGTGAGGGCGTGAAATGTCCAGGAACCGTGCCGGGCGAAACCGGGCTCCGCCCGGCACGGCAGCCAGACATGGTCAGTGCTCGACCGCGTAATGCCACATCACTCGGGCGATGGCCGTAGAGCCTGCAGCTGCGAGCGAGACGAGGACCTTGCGCACCCACCTCTGCGGCCGGGAGATGAGGATCACCGGCCATACGGGGATGGCGACAAACGATGCGTGAACCGGTCGTCCGTGACGTTGGGTATTTCCGTCACGGCTGTTAGGGTCTAGACCGTGGAACGGCCCCCGACGTGGGGGTTTGCTCCTGTTGCGATTCGAGGATCGTGTCATAGCACACTCCTTTGGATTGTGTCATCTGGGCAGCGTGAACTCCATCAACGGGGTCGCACCCCCTCAGGAGTTCACGCTGTCGTGACCATAGTCTTACGGGCTGTGTTCCGCCAAAAAGCGATCAACGAGCCCCGGGAGCCGTAATGCGGCAATTGCCGGGCGCGAAATCGGGCATAATTTGCCAAAACGGCGTGTCGCATGCCTGCCCGATGCGGAAATCCGACCGTATTTTCCCGAACTGGACCGTAACCACCTCGGCAGTTGGTAGGGGGCTGAAAACTCCCTGCCTGGTACGCCGACTCTCGAGGCAGACGCGATGAGGGGAAAGCCTCGGAGAGCGCCGGCTTGAGGACGTGGGCTCACTGAGCGAGCCGTGGCACCCGTGCTGCTTCAGTGAGCCGTTCGCCGGGCTTCTCCTGACCCAAATCCACTGACACTTCACGCCAGGCGATCCCGGGGGCGAAGATGGGTGCGCGCTCGTAGGCAGCGTGCATGGTCCGCAGCTGAGGGGGAGAAGGATGGCTAGGCGGGGTTTGTCGCGGCAGGAGCTGAATCGGCGGCAGCGCGCGAACCGGTTCGTCGGGCGGTCCAGTCAGCTGACCGCCTTCCGGGACAATCTGGCCCGCGACCCGCAGGCCGAGGACTGTCACTATTTTTTCCATGTGCACGGCAATGCTGGGGTCGGCAAAACGACCCTGGTGCGGCAGTGGGAAGCTGCCGCGCGCGCCCAGCAAGCGGCCACCGTCTACATCGATGACGACGTACACAGCGTCATCGAGGCGATGGAGACGATCAGCGCCCAGTTGCAGCGCCAAGGTGCCGCGCTGAAGCGGTTCGATGAATTGCTGGCGACGTATCGCCAGCGCCGGCACGAGGCCGAGAGCGCGCCGGCGCCGGCGACGCCCGCTGCTACCGGCTCCGGCAGTCGGCCGCCCTCGGCGGTAAGCACAGCTGTGGCCGCGGCCGGTCTGGCCGGCCTGGGGATGGTTCCGGGCATGGGGCCGGTGGCGGGCGCCATGGACAGACAGAACCTGGCGCAGCTCACCGACCGGGCGTGGAGTCTGGCCGGGGCACGCTTTCGCAGTCACGACGATGCCAAGCTGGTCGTCTCTCCGCTTCAGGTCCTCACTCCAACCTTCCTAGACGACCTCGGCAAAGTGGCGGAGCGCCGGACGTGGGTAGTGCTGTTCATCGACGTGTTCGAGGTAACGAGTCCGGTGATCGGCGAATGGCTACGGGACGTCCTCACGACAGACAGGTATGGAGAGCTGGAGGCCAATATCATCGCAGTGCTGTCGGGGCAGGGACGCCTCGATCCCGCCGTATGGGCCGACAGCCGAGCTGTAATTCAAGACGTGCCGCTGGACGTGTTCAGCAAGGAGGAGGCCCGCGAACTGCTGGCCCGCCACAGCGTCACCAACGAGCCGATCGTCGAACTCGTACTGGAGCTGACTGGGCGACTGCCGGTCCTGGTCGACCTCCTCGCCCAGGCCCGCCCCCAGAGTGCCGACGATGTCTCGGACCCCTCCGAGACCGCGGTGGACCGCTTCCTCAAGTGGATCACCGACACCGCCCTGCGCGATTCCGCGCTCGCCTGTGCCCTCCCCCTGCAACTTGACGAAGACATCTACCGTGCCACCGCGCCCGAAGGGGCCGCCGACGCATACGCGTGGTTGTGCGGGCTTGCTTTCGTCAGTGGCCAGGTAGGGCGTGCCCGCTACCACGACGTCGTCCGCGCTCCCATGCTGCGCCTGCAGCGCACCCGCTCCGCCACCCGCTGGCGCCAGCAGCACGAGCACCTAGCCGCTACCTACCGTCGTCGGCGTGAGACCCGCGAGGTAGCCCTCGATGGTCACGAGACCGACACCGACTGGCTGGAATCACGTCTTAACGAGACGTACCACATGCTGTGCGCTGATCCGCTCCGGGCATGGCCCGAGGCGTTGGCAGACCTCGTTGACGCCTGCGATCAGGACATCGCCGTCGTGCGCCGATGGGCGCAGACCCTCATGCTGGCTGGCCGAGACACAGATGACCCGCTCTTGCTCCGGTGGGGGCCACGCGTGCAGCAGGCCGCCGAACAAGAAGCGGGCACCATCGCCGTCCTGGGCTGCCTCCTCGGTGCGCCGGAACTCGCCCCTGCTACACGCGCCCTGGCACACGCCCTACGTGGCCGCGACTACCGCCTCGCTGGCGCATACGACCAAGCCCTTACCGACTACGCAGCGGCTCTCGACCTGACCCCCGACCTGGCACGCGCCCACTACGGCCGCGGAGAGACTTACCGCCTCACAGGGCGCCATGCCGAAGCGCTCACCAACCTCAACCAAACCCTCGAGTTGGCGCCCACCGAGAGCGAGTACCTGCTCTGCCGCGCGCTGATCCACGAGGCCCTTGAGGACGACGACGCAGCGCTCGCCGACTTCAACCGGGCCGTCGAACTCGACCCCACCGAAGTCTGGATCATTGCAAACCGTGCCGCATTTCACATTGGGGGCGGGCGCTATGGGGACGCCGCCATCGATCTGACCCGCGCCATCGAGCTCAACCCCGACCACGTTGGAAACCTCACTGCCCGCGGTCATATCTACCGCACGATGAACCGTAACGAAGATGCTCTCACCGACCTCACCCGCGCCATCGAACTCAACGCCGACAATGGATGGGCTCTCGCAATCCGTGGTGAGGTCCACCACTCGATGGAGCGCTACGACGATGCCCTCACCGACCTCACCCGCGCCATCGAACTCAACCAGGAATCAGCCCTCGCCTATCGCGGCCAGACCTACCACTCGATGGGGCGCTACGACGATGCCCTCACCGACCTCAGCCGCGCCATCGAACTCAACCAGGAATCGGCGTGGATCGTTGCAAGCCGCGGTCACACCTATCACGCGATGGGCCGTTACGGCGATGCTCTCACCGACCTCGATCGCGCCATCGAACTCAACCCCAATGACGCATTGAACATCGCCGACCGCGGTCTAACGTACCGCCAGATGAACGATTACAGCGATGCTCTCACCGACCTCGATCGCGCCATCGAACTCAAGCCCGATGAAGGCTGGTTCTTCGCCATTCGGGGTGAAACTCATCATCTCACGGGAAATTACGAGGATGCTCTAACCGACCTCACCCGCGCCATCGAACTCAAGCCCGATGAAGGCTGGTTCTTCGCCACTCGGGGTGAAACTCATCATCTCACGGGAAATTACGAGGATGCTCTAACCGACCTCACCCGCGCCATCGAACTCAACCCCAATCAGGAATTGGCACTTGCGAACCGCGGCGTGCTCTACCGGGAAATCGGACGCTACGAGGATGCCCTTATCGATCTGCTTCGAGCAGTGAAATTCAACCCTGACCTGGCCTGGTGCCACTACCACATCGCGATCGCGATGCACGTCCTCAGTCGAGCCGGGGCAGAGGAGCATTGGCAGATAGCTACAGAATATTTTGAAGCTAACATCACATCAGGCGCCTACTCGGTAACCGATGCCAAGGGAAACCTGCTCGTAATGCGCTGCGGGGCGTCTGACTGGCAAAGGGCCGCTGAGGAACTTCAGCAGTTCCTTGTAAGCGGTCCAAGGATTCCTAGAATTCGGGAAGCCCTGAATGATCTTCGGGACATCGAAGTGAGCCTGGCCCTGGACTCGGTCGCTCTTAGGCCGTTGCTGGAGAAGTTGGAGACAGCCATTGAGGCCGCAGGCGTCCCTCATCCCTGAGGGAGAGGCGTTCAGTACCTGACAAAAAGACCTCGGCTGCCGTGCCAGCCACCAGGAGCGCAACCCCTGCTGAGACACCCCCGACCGGCATGCCGTCAAACGCCTGACAGCTCGGCTATCCGGCCAGGGGTACCTCAGCAGGCCTCCCCGGCGTTGGAGGAGCCCTGCCCACTCGCGTTCGATCCCGCGTTCCTGGTCCGCAGGTGCGCTGGCGCGGGTCGTCGCTGGTGCCAATCGGGGCGCTGTAGCCGAACCGCGCCCGGGCCGTGACGACGTTGCCGGTCGACGTCGCGGCCTGCCGACTGGCGCGGGCCCGCACCCGCGGCGGCCACCGACCGCGGACCTCGCCCGCAAGCCAGTCGGCCAACTCGGGGCGGGGCCGGCGGATCTGGTCGCGCACGTAGCGCTCCAGCGTGCGCTGGGAGATCCCCAGCAGCTGCGCGACCGGGCGCGTGCGGCCGGCCTGGCGCACGAGGAAACGCATCTGCGCCGGGCGACTTTGGCGCCGGCCGGGTCGAGGTGCGTGCGGCGGCCGCGTCGAGGCTGTCGCGGATGATGCCCACGAACGTGGCTCCAGTCGAGGAATCCGAGCTTGATCGTCTGTGCGGGTCGTAGAGCGCCGATCTCCGCCCCGGATGAGGAAAGGGGCACCGGGGCGGGTGATCGTCGGCGTACGGGGCGCGCAGGCGGCTTGGTGCGGGGCGAGGGCGATGCCCCGCCCGCCGCTACCAGTTGGGTTCGTCTTCGGCGGTCATGTCGCGCAGGCGTGAGTAGTGGAACTGGTGGGCGACGGTGATGGTGCAGGTGGGCCCGTTGCGGTTCTTGCTCAGGATCAGGTCGCTCTCCCCGGCGCGGGGGCTCTCGGGGGTGTAGGCGTCCTCGCGGTGCAGCAGGATGATCCCGCTCGCGTCCTGCTCCAACTGGCCCGAGTCACGCAGGTCCGAGGTCTGGGGGACCTTGCCCTCGCGGTGCTCGGAGCCGCGGTTGAGCTGCGCGCAGCAGATGATCACGGCGCCGGTCTCCTCCGCGAGGATCTTGATTTCGCGGCTGACTTCGCTGACGCGGTCGTAGGTGGACTGCCGCGGCTCGCGCCGGTCGGTGTACATCAGCTGGACGTAGTCGATGACCACGAGCGGGGCCTGCCCGGTCTGCCGCATGATCGCCTTGATGCGGGTGCGGACCAGGCCCGGGGTGACGCGGGGGGTGTAGTCCATCCACAGCGGCAGCGCTTCGAGGTCGGGCAGGCGCCGGGCGATGCGGGTCCAGTCGTCCTCGGTCACCGCCTCTCCGCCCTCGGTGAGGTGGTGCAGGGCGACGCGGGCGCGGCTGGACAGGACCCGGTTGGTGACCTCGGAGCGGCCCATCTCCAGGCTGTGGACCAGCGTCGGCCGGCCCGATGCCGCGTTGGCGAGCGCGATGCCCAGCGTCGCGGCGGACTTGCCCATCGCGGGGCGGCCGGCCACCACGATCACGTTGCCCGGACGCATCTTCAGCACGGCGTCCAGGTCGGTCAGCCCGGTGATCGCGGCGGCCGCAACCGTGGTCTCCAGGCTGTCGAGGTGGTCCTGGAGGCCGTCCGCGAACCGGCCGAACAGTCCCTCGTCGCCGGTTTGGTCGGCGGCCAGGTGCTCGAGTTCGGCCTGGTGCGCGGCGATCGCCTCGCCCACGCCCTCCGGGTCGCTCTGACGGGCCGTCTGCATCCCGCGCACCAGGGCCTGCTGGTAGCGGCGCAGGCGGGCATAGCCGTGGACGATGTCCGCGTAGTACTCCACCTCCGCCGCCACGCAGGCCTGCGCCGCGATCAGCGACAGCTGCGCGGCCCCGCCCGCCCGCGCGAGGTCGCCGGCCCGGCGCAGCTCCGCCTCCACCATCGGCACGCCGGTCGGTTTCGAGCGGGCGTGCAGCGCCACGATCGCCCGCCAGATCGCCTCGTGCTGCGGGCTGTACCAGTCCCCCGGATCCGCGAGGACCCGCGCGGCGCCGGGGATCGGGTCGTAGGCCGGCGTGGCCATCAGGCAGGCGCCGAGCACCGCGGCCTCCGCGCTGACGCTCACCGCCTCCGGCGCCTCCGAGAGCTGCTGCTCCGAGATGCCGAGCGTGTCCGCGCTCATCGCTGCCCCCCACGCATCGCGGCCTCGATCGTGACGCCCGGGTGGGAGCACCGGCGGTTCGGCTTGTCGTCGTCGTCATCGAGCACCCAGCCGAGCTGGTCGCAGGCCGGGCACGCGGCCCGCAGCGCAGCACGCTCCCGCGTCGACGGGCCCGCGGCCTCAGCGGCGGCCGGAGCAGGCTTGCGGTAGCGGCGCAGGTCATCAACCCACCCGGGCAGACACTTCACCCACGACGTGGCGCCCCGGGTGTTTTTGAAGATGTCGGCTTCCAGCGCCCGGCGCTGCGCATCGTCCATTCCGCTCAGCGTCGGCCAGCCCTGCGTCCGCATCGCACGCAGCAACCGGGGCGCGCACTTCCGCGCCGTCGACAGACCGGCCTGCCACTGCTCCATGCCCTGGAGGAAGTCGCGGGCAGCTTCGAGTTCCTCTGCGGGGAACTCGCGCCCCTCCTCCCGCTGTGACGGGAGCGATCCCGAGGGACGGGTGAGGGGGTTGGGGGAGGAGGAATCCTCCTCCTCCGGGGGGTGTGGGGGGTGGGAGCCGGATCGCGGATTTTCCGCATTCCGGCTCTGACCTGGCGAAACGCGGGTTTCCAGATCGCGGGTTTCCCGCGATTCCTCCCCGGAATGCGGGAAACCCGCATTCCGGCTCTGACCTGGCGAAACGCGGGTTTCCCGCGATCCGGCATTTTGGGGATCGCGGGTTTCCCGCATTCCGGCGTTGACCTGCTGTGTCGCCGTGATGCCCAGGTCGACGTACTGCGTGTTGTTGGCCGGATTGCGGAACACTCTGGTGACCCAGGTCGGACGCTGGCTGGCGGCATCGAAGACCGAGACCCGGGCGAGGTGGCCGGCGCTCGTCAGGCGCTTGGCGATGGCGTTGTAGCGGTCCTTGCCCATCTTCCAGCCGCGTGCCTGAAGGTCTGTGCGGATGGCGTCCATGGTCGACGGCAGACGCGGATCACGTAGCAGGAGCTCTGCGAGGACCCCGAGATCCTCGGGCTGGAGGCCCGGCGTGCGAACGAGTTCCCGCCGCAGGATCACTTCCTCCGGCGCCTCCCAGGCGCGTTCCAGATAGCTGGATTCGAACTCGTCGGTACTCATGCGGCACCACCGAACGGGCCGCCGTATGTGCTGGGCAAGATCCATCTCCCCTAGTAGGGGAGCCGTGACCGAATGTGTGACCTGACGGGTACACAGAGCAATACTGGTCTCCGATGGGGCGAGACCCGTATCCTGGGTACAGGTGACCCACACAGACCGCGAGGTCTGCGGGCATCACCCCGGCGAGGTCACCTCACCGGACACGACTCGAAGCTGTGATGAGCGGGCGAGTCGATTGCTAGGAAGCGGTCCCGTTGTGGCGACGGGGCCGCTTCGTCTTTTCAGCGGCTAGGTGGCGGTATCACTGGCCTCCTTGCCTTGCAGCCCTATCGTCGGATGTGCTACTGCCAGGCGCTTGAGCAGGTGAGCGTAAGCCTCCCGGTGGGGGGCCCGCGGCTCGCTCTCGCCGCTCTCCCAGCGCGCAACCGCTAGTCGCTTGACCCCAAGAGCATCAGCGACCTGCTGCTGAGTCAGGCCTCCCGCCCTGCGGAGTGCGCCACGCGCAGGGTGTGGCGGAAGCGCTGGACGTTGATTGAGGAGAGCATCGACGGCGCTGATCAGGTCTGCGCCCACAAGTACCTCCCTGGTATCAAAATTGATTGCTCGAAAGATACACCATGGATGGGTTGCCGGACCTTCGACATGCCCACGGGTGTCTCGCGTGTTGCTCGCATGAGGTGCGGTTTTCAACAGACGCTGGCCACGCCTCAGATGTCGAAGGCGCGACATCGCGCGGCGGCGGCTTCGAGGGAAGATGCATCGCGGGGATTCCGCACAAGAGCGCCCGCCATCACGTGCGGCCTTCGGCACGGCGTAGGGTCCATGCCCGTGACCCGCGTCGTGTTCTTTGACCTGGATGGCACGCTGGCCGACCGACAGTCGGCGCTCAACGACGCCCTCACTCGCCTCTGCAGCTCCCGCGGACTCTCCCCTGCTGCCGAGCGGTGGCTGCGCATCGAGCTGGCCGACCGCGCAACCGCCAGCGATTTCGCCCGACTCCAGGACGCCTTCGGCCTGAAGATGTCGGCCGCGGATCTGTGGCAGGAGTACGTCGATCTCATGGCGGCCGCCGTCACCTGTCGCCCCGAGGTCATCGAGGGCCTGGCCCGCCTGCGCGCGGACGCCTGGACGATCGGCATCGTCACCAACGGGGCCGGCGACATCCAGCGCGCCAAGCTCGCCAGGACCGGCCTCGCGGACCTGGTCGACGGCGTCGCTGTCTCGGGCGACCTGGAGATCCGCAAACCGGACCGGCGCCTCTTCGACCTTGCGGCCCGCCGCTGCGGAGTGAGCCTCGCCGCTGGCGGCTGGATGGTTGGCGACAACCCTGCCGGGGACGCCGGCGGTGGGCACCAGGCCGGCCTGCGCACCATCTGGCTGCGCGGCCGCCCCTGGCCAGACGGCCTTCCCCCGGCCGACCACGTCGTCGACGACGTCACCGACGCCATCACCATCCTGCTCAACGAGACGGAGTAGCACCGTGACCGTGGACCAGCCGACCGTCGGCATTCTCCACCCCGGCAGCATGGGCGCCGCCGTCGCCGCCTGCGCCGCGCCCAGGGCTGCCTCGGTCCTGTGGTGCGAAGCCGGGCGCAGCACCGCCTCCGCGACCCGCGCCGCGCAGGCCGGCCTGACGCCCGTGGCTGCGCTTCCTGAGCTGCTGGAGCGCAGCGACATCGTCATCAGCCTTTGCCCGCCAGCCGCAGCCGAGGACCTCGCCCGCGACGTCGCCGACTGTGACTTCACCGGGGTGTACGTGGAAGCCAACGCGATCAGCCCCGAGCGCGCCCAGCGGATCGCCGGGCTGCTCGAACCTGGCGCTGTCGTTGTGGATGGTGGTGTCGTCGGATCCCCGCCGGTGCGAGGCAAGGCACCGTCCCTGTACCTGTCCGGGCCGGCCGCTGCGACCGAGCGCATCGAGGTGCTGTTCGCAGGCACCGCCGTCCGCACGGTGGCGCTGGGTACGGAGATCGGGAAGGCGTCCGCGCTGAAGCTCGCATACGCGTCGTTCCAGAAGACGAGTCGGGTCCTGGTGGCGCTCGCGGTTGGCATGGCGCGCGAGCACGGCGTCGACCAGGAGCTCATCGAGGTCGCCTCCCGGCGCACCGACTCGTACCTCTCGGAGCCGCAGTACATCGCCACGACTGCGGCCCGCGCGTGGCGGTGGGGCCCGGAGCTGGAGGAAGCCGCCGACACGCTCGCGGCCGCCGGCCTTCCGCCGGAGATGCTGCGCGCGGCTGCGTCCACGCTGGCACGGTGGCACGACGCCAAGGACGACGGCGAGCTCACGCTCGCTGACGCTCTGGACCGCCTCGCCCAGCCGTAGCCCGCGCTCATGCCGACGTGGCTCCCGCCCGCTGCGCCAGCAGCTGGTCGATGAGCCGCGCCGCCTCCTGCGCGGTTGCCTCCGTGGTGTCGACGGTCAGGTCCCAGGCCCTGCCCGGGTGCGCATCCAGATCCTCGCGGGTCGCGTCCCACGCCACCAGGCGCGCCGCGGTATCGCTGTCGCCACGCCCCGCCGACCGCTGCTCGGTCACCTCGCGCGGGCACCACAGCAGCACCACCGACCAGTTGGCCAAGTAGCCGTCGAGCAGGGCGCCGATGCCGTCGACCTGCCCGAGGTGCACCACCGGCACCCCCGCCGCGAACGCCGCGTCCAGGCCGGGCCGGTCGATCACGTACGTGTTGCCGTACCGCGCGTTCGCGTAGACGACATCGCCCGCAGACTCCAGCGCACGCAGCTGTTCCGCCGTGCCCATCCGGTAGCCGGCCGACTTGCCCGTCCCCACCTTGAGCCGCGCGAACTGCGCGTACCGCCGGCTCAGCTCGGTGAGCGCCGCAGTAACGGTGTCCTTGCCCGAGGCCGGCGGTCCGTACAAGACCACGCCCTGACGCCCTGTCACGCGTACATCGCCCCCATCGCCTGCCGGGCCTGGTCCGCGAGCGTGACCGCGGTCCCCAGCCGGTTGTCCACCACCAGGTGCGGGACCGCGGGGCGCAGGTCCAGGTCGATGGTCGCCATGTACTCGTCCCACCGCGCGAGCTTCCACGCATCGCGAGCGGCGGACCGGAAGGTGATGTATTCGCGCATCGACTCCTCGTCGCAGCGCACCCACACGGGGAAGACGTCGACACCCATGGACGCGGCCCGGTTGGACAGGCGCTGCATCCAGGACGGGTCGGTCATCTCGGAGATGAACGGGGCCGAGAGCACGGTACTGATCCCGCACTTGATGTTCGCCATGGCCGACTGCATGAGGCAGTCGTACTCCACCGAACGGACGCGTTCCCGGTAGAGGTCTGTGTGCCTGTCGTTCGGGTCGCCGCCCAGCGCCACCAGGAGACGCTCCACCAGCGGACGGGTCAGCGGGTCCTTGTCGAGCAGCGGCCAGCCCGTGAGCTGGACGAAGAAGCGGGCGAGTTCGGTCTTCCCGGAACCGGCGTATCCGCCCACCAGGATCAGGACGGGGCGGTGCGGGTCGCCGCCGGTGTGCCGGCGCTTCCAGGCGTCGATGATCCGCTGCTGGAGAGCGAAGTGCCCAGCATCCTCGGTACCCGGCGAGATGCGGTGGATCGCTCGCTCAACGGCAAGGACGTGGGCGCCGTTGAGGCGGTGGTCCATCGGCGTCAGCACGAAGGATGTCTCCTCCCCCGGCAGCGCGGCACGAAAGCCGAGGTCCGGCTCGGTCGCCCGGTAGAGGAGGCAGTAGGCACGTCGGTAGTGCGGGCCCGGGTAGACCTCGCCCTGTTCGTGCTGCCACAAGGTCTGGGGATTCGCGGCCGGAATACCTTTCAGCCTGGCCTGCTCGGCGACCTCGCGAAGGCGCTCGCCAGCCCGCTCCAGAGTCAGCCCATGACCCTCGCGCTGCTCGCGCAACTTGTCCGGTTGCCACCCCGATCGATGCTTGCCCACCCTGTGCCCCTCCGCCATCGTCATGGCCGCGACCCTAGATCCAGGACCGCGAATCCCATGTGTATGGGGATGTTGAAAACCCGTGTATGGCGCTGCGCACGAGCTTCGACAAGCCCTTGTGATGTTGTTTCTTTGCATTCGCGAGTGTGATGGCCCCCACCTGATGACAAGTCACGAGGGGGTCCCAGATGGTCGGGCGGGGGTGCTCAGGCATCGAACGCGTACTCCAACACGTACGCCGCTGTGTCCATGGTCATCTCGTTCACCTCGACTGCCCGCAGCGACGCATCGAACGCACTTCGACAGAGCTTGATTACGGGGCGCTCCAGCGGCATGGCCAGACCCTTTGCCTCCTCGGCAACGGGCAGCCGGCACCGGATCTCTTCGCGGAAGTGAGCAGGTGCGTGCCCGATCTCAGCGAGCCGGGCGTATGTGCCGCCCTCGCCGGTGTCCACGCTCATGATCGCTGTGTTCTCGGCCAGGTCGAGTGGCAGGTACGAGGTCGCGAGCATGACGGGCCTGTCGTCCAGCACGAAGCGCCGGGACCGAGCGCACACAAGCTCATCCTCGTCAACGTCGAGCATTCGGGCGATGTGTCGCGGCGCGGCCACCGTGTCTACGCGGACATCGATTGTGACTGGGCGCTCCTCATCAGCGGACCAGATGGACTTGCCGGCACCCCACTGCTCGCGTGCGAGTCGCTGGATGCCGTGACGTCGAATCGGGCGGAACTCGATGACGCGAGCGCCGGCCCCCTTCTTCGTCTCCACCAGGCCCTCGATCCGCAAAATCTTCAGAGCCTGGCGGGCCGTCAGCGCAGCGACCTCGTACCGAGTGGCGAGCGCGCTCTCCCCCGGGAGCCGGTCGCCGGGCCCGTACTCGCCGGACTCGATCGCCGCCTTCAGGTCGTCGGCGATCCGCTGGTACTTGGGCCGCTGTTCGCCCACATCACTGGCCATTTGTCTCCCTACCTCGCTAGCGATCCTACGGCCGCTGACTACCGAGGAACTGGTAGGGGCGCCCCGGTCTGTGGCGGCGCCACAGCAAAGAGACTACCTCGTTAGCGTAGTACTTGACATCGTTAACGAGGATTGCTCTACTGGGGATCACGCCGGACCTCGCTAACGAGGTGGGAGTGTCGAAGAGGCACCCCGTTTGTCCGTGCGAGCCCTGGGATGACGCCCTCCGGCGGAGTTCCGCGGTGACTGCTCGTTGAAAACTCCACAGAGGCGCAATCCGGGACGACATGAGCCGAACCACCCGCCCTCCGAGGCCAGGCAGGCGGCTCCTCTGGACACCCCGGCCCCGTCCGCAGGGGGTGCGGACCGCCAGCCCGCAGGCGGAGATGCGGGACAGGCAACTGCGACAAGCCAGCCCTGCCGCGCGAAACAGCTCTCCGAAGCACCTTGTCCCTACCGCCCGCTCTCGCGGGCGACAGGCGATTTGAGCGAGCGCGCGGTGACACAAGGCAAAGATCGCGGCCCCGTAGGTAGCAGTACTGACCGGTTCGATTCCGGTCCGGGGCTCCACGGCCTACGCGCCGCTCAGGCCTGGGTAACCCGCCCGGTCATCTCAACCGTTCCAAGGAGCCGTTGTGTTCGGAAAACACCGCGAGGCCTGGCAGGCGAAACGCCGCCATGCCCAGCTCATGCACATCGCCACCGACGTTGTCTGGCGGAAGGACGTCGGTCTCAGCACTCGCTGGGACCGCGAGGAACTCGCACGCCTCTTCGCGGGGCGCGTCTACTCCAGCCGCGGTGAGTCGATCGAACCCACTGACGCCTTCCCGTACATCGCCGCGGCGCTCGCCGATCGCGGCATCTCGCTCCCGTGTGGACCGGCGGAGCCGGTCAGCGGCTGAACTCCGAGCGACCACAGCGGCCCCACCGGTTTCGGTGGGGGCCGCCGTGGCTGCTCGGCGCAGCCACACGCACGACAGCCCCGGGCACCCTGCCCCGGGCTCGCTGGTCACCTGCGCAGAAAGGCAACCCGCATGCGCGTCAGCATGACCCCCACCGCCCCGCAGCACCTGCCCGGCGACATCGACGTCGAGATCGGGCCGCGCCGTCCGGGAGCCGTCTACCAGAACGTTTCCGGCGCCTTCGAGGTGCTGGCCCTGATCACCGATCCGGTCCGGGCCGCACAGATGCTCAAGCGCGGCAGCGCCCGATGGGCGCTGGTCGTGCGTGACGTCCTGCGCGCCGATGGCCAGCCGTTCGTCATCGGCTCGGTGTGGACGACCAGTGACTACCTGGTCCGTCCCGCCAAGAGGTCGCCGGCCTTCGAGGCTGCGGCCTGAGCGTCCCGCGCTCCCCCTCGCCGCCGACCAGCCCCACGCAGGCCGGCGACGTCGGAGACCGCAGGAAGCGGTTGGTGCGCGCCCGGGGCGGCTACCCCGGGCGCGCGACACAGGAACACCCCTCGAAAGGACCCCCTGTGCGAGCAACGATCATCGCACGACGAGTACCGCGTGCGGCTGCGGAACCGGAGCCCCGGCACGACCGGCCGGCCCCCCAGCCCGCGCCCGCCCGGCCCCACCCCACCGCTCGCGCCGTGGCGACGCCGGAGCAGCGCCTGGGCGTGCTGCTGCTGCGCATCGTGCGCGAGCAGGACGACCGCATCCCGCCGGAGCGGCGCGTGCCGCGCACCCGGGCGGAGATGGAGGCCCGGCAGCGGGCGGCGGAGGCGACGCGATGAGCGACGCCGACGACGAGCGCCGCCGTGCGGCGGAGGCGATGGAGCAGGCCCGCCAGCAGGCGGCGCAGGCCCTGGCCGCCTCCCAGCAGGCACAGGCCGCGCTCGCTCAGACCGTCGCGCAGATCCCCAACCGGTAGGAGCCGAAGATGCGTTATCGGATGATCCGTCGCGCCCTCCGGCGCCTGAGTGTCATGGCGTCGTGGGCGTGCCCGAACTGCGGCTGCCTCAACCCCGACGGTCACGTGAGCTGCGGCTTCTGCTGACCGTGGCCGCTCACCTCATACGGATGGCCCGCGCCGCCCAGCACCGGGCGGCGCGGACCATCCGCCGCCACGGCCTGCGCCACCCCGCCACCCGTCACGCCCTGGCGCTCGCCGCCCGGGCGGCCGCGTGGGCGTGGGAGGCCGGCCACCACGTCACCGACCTGCACCCCCACCCCCCTCGACAGGACGAACCATGAACCGCCCGGCTCGCCTCACCGACCTCTACGACCGGTACATGACGGCAGCCAAGCTCCACCGCGCGCACAGCGAGTCCTGCGACACCTGTCGACCCGACGCCCCGTGCGAGACGGGCCGGCCGCTGTGGGAGCGCTTCACGCGCCTCCAGGACGCCTACCTCACCGAACTGTGCAAGCAGCAGCACTGACCAGGAGATTGCCATGTTCCCTCGCATCGACACTGCGCCCGACGTCATCAGCACGATCACGGAGTCGGTACGTGAGCACCGCAGGCGCCTCGCCAGCGGCAGCCGGTATGTCTCCCACTACGGCACCGACAGGGAGACGGTAGGCCGCTACCAGGCGGTTGCGGACGCGGTCGTGGAGGCCGAGCTGCACATCGCCTTCAGCAAGCGTTCCGGGGGGGGGCTCCGAACTGGACCGAGGAGCACACGGTCACCTTCACCGCGGTCGCGCGCTGCACGGGGCACGGATGCACCGACCCCACGCACAAGACTGCGAAGAGCGAGGCGTTCCTGCTGGACGCGGACGCCGACGAGACCGCCCCGAATGCGCTCCCGCTGATCGCTACGGCCCGCGCCTGGGCGCAGAAGCACGCCGAGACATGCCGCGCCCTGCCCTACACCGGCCACTGACCACCGCCGCCGCCTCCTCGGCGGGCGGCTTCACGCAGGAAGGAAGAACAGCATGGAGTGGAAGAAGTGGACGGCGTGGTGGACCCCGCGCGGGGTGGTGCTCGGTGTCCTCGGGCTCATCACCGTAGGCATCGCCATCCTGTCGGTAAGGGTCAGCTACGAGATCCTCAACCCGCACTTCGGCCTGTGGGCCGCGCCCACGGTCGGCGCGCTGGATGCCTTGTGGGTGATCTTCCAGGCCACGGAGATCCTGGCGGGCAACGACAAGGCGCGCGTCCGTCGCGTGCAGTGGGCCGGCCTCGCCCTGACCGCGCTCAACGCGGCGATCCCGACCTTCGAGCTGATCGCGCACGCCGACAAGGCCGGCTTCGACATGGCCTACGTGCTCACGCCGGTCGCGATCGCCGCGTCCAAGGGCACCTGGTGGCTCGTGCTTCCCTCACTGGGGCGCAGGGTCTCCGGGGACACCCGGTCGCAGATCGATGAGCGGCGCCAGGACGTCGCAGACCGCCTGGAGGTGATGCGCGCCGACGCCGCCCACCGCGTCGAGCTGCTGGAGGCCGCGACCGAGCTGGAAAAGCAGGTCGCTCGGGCAGAGACGGCCTACCGGCTGTCCGTCCTCAAGACCCGCCAGGCCACCACCGAGGCGTTGCACGAGCAGGCTCAGGCCACCCAGGCGGCCATCGAGGGCAAGCCGCTGCCGGATCTCGTCACGGCGATCACGCTGCCGGAGCTGGAGACCTGGACGCCCGTCACACCGGCCCTGCCCGCCGGGACGGGCCGTGACGGTTCCGGCACGGCAGCCTCTGACCGACACGGCGACGGCACGCAGGTCAACGCGGGTGCGGCGGATTCCGGCACGGCGCCCGGCACGCCGGGCGTGACGGAAAGCGGGACGCCGTCACGCTCCTCCGCCCCGACCGTCACGGTAGAGCAGCTCGCGGCCGTCGCGGGCGTGCCGGTTCCCGTGGTCGGCGAGCGGCTGACCGATCCACAGATGGACGTCGTCCTGCGCCACCTGCGCTACGCCGACGAACCGCCGCGCTCCTACCGCCAGGCCGTGAGCGACTTCCGCGACGCCGGCTACGTCGGCAGCGAGGAGCGTGTGCGCCGTGTGTGGGGCGGCCTGATGACGAAGGAGGAAACCCCCCGCCCCGAGGCCCCCGGGCCGCGTCAGGCGTCCGAGGAGACGGACACGGACGACGACTCGGAGGATGCCGACGCCTGAGCAGGCGTCACATCTCGTCCGGCACCACCAGTGAGGGCCAGCCCGCGCGCCGCGGGCTGGCCCTTGCTGCGACTGCCGGAAGCGGCACGCAGTCGAGCGTGCAGACCCGGTGAGTGACCTGGTGAGCGAACTGTGCGTTCGCAGACCGCAGGGAGCAGACCCGGCGAGCACCCCAGCCCAACCGGACCCAAACCCCCACGTCGGCGCGGTGCGCCGCGACACCGGCATGGGCCGATACGACAAGGAGCAGCGTGGCACAACGCAACTCGCGCAGCAGGCGTTACCACGACCATGACCACTCCGGCAGCGACGAGCTGTACGGACAGGCCGCGGGCGCCGTCGGCGGCATCGTGATCGTGTTCGGCGGCCTCGCCGCGATCAAGGACAAGTTGGGTCTGTCCTGGCCCGCGACCGTCCTCGTGACGGCCGGCGGGCTGGTCGGCCTCGGCTACCTGGCCTGGCGCATCCGCAACACCGCCCGGCGCCTGTGGGCGCGCGAGGACGGCAAGGAGGCCCCCGCGGTCCTGCGGGAGGAATCCCCCGCCGGAGAGGCCGCTGTCGCGCCGGACCTGGCGCACCCGCAGCTGACGTCGACGCTGCTCACGGCCGGAGCCATCGGCCGCGACCAGGTCATCAGGGCCGACGAAGTCACCATCGAGCAGGTCAAGACCGGCACGGTCTACGACTTCCTCATGCCGCCCGGCCGCACCTACGGCGACGTCGAACGTCGCCTGGGTCAGGTGGCCGGCGTGTTCGGCGTGACCCGGCTGCACCTGACGCTCGATCGCAGCCGCGACAGCGAGCGGCGCGCGCGCCTCCTGGTCCTCGACCAGCCGCCGTTCACACAGCCCTTCCCCACGCCCACCAGGGCGGAGATCGCGGCATTTCCCGGCGTGCCCTTCGGGCACGACGTCACCGGCCAACTCGCCGGCGTGCCGACCTTCGAAAAGGCCTCGCTCCTAGTCGGTGGCATGACGCAGATGGGGAAAACCACGCTGATCAACGGACTCATCACGTGTCTGCTGATCGCGTACGGCGAATTCGACCTGTATCTCCTCGACGGTAAATTCTGCGGGCTGACCAGGTTCTCGAAAATTGCCACCCGCTACGAAGCATCCGATCAGCCCGTCGTCTTCGAAAGCATCGTTGACGAGCTGAATACGCGCTCCGAGCGGCGCTACACGAAAATGCAGGAAGCCATCAAGAACCGGCAGCCTGCACCGAAGTTCCGGCCCGTCTTCTTCATCGTGGACGAAGCCGCCGACTTCTTCGCCAACGACGGATCCAACGAAGGAAAGGAAGACACCCGCCGCATCGCGGAAAAAACCCGCTCCCTGGTCGCAAAATGCCTGGAGTCCGGTATTTCCACGATCCTGCTGACACAGCGGCCGGCACAGAACGCCATTCCAGTCATGGTGCGCGACCAGTTCCTCTACCGCATGTGCATGTATGTGGCTTCAGAAGGAACAGCCAAAGTTGCACTCGGAGACACCTACTTCGAGACCGTGGCCCCGATCAATCCCGCCCTCCTCAACCCCGACATCAAGGGGCAGGGTGTCCTGTTCGCAAACGGGCGGTCGACACTCCTTCGCGGCTTCGACTTCCACGACAAGTTCGTCTGGGACGTCGTGGACGAAGTGGAAAGCCGACAGCAAAAGGCGGTCGAAGAAGCGCCTATTTCCCCGCTCAAGCAGGGCATCGACTTGATGCGACAGAAGGGCGTCGAGTTTATGCCCACGTCCGAGCTGGCCCCGGCTCTCGGCATCGAAGAAACCACGCCGGTCATGCAGGGGAGACGACTGTCGGCACTACTGGGCGCCGCGTCGAGCAAGGACGACAAGGGGGTGCGGGGCTACCGGCTCACGGACCTCACAGCAGCCCTTATGTCCGGGTCATGACCCGATCTGCATCCGCCGGACCATCTGCCAGGCATCCGCCGGGCATCCGCCGGACGGCACGCGTCCGGCAGATGCCCGGCGGATCACGGCAGATCTCTGGCAGATCTCTGGCAGATGGCAATGACGCTCCTGACCTGCACATACACCCGAATCCCAGCTGAAGGAGGGATGAGGCTCTTGAAGGCCTCCACAGCGGTCACGATCGGCGTGGGAGCGACCGCGGCCGTCATCGTGGCCGCGCTCGTCCAGGGCGCCGGCGACGACCCCCTGTCCGCCGCGCTCAGCCTCGCCGTCCCCAGCCAGTACAAAGGGCTGGTCGAGCAGGCCGCGAAAATGTGTCCCGAGGTCAGCCCGAATCTGCTGGCCGCACTCCTCACGCAGGAATCGGGATTCAATCCGAAAGCCCACTCATCGGCGGGCGCGGAGGGTATTGCGCAATTCATGCCCGCCGCGTGGGAATCCCACGGAATCGACGCCAACGGCGACGGAAAGCGGGACGTGTGGGATCCCGAGGACGCGATCCCGTCGGCGGCCGGGTACCTCTGCGACATAGCGAAAGACGTCAAAGATGTCCCCGGTGACCATCAGAGCAACATGCTCGCCGCCTACAACGCAGGATCCGGCGCCGTCCACAAATACGGCGGTGTGCCCCCATACCGGCAGACACAGAACTACGTCCACACAATCAACGCCCTCGCCCGCCAGCCCGGACCTGGAGGAAAGACCCTCACGGGAAACCAGGCCAATACCGCGATCGACGCGGCGCAGGGCATGCTCGGCACCCCGTATTCGTGGGGTGGCGGAAACGCGAGCGGCCCGAGCACGGGAATCTGCTGCTCCCCCGCAGGGCACTCCGGCGCGAGCATCGTCGGATTCGACTGCTCGGGCCTCACGCTCTACGCCTACGCGAAAGCAGGGATCTACCTGCCTCGCACGGCAGCCGAGCAGTACACCGCATCCGAGCCGGTAAGGCCCGGAGACCAGCGTCCGGGAGATCTCGTTTTCTATGGCGCGACCCCCGGCGGTATTCACCACGTCGGTATCTACATCGGCGGCGGATGGATGATCAACGCTCCGAAGCCCGGCACCAAAGTTCGATTTGATCGGCTCGATTCGATGACCGACCTGTATTCGATCGCCCGCCCCGTACCCCACGCCCAAAAGGAGATCTGACCATGCGCGCGTTCATCACCCTCGCCAAGCCCGTCGACATGTCCGGCGGATTCAGCGACTTCTTCAAGACCATCGGCATGACGGGCGGGGGCCTGGTCACCAAGGGCATCGCGGCCGTGATCGCGATCATCGCCCTGCGGATGCTCCTGTCACTGTCCCACGACCCCAAGGGCGCCCTGCGCAAGGGCTCGATGGCGCTCGGCACGCTGTTCGTCGCCGTGATCCTCGCCCTCTACGGCAGCGAGCTGTTCTCCACCGTCACCAGCGCCAAGAGCTGAGGACCGCATGGCCATCCTCGACAAGGCCGCCAGCGACCCCTGCGCCAAGATGTCGGGCCTCGCGCTCGACTACTGCCGCAGCGGCTCCAAGGGCGGCGGCAGCAAGTGCACCGACATCCCCGGCCCGGCCAAAGACCTCTGCGAGTCCGGGGGCGCCGGCGGGGGCGGTTCCGGCATCACCGACAGCGCCTCCGAGGAAGTCAAGAGGCTGGCCGACAGCCTGATCGGGACGCTGAAATCACTGATCGCGTCCAAGCGCAGTTGGGCGCCCCATGACGCCACCAGCGGCCTGTACAAGCCGTTTCTGGAGCTTGGCCAGCACCTGGCTGTTGCGATCTTCGTGTGCGTGATCGTGGTGTGCGCCCTGACTGCCTGGCAGGGTGTACCGCGGCTACGGCAGATGGGAGCCTCGACTGGGTCCGCGCTGGTGGCGGTGGCCGGCATGGCCGCCGTCCCCGGCGCCGTGGCGCTACTGAACAGGGCGATCAGCGCAGCGTTCTCGGCAGCGTTCGATAGCGACGAGACCACCCTGTTCGGCGCGATCAGCCACGACATGGAGAGCGGAGCGGACGCGAAGAACCCGTTGGCGATCCTGATCATCATCTCCGCGCTCGTGGTGGCCTTGGCGTTCGCTGCCTTGGTGTTCCTGACGCGCAACCTGGGCATCCTGGCGTTCGTCTGCATGGCGCCCCTCGTTCTCGCGTCCATGGCTCGCAGTGGTGATGTCTCAGCCGTCAGGGCGTGGGCGCAGCGGCTGCTCGGGCTGATGTTCTGTCCGTTCGCGCTGCTCCTGGTCGCACCGTTCGTGAAGGCGGCACAGGGCTCGCTCGTGGTGGATGCCGTACTGCTTGTCGCGGCGGATGCCTTGATGCTGCGGATGATCTTCCATGGCGTGCCCTACGTCGGCCCTCGCGTGGCGGGCGCCATACGGGAGCTGGTGGAGCGCCACACCACCAACCCCATCGGCCACGCCATGGTGCGGGCGGGCGTGCCGAAGGTCTACGAGCAGGAGAACAGCCCGCGCGGGCACCGGACGGTGGAGACGCCGGGCCGGGCCATGCACCAGGACCGCGGAGTCCTTTACGCCGCCTACGGCGTGAAGCAGCGGGAGCGCTCGCCGCGGCTGACGACGGAGTCGGCCATCGCGAATGCCCAGCGGGAGGCCGGGCGTAGCGCGCAGATCAGCCAGGCGCGCCGCGAGGCACGAGAGGCCGCCGGCTACCCGACTCCTCGCCGCACGGCCGCTTCCGCTTCTGCGGACGCTGCGGGCGGTCAGCCTCCGCAGGTACCGAGTCGACCGGCTCAGGCGCCAGCCGCCCGGCCCAGGCCGCCGGAGCCGCGCAACCAGTAATCCCGGCAGCACCCGGCCCGCGGCGGTCGCCACCACGGCGACCGCCGGGGGCCGGGGCCCGTCCGGCCACACCCCTGATGGAGGCAAACCCGTGTACACGCTGACGCCCGGCTACCGAATCCCCGCTCTGCAGCGCGGCCTGAGCCCCGCCGAATCCCTGCTCACCAAAGCCAACGCCGGTATCGGCAGCGCCGTGCTGATGTCCGCGCTCCTCTCGCCCCCGCCCGCCTGGACGTTCGGCGCGGTCGGCGCCGCTGCTGCGCTGATCAACGTGGCGCCAGGGCCGCGATCGATCGCTCGGTGGGCCACGGTCGGCTACCGGCACCTGCGCGAGCGCGGTGTCCCCGACGCCATGACGGGCCAGGCCGGGACGACGGCGACGTGGGGCGTGTATCCCGAGCACGGCACCATGCAGGATGCGCACCGCCGGACCGCGTTTCACGAAGCGGTCTCCCGGGCGCTGACGTTCGCCGGTGGGCAGACCCGCAACGCTGGTGTCCAGGTCCACATCACGCATCACGCAACGGTCGGCGAGTACACCGAGCACACACAGACGATCTCCGTGCACGTCCCCAAGGCGCTGGTGAGTCAGCCGGACCGAATCCTGGACACCGTGCGCGGAGAGTTCGCCCGCCTCGGCAGCCTCGCCCCCGTGACCCCGCAGCCGGTGCCGGCCGTGGTCGGCCGAGGCTCCGGGTGGGTCGAACTCGAGGACGGCCGGCACGCGGCCACCGCCCGGATCACCGCGTGGCCCGACGAGGACAGCGGCGACCTGATGGCCCGCCTCCTGCTGGGACACACCGCCGACCGCTCCTTGGCCGTCCTCTACCGGCCGCTGCCCGCCGCGCAGTCCCGCCGGTCCGCGAAGTGGCAGTCGGCCGCGAGCGAGGCGTTCACCACGGACAAGGTCAAGGCCGCCGCTCAGGAACTGGCGGGCGGTGCCACGCACGGCGCCCTGGTCCAGGGCGCCGCCCTCGTCGACCTAGACGCCTACCTCACGGTGTGGGGCGAGAGCCCCGAAGACGTACGCGAGGCCCGCTGGCAGGCGTCGCTGAGCGCCGACCGGCACCGCATCCGCCTCGACTGGCTGCCCGGCCAACAGCACCGCGCCCACGTGATGACCACCCCGCACGGAGCCTCCACCAGGAAAGGGGCGATCCTCTGATGATCCGCCTGCCCTCCAGCCACGCCGCCATCACCGCCCCCCTTGTCGCCTCCAACACCAGCTTCCCCGGCATCCCGATCGGCCGTTCCCTGCTGGACGGCCGCCGGTTCTGCCTCTCCCCCGTCCTGGCCGACGCCGCCCTCCTGCCCTCTACCAACTCTCTGGCGCTGGGTGGGCTCGGCTCCGGCAAAAGCACGACGTCGAAGGCGCGCATCCGGCGCGAGATCCTCCAGCACGAGCACCAGGCCGTCGTCATCGACTCCTTCGGCGAGGACAACGCCGGCGAGTGGGCGCCGCTGGTCCGCTCCCTCGGCGGCCGGGTCGTCCAGGCCGGGACGTTCACGCTGAACCCCTGCTCCGAGCTGTTCCCGCCCGCGGTGCGCGAGCAGCTGGTCCGCTCGCTGATCCTTGCGGTGGAGCCCGACGCGCTCAGCCACCAGGCCACCCACGCTCTCCAGCATGCCCTGGCCCATCCCAAGGCCACGTCGCTCAACGGGCTCGTGGACGCGCTCGTTGCGCCGGAGGACGGCCGGTGGCCGGCCGCTCGGGTGACCGAGTGGGGCGAGCCGGCCGCGCTCGCCCTCTCCCGCTACACCGAGGGCTCCCTAGTCGGCCTGTTCGATGGGCAGGACGCGAGCCTGCCCGAGACCGACCTGTCCATCCTGTCCTTCGACTTCACCGGCCTTGACCGCAACAGCCCGGCGATCCCGTCGCTGATGGCGGCCGTGTCGTGCTGGGCAGAGCACGTGTGGCTGCCGCAGTCGACGGCCGTGCACCGCCACCTGGTCATCGAGGAGGCGTGGCAGATCCTCCTGTCTCCCGCCACCAGCGAGCTGATCCAGCGCCTGCTGAAGAACAGCCGGAAGGCCGGCCTGTCGCTGGAGGCGGTGATGCACACGCTGTCCGACCTCGGGGAAGGGCGGGCGCAGGACCTCGCGCGACTCTGCGAGGTCGCCCACGTCGGACGCCTAGGACCTGAGGAAGCCGCCCTGGTGGGAGCGCTGTTGGGCCTGCCCGCGTGGGCCATCGACATGATCCCCAGCCTCGACCCGGGCCAGGCCGTGTGGAAGATCGGCGCGAGCCACGTCGACGTTGTCCAGACGGTCCTGGACGACGAGGAGATCGCGCTGACGGACACCTCCGTCCGACGCCGCACCGCGCAGCAGCTTCTGGTGCTGGACCAAGAGGAGAGCGAGGACGCGGGCAGCCACCAGCTGGCGATCGAGCAGGAGGCCGATCCGCTGGACCTCAGCGACGAGGACGCCCGTGAAGACGAGATCCCGGCGACGCTTGAGCAGCTCCTGTCCAACCCCGCCGACCAGCCCGAGGACGGGTGGGACTGGGAGATGCCGCCCAACGTCATCGACCCTCGTCACGCGCACGCAGTGCAGGCTGCCTTGGAGGGCCGATGCAGCGAAGCAGCTGAACTCGCGGCTCTCGGAGAGCGCGAAGACATCGCTGCCCATGGCATCAATTCCCCGCAGGCTGCTTCCTGGTTGTCGACGCGTGCCCGCGTGGCTGACGTCTGCGGAAACCCCGCCCAAGCCCAGCAGCTCCGTGCCACCGTCGTGAACATGAGAAAGGAAGAGGGCGTGGCCAAGACCGATGCCGACTGGTTCACCGGGAAGCAGGACGCACCGCAGTGGTACGCGGGACAGCCTGTGCCGCCCGCCCCCGTGGCACCGCCGTCCGTACCGCCGGCCGACGACCCCGGAGGGCGAACCAGCCGACGCCGCACCTGGTCCTACGTCGCTGCGGTTGCTGCTGCGAGCATCGTCACCGCCGGAATCGTGCAGCACACACACGAGGAACAGCAGAAGCACGAGCGCGCAGAGAAGGCGCTCGCCTACAAGGGGCGGGCTGGAGCAGCCCTTCACCTCGATGGCGTCCACGCCTATGCCATCGCGCAGTGGAGCACTCACCGGGACAAGGTCACCGTCGAGCTGCGGAGCTACTTCGACAAGAACGCGAAGTTCCTGCACATCGAGGCGGATGACAAGAGCGCGTCCAGCGTCAGGGAGGACGGGTGGTACCCCCGCGACCTCGAAATCACCCTCCCTGTCACCGACCCCCTCGCGGACGTGACCGTCAAAGTGGCGGTCGGCGGGAAGACCTGGCACGACGGATCCTCGGGCATCGTCCGGACCGTGCGCCTGTCGCCCTCGGGAGTTGCCTACGACGCAGAGAGCGGACGGCAGTTGCCCTCCGACCTCTGAACCCAACGCACACCATGCTGGCGGCCCCGCGCTTCTCGGAAGGGCGGGGCCGCCAGCGTCTTTCCGGTCGTTCCGCCAATCGGACGACAAAACTGACGTTGGGCTGCCCCGCGAGCTGGACGCGGCTCGCGGGATAGCCGGGTGCTAGCTGCTCATCCGAGGGAACGGCGTGATGATGGTGGAGGTTTCCGGCTGCGCGTCTGCCCCGAACGCAACGTGGGAGGCAGGCGCTTCGTCGGCAACGAGAAGCTCCGGCTGCGCGAACTTCCTGGTGGCTTCCAGAACGTCGGGGACGGGGAATTCTCGACGCTCGATATAGACACGCGCGACCTCCCGGTCGATGGGGCTGGGGAGGTCCACTTCCTTGGGCATCTTGAAGTTGGTTTCACAGAGGGCCTGGACGATCCGCCACCCCTCATAGAAGACCTGCATGAAGCTGCCGTCGTGCGGCATCGGGCAGACGATCAGGTTCCTCTGTTCGTCCTTCTTGATCGCGTCAGAGGATCCCGACTTGCTGGGAACGATGGCGACCCGCAGTCCCCTGGCTGCTTCGAGATGCGATCGGTTGATCTTGACCGTGGTGCCCACCCAGTGATCGGGCTCAGTGGAACCGAGGAAGAGGTCAGCCTTCCACAGGCCCCTGATGCTCTGAGGCAGCTGGGCGCGGGTGCTGGGACGCCGGAACGCAGCGGCGAGCCGGTTGAGATGTCCCTTCAACTTCACGGGCTGCCCACGCTCTCCGGACAAGACCCTCGACTCGGTCGTGACGAGGTCGATCTTCGTGGAGATCAGCTGCTGAGAGCCGCTCTTCTCGATGGCGAACAAGATCGATGACGGGTCGCCTCGGTTGATCCGACAATGGCCGAGGGCATCGGCCACCCGCTCGACAACGATGGGGACCCCGTTAACTACCGCATCGTGAACGGCGTATTCAAACGCGATCCCGGTGTCCCCATCCCCCTGACTCCTGATCTTGCCGAGGAGCTTAAGCTTTATGTCCTCGCGCTTCCCGATCGCACTGAGCATGTCCTGGCCGATCGAGTGATAGATCCCCGCGATGATCGGCCGTGTGACCGCCACGAGGGCGCTCACCTCATCAGCGACAGGGTTGTTCTGCTTCTCAACGCGAATCTGCACGCATCACCAGCTTCTTTGCGGGGCGCCCCTAGGCACCGAACCAGGAGTCCCGCTCACCCGTCTGTCGGCACTCCTCACCTCAACCCTAGGCTGGGGGTCTGACACCTGGTTCGGATAAGCTGGCGACGTCGGTTTCGACGTCCTGGGCTGCGTCGCTGACGACGCGTACGAGGGCAGGGCCTGGGCGCCGGTCAACAACGTGACCGACCTCCTCAGTGCCTTGACTGGGGAGCTGATGCACGATCCGGACGTACGCTGCCTGCCCACGACCGCTGGGTCGTCACGACCAGGTAAGACGACCCTGACGACCCTCCTGCGGCACGCGCAGCCACGTGCCCGGAGTCCGCAGCTACCACCCCCGCTTTCAGCCCCGCAGCCAGACCCTGGCTGCGGGGCCTTTTTGCGGTCACACGGCCGTACATGCGAAGCGCCCCTGCTGTCCCGGACATCGGTTCGGGACAGCAGGGGCGCCGGTCGGCCCCCGACGTCACTCGCTGGGCAACCGGGCTACGAGAAGCTCCGCCACCTCGTGCAGAGCGTCCGAGGCAAGCGAAGAGACGAGCACCTCCACGATCCCCGCGGGAGAGGGATCCGGAATGGTGAGAGGCGACGTGGCCCGCCCGGCTCGATCGGCGTTAACGCCGTTAACGGTGGAGCTCGCGGGAGGCCTCTCGCTCGGGTCGTTGTCGGAGGTCTTAACGGCGTTAACGGTCGGCTCCGGCTGAGCCTGGGCGTGGTCCTTGCGAGGTGATCGCTGGCGGGGGGTCTTAACGGCGTTAATGGCGACCTCGGCCTCGACCGCCTGCTGCTCCTTCGGCATGCGGCCGATGCGGCGCGCGGGCTCTACCCGCAACTCCCCCGTCTCGACCTTCTCTTGCAGTTCCGGGGTGAGCTCCAACAGCGCCAAACGTTGCGAGACCCAGGCCGGCGTCTTGCCGAGCCGCACGGCAACCTTCCCCTGCGAGCCGTGGACTTCGACCAGAGCCTGGATTGCCTTGGCCTGATCCATCGGCGGCACGTCCACCCGATGCACATTCGCGATCAACGCTGTCTCAAGGATGTCTGCCGCGCTGGTGGCCAGATCATCGTTGACGTCGATCCGAAGCTCTCCGAGCCCGGCGAGATGAGCGGCGGCCAGACGACGGTTGCCGTCGATGACCACGTACTCGGCATCACCAAGAAGCTCCTCCTGGCCAGGGTGCGCCGACAGGAACGTGCCCCGCCGCACCACAGTGACCGGCTGGACCTGTCCCCTGACCCGCAACGATTCAGCGGTCTCCTCGACATCGGAGAGCTCTTCCCGCGGGTTGAACGGGTTATGCGCCAGCGCAGCCAGATCCACCGCGGCCGGCGGCCGCCGGCCCTCACCCTTGAGGATCTGTGCACGAGTCCTCACCTTGCGCGCGGGCTCAGCCGACTCCGCTGCCTCCGGGTTGATCGCGAACCCCTGCGTCACACGCTCACCCTGGTTACGGGGCTTCGTCTGCCTCATACCGCCAGCTCCTTCGCCAGATCCCGCATCGCGTTCGCGTGCTCACTCTCGGGGGCGTACTCCAGCAACGGAATCTCCCCGTCGCTCGCCTCGCGCCCTTCCTTGAGGTCCCCGATGACAGCGAGAACTGCCGGAGAGGCGCTGCGCTCCCACTGCTCCTTGTTCTGGCTGACGAGCTTTCCGCGGCGGCTGTCGTAGGCGTTGACGACCAGTCCCAGGTAGTCGACCTTGATCCGGCCCTTCACGCAGAGGTCATTCATCTGCTTGGTGAGGAGCTTGAAGGCCCGGTGGGAGGCCTTGTTGGCCCACACCGGAGTGATCACGCCCGACCGATCGGCGAGCTCGCCCTCCCGTCGGCGTACGTAGTAGAGCGCGGTGTCCATGTTGAGGCCGAGGCTGGGCGGCCCGTCGATGATGATGACGTCGTAGTCGGCTTCCAGCGGTTCGAGTGCTCGCTCGAGCGCAGCCTCACTGAAGGACACCTTGGACAGCGACACGTCGCGAAGGAACGCGTCATCGGATGCCGGCAGGAGATGCAGCCGCTCGCCGAACCGCGGATGGTCCAGTGCCACGAGCAGGTCGTGGATGTCGCCCTTCGCGGTCCCCTCCATGTGCATGAGGAGCGTCTCCACGTCGTCCTCGTACATCAAGTCCTCGAACCCGAGCTCCGAGGTGAGGTGGCCCTGGGGGTCGTAGTCGACGATCAGGACCCGCTTGCCTGACTCCGCCAGGGCCTGTGCGACGCCGCTGCTGATGAAGGTTTTCCCGACGCCGCCTTTCTGGTTGGCGACTATGACCCGCGTGACCGGCTGGGCAGTCAGAGGCGCAGTCGGCGAGGGATGGGCCTCCAGCCAGAGACTGAGCGCCTGGGCGAGTCCCTGAACGTACGTCACGCCGCGGTCGGCACAGGCTTCCTTGAACTTTTCGGGCTCGCCGGGAGGCAGAAACGTGCCCCAGGTCTTCGCTCCGTCAGTGGCTACTTCGGGCGGATTCGGCAGGTCGTACCACGCCCGGATGGCATGCTCCGCAGCGTCCTGGATGTCCATGCCGTGCTCGAACGCCCGGATCTTCAGCAGACGACGAAGCTGAGGCGTAAGAGCGGTGATTAGCTTCTCACGGTCTCCGCGAGGGCTTGGGATGCTCATGAGGCCGAACATTACTAGGTCGGCTGGGTAATGGCAGGTAATCGATCCGCAACTGCGACAGGTGTCCCGAATGCCTGCTCCTGCCATGAGCCGAACGGGCATGCAACCGGGCCCAGTTGATTGAGGACGCAGCCGCACCGCCCAATCTGGCGCTACGGCGCTCCCAAGGGAGAGCACGAGGCGCTGGGAACCCCGCGGCTCACGAACATCCACCGGCTTGGGCGAGCACCACAAGCCCCCTGCTCAACACTGGAGGCAGGCGCCGTTCAGCGTCAGCGATCCTGAACGAAGCTTCCCTTGCCGTGGGTGGTGACGATCAGCCCGCGGTCGCGCAGTTCCTGGATGGCGCGGCGGGCGGTACCGAGGGCTACGCGGTAGGTGCGGGCCAGGTCGCGCTCGCCGGGCAGCCGGGCGCCGGCGCTCAGCTCGCCAGCCTCGATCTGCCGCTGTAGTTCGTCAGCCAGCTGCGCGTACACCGGTACGGGTGAGCTAGCGCGGAATGGGCCCTCCGGGGTGTCCTGCTCGTCGTCCATGGCCGCACGCTCACATAAGGGACAGCTCCCCGCAGATCTGAACAGCTCCATACAGCTCTATGGAGCTGTAGTGGGCGGTACGCTCGGTTCCGGTGCAGTCCCCGCGCTCTCGATCGGCGCGGGGCGTGACGGGGAAGGCGAGCGACATGGGCTCAAGCTGGCGAAGCAGCGGGAGCGGGGCCGATGCCGGCCCGGTGCAGCAGGCGGTGGAGGCACAGCAGATGCGCGTGGATGAGGCGTGGCGCGCGTACACCGGCCACACCCGCAAATGCACGCCGTGCGCGACGGGTATCGACTGCGCGAAGGCTCAGACGCTCAAGGCGGTATGGCGCGCGACCAAAGCGACCTGACTCGCGGTCGGCGACTGCGCCGGCCGGGCGTTGCCGGGGGTGGCTGGCATGCTGCCGGGCATGGACGAGTTCGTGCCGCGCCGGGTGTACGGCGCTGATCATGACGACCCGGACCCGGGCCCGCGGCCCGGGCGCGAGTACCGGGAGTTGGTGGGCGGCCCGCTGGACGGCCTCCTGGTCGACGTGACGGGCTGGGACGCCGAATCCCTTGTGGAGGGCGCCGCGCTCTGCACGGAGATCGGGCTCTACGGGCCCGGCGGCCGGGCCATGTACGGGCCCCGCAACGGTCAGCCGGCCAAGTGGGACTGGGAAGGCGACTCCCTGAGCAGAGCCTGTTCAAGGGCCTGCGACCGAGCTGTATTTCGCGTTCTCTATCGTTTCGTCTGTGACGAAAGATCCGGTGGGTGACGGGCAGGAGCGGCGGTCGGTGCGCGAGCAGCTGGTCGCGCGCACGTGTGCGTGGTGCGGGAAGCCGGTGCCCTACAAGGGCACGGGGCGCCCGCCGAAGTACTGCACCGCTGCTCACCGCACCCGCGCCTATGAGCTGCGCACGGCGCAGGCCCGTGCGGGGCGCCCGCCGGGCGAGGGCGGCCAGGTCCAGGAGCCTGTGGTGCGGGTGGTGGAGCGTACGGAGACGATCGTGCGCACGGTGGTGCGCCGGGAGCCGGGCGAGGTGCGCGAGGTGCCCGCGGCCCGGTTGAGCGGCGAGCCGTACACCCTGCCCGAGGACGCGGTGGAATGGGCGCAGGCACTCGCGCACCTGCGCCGTACCGCAGAGGCCGGCGGGCTGCCGGACGTGGCACGCGAGCCGCTCGCGCGTGCCTGTGAGGCCGCCGCCCGCGCCCTGCGCAGCCCGCGGCCCTAGTCGGTGCCCAGGTCGCTGTCGGGCCGGCAGCCGGGGCAGGGTTCCGCGCCGGCCGCGAGGGCCTCGATGGCCTGCTGGCGGGTGCAGGCGTGGCCGCCGTCGTGGCGGGAGATGAAGAAGCAGTTGGCCACGTGCAGCCGGATGGGCCGCCCGTCGTCGTGATGAACCCACCACGGCCGCTGCGCTGCCCGGCTCGCCTGTATCTGCTGGCCGCGCCGACTCTCCGCGTGGAGCGTCTCCTGCTGGATCCACACGTCGATGCGCGCGAGGTCCTGGAGAAGGAAGCGGCGCAGGAACTGAAGGAGCTCCATCCGCGACGAATCTGCCGGGTCCGGGCTCACGGGGCCGCCTTGGCGGCCGGAGCGGCTCGCATCACCAATGGTCCGGGTCGGCTTCCCGGCGGGCGCGGCAGGTCGGACAGAGCGGGTTGCCACCGTGGCCGTAGCGGTGAGTGGGCTGGTGGCAGCGGGCACACGGGCCCACCTGCTCGGACGGGCACGCCGGGGCGACCGGTCTGCGAGGGGCGGCAGTCTCCATACCCGCATTATCGCGCATACGTTCGAATCAGGTGCGATGGGCGCGAGTCGGCCACTCGCGGCGTTCAGCGGCCGTAGGCGCTGTGGCACAGGGATGCCGCCTGCGGGATGACGTGGTCGGCTCGGGCGCACAGATTCCGCATCTGGGAGGTCGGTGCCGTGCGGCGCCGCGAGATGCGGACGGGTGCGGGCGCCCAGCGCGGGCGGGCACGGTGGTGCGGACGCTGGAGCGCCGGTCGCGGCCTCCACCGGTAGTGCCGGCCACCGGCCGCGCCGGTGAGCTGCCGTACGTGCCGATCCGCTGCGGCGACCCGCTGGTGCGGCCGGTGGACGGCGGCGTGGTGCTCCTGGTGGGGCGCTGGCTTGCCCATGGTGGTGAGGCGGGAGACTCCTGCTGCCTGAGTGGGGGGAGCCGGCCGGGTGGAGACGAACGCGGCAGCCGCCCGGACCCCGGCCGCAGCGGAGGCGGGCGTGGCCCGGGGCGCCGCGGGCTGCACAGTGGTGCAGCCGGTCACCAGGGCCGCGGCGAGCAGCCCGGCCGCAGGAGCCTTTGCGGCGATCATGGAGCGCATGGTGCCCACTGTGCCGCCCGGGTCCGCTGCGCTGGTGCCGGCGCACGGCCGGGCCACCGCAACGGATGAACCACCGGGGCCGGCAGGTGGACGACAGTGAGTGGCACGATCGCGGACCCTGCAACCTACGCCTGAGAGCACCCGTTGATGGTCGCGTCGTGGGTTGTCTGCGCGGTGGACTGGTGACGGAAACGAGAGGGCGGAGTTGGGCGTCGACGATGGCGGCCACTTGGCCCGGCCCCGGGGGGCCGGGCCTGTCTGCCGTGGTGGATTGCGGTCAGCTCGGCTGTCCTGTGGGCATGATCGTGACCTGCTGGAGGTTGACCCGCGGCGGCTGGGAGGCGAGGAAGCCGACGGTGTGGGCGACGTCCTCGGAGGTCAGCCACTCCATCGTGTCCTTGGATCCCTCCAGCCACTCGCGTGCGGCGGAGAACGTGACGTGGCTCTGGAGTTCCGTGCCGACGATGCCCGGTTCGATCGCGGAGACGCGGACGTTCTTCGCGCCCAGTTCGGCGCGCAGGTGCCGGGAGAGGTGCGTGACGTACGCCTTGGTCCCGGAGTAGACGGCGAAGTTCGGGAAGATGTTCTGTGCGGTGATCGAGGAGGTGTTGATCAGGTCGCCGACGCCGCGCTCGGCGGCGGCCTGGACGAGCTGAGGGACGAACGCGCCGATGGTGTTCATCAGGCCGGTGATGTTCAGGTCGATCTGGTGCTGCCACTGGTTGGTGGCCAGCTCCTCGATCGGGGCGGGGAGCATCACCCCGGCGTTGTTGAACAGGATGTCGGCGCCGTCGAACGCGGCGGCGACCCGGTCGGCCGCGGCGCGTACGGCCTGCGCGTCGGTCACGTCCACGGCGAGCGCGAGCGCGGTGCCGCCGTTCTTCTCGATGCGCCGGACCAAGTCGGTGAGCCGGTCCTCGCGCCGGGCGATCACGGCGACCTTCGCGCCGAGTGCGGCGAGGTGCTCGGCGGTGGCTTCTCCGATGCCGCTGGATGCGCCGGTGACGACGGCGACGCGGCCGGTGAGGGGGGCCAGGGGAGTCAGCAGGCTCATTGCGATGTACCTTCCGATGCGTGTGCAGTGGCGGCCCGGTGCCGCTCATCCAGAAGAACACCGCCTGACCTGCGGAAAAGGGCCCCGATAGGGCACTGCGGTGACTGGTACCGGCAGGGCCACCCGCAGCGCGAAGTGCCGCACGCGTGTGGCGCGACACTGGGGGTATGGACAGCCGAAGCGAGCTCGCCGACTTCCTGCGCACGCGGCGCGGCCGCCTGAGCACGGACCAGGCCGGACTGCCGGACGACGGCCGCACCCGCAGGGTTCCGGGGCTGCGCCGCGACGAGGTCGCCCGCCTGGCGGGGATGAGCACCGAGTACTACACGCGCCTCGAACAGGGCCGCGCGGGCAACCCCTCGCCGGAGGTCCTCGACGCGCTGTGCCGCGCCCTGCGGCTGGACACGGCCGAGAGCGAGCACTTGCGGGACCTGCTGGCCCGGCCGAGGGCCGGCGGGCGTCGCGCGCCGGCCGCGCCGCAGCGCGTACGGCCCGGCCTCCACCTCATGCTGCAGACGCTGGAGCACGTGCCGGCGTACGTCCTGGGCCGGCGCACCGACGTCCTGGCCTCGAACCGGCTCGCCCGGGCCGTCCTGACGGACTTCGACGCGCTGCCCGCGCCGGCCCGCAACCTGGCGCGCTACTACCTGCTGGACCCCTCCGCGCGCGAGAGCGTGGGTGATTGGGAGCGCATCGCCGCCGAGACCGTGGCGATCTTGCGTCTGGAGGCAGGGCGCCGTCCGCACGACCGGCAGCTCGCCGACCTGGTTGGTGAGCTCACACTGCGTTCACCGGAGTTCACGACGTGGTGGAACGACCACCGGGTGCTGCGCTGCACGCACGGCCGAAAGGTCCACCACCACCCCGTGGTCGGTGACCTGCACTTCGACTTCGAGTCCTTCCCCGTCCCCGGGGACGCCGAGCAGACCCTGTACGTGTACAACGTGGAGCCGGGCTCCCCGAGCGAGGAGGCGCTGAGCCTGCTCGGGTCCTGGAACTCACCCGCCCCCGACACCACACCCTCGCACCGCGCCTGAACCAGCCGCGGCGCGGTGGCGAGCAGATCAGGCGCCGGTTTCGTCGAACCATGCGCGTAGGGCCTGGAGGAGCTTTTCCGGTTGTTCCTCGGCCAGCCAGTGGCCGGAGTCCTCGATCGGCCGGACGGTGACGTCGTCGGCGACCTCGAGGAGCATCTTCTCGGCGATGGGCAGAAAGAAGCTGGCCGTCCCTCCGAGTGCGAGGACGGGCATTTTCAGCTTGCCCTTCTGCGCGAGGACGCGCCGGTTGTCCTGCGCGTCCTTCTCGAAGGCCCTGAACAGTTCGAGGCCGGCGCGCATGGCCCCGGGCTGCGTGTAGTCGGCGACGTAGCGTTCGGCGTCCGCCAGGGAGATCGCGTCGGGGTTCGCGCTCAGCCTGACGTAGAACGAGCGCAGGTAGTCGAACTCGTGGCCGGCGATGAGCATGTCGGCGGCGTTGTCGGCGGCGCCGTGCAGGTGGAAGTGCCAGATCCTGTTCTGGCTGTACGTGCTCGTCGCCACCGCGCTCTCATACCCGTTGGTGCCCGGGATGGGGGCCTCGGAGACCATGAGGCGCTCGACTTCCTCGGGCCACAGCGAGGCATAGGCGTAGCCGACCAGCATTCCCAGGTCGTGGCTCAGGACGGTGATCGGGTTGCGCACTCCGAGATGGTGCAGCAGAGCCCTCAGGTCGCCTGCCATGGTCTGCTTGTCGTAGCCGCCTGCGGGCTTCGAAGAACCGCCGGCCCCGCGGACGTCGGGAGCCACGACGAACCAGCCGTCGGAGCGCAGCGGCTCCATGATGTGGCGCCATTCCCACCATGTCTGGGGCCAGCCGTGCACGAGCAGGAGCGTTCGGTCGCGCCCGCCGTCGACGGGCGCAGTGCCGGCGCTCACGTAGTGGATTCGCAGGCCCTCGCGGTGGAACATCCCATGGTGGAGGTCAGGCATCGTGCAACTCCTGCGACGGGCGGCTGCCGCCCACCGCGTGCAGTGGGCGGCATCACGCGAGGTGCCGTGTGGCCTTACGCTGTGGCGGCCTTCACGTGCTTGCGGATGTGCTCGGCCCACGTCTCCGGGTCGTCGACCGGGCTGAAGTGCCCGGTGTTCTTCATGAAGTGCAGGTCGAAGTCGCTGTAGTAGTCGCCCAGCGTGTCGCTCCACTCGGTGGGGAACAGCGCGTCGCTGTCCGGCCACAGGATGGTGATGTTCTTGGAGAACCGGTCACCGGGCGCCGGCTTGGTCTCGTTGGCGTAGAACGTGATGGGGTTGCCCTCTGGGTAGCGGAACCACATGGCGCTGGCCACGAACGCCCCGGGCGCGGAGTGGTTGTCGGTCAGGTGGTCCAGGAGGGCCGCGGGTGCCGGCGAGCCCGGGGGCGACCAGCTCTCCAGGTTCTCGCGCAGTGCCGCGCGGACGGCTTCGGGCTTGCCGTCGATCAGGTCCTCCACCAGCCGCGTCTTGTACATGATCGCGTGAAGGAAGGCGTTGACGGCCTTCTCTTCCAGGATCCGGCGCCCGACGCCCAGGGTGGGCGGTGCGATGACCAGGGAGCGTGCGAGGTCGGGGCGCTTCATGGCGATGGTCTGGACGGTGAAGCTGCCCACGTCGTACCCGCACAGCACGGCATTGCTGATGCCGAGTTCCTCCAGGAGCGCGATCACCCCGTCCACCTGGCCGGTGAGGGAGTAGGCGTTGCCCACATTGTCGAGGTGCTTGTCGGACTTCCCGTACCCGCGCAAGTCCGGGGTCACGACATCGACGTCGTCGCCTAGGAGCGGAATGACTCGTTCGTACTCCTTGTGATCTCCCGGATTGCCGTGCACGAGCAGGACGGGGGTCCCTTCACCCGAGCGCTCGTAGTGCAGGCGGAAGCCTTGAGTCGGCTGCGAAAACGGCATGATGCCCGCCTTTCCGCTGGGCCTCGACCCGCGGCGGACCATCGACTCCGTGGTGCGGCCCACGCTGCGGCGGAGGCTCGGCAAGTACTTTGTCGGCTTCCAATACTTTATGGGGAGATTGTGCGGTCTGCACGCGGTCTCTATCCCGGCGCTCCGGCACCCTCGTGTCCGTCTGTGGCCTGGACGTGTCCGTGCTGGGCCGGGCCGCTGCGGGCCCGGACGACCGGGGCGATGAGCCGGTCGTAGACCTGGGAGCCGACGATGCCGCCGATGAGGGGGCCCGCGATCGGAATCCACCAGTAGCCGCTGAACCACTTGAACGTACCCGGCAGCGCGAGCGTGCCCCACCCCTCGAAGAAGGTGAACAGGCGAGGGCCGAAGTCACGGGCCGGATTGATCGCGTAGCCCGCATTCGTCCCGAAGGTAAGACCAATGGCAAAGACCACCAGGCCGATCAGGAACGGCCCGAGGTGGGACCCGGGTGCCAGGTTCTTCTTGTCAACGAGCGCACAGATGGCCACGACAAGGACCCCGGTGCCGACGATCTGATCGAGGAGCGGTCCCCACCACGAGTCGCCGAAGAACTGGGCCGGGAACGTCGCGAAGATCGAGAAAGTGTTGATGGACTGCTGCCGCCCGGTGCCCGCCGTGAGGTTGAAGGCGTCGATCGCCCAGTGGTAAGTGGCGTACACGAGCGCGGCCCCGACGAACGCGCCCGCCAACTGGGCGCCCCAGTACGGCAGCACCCTGCGCCAGGCGAGCGCCCGGCGAACCGCGAACGCCAGGGTCACCGCTGGATTGAGGTGCGCCCCCGTGACACCGCCTGCGATATACGCCCCGACCATCACGGCGAGCCCCCAGCCCCACGAGATGATCAACCAGTTGCCGGAGCCGAACGGCTCGGCTTGCCGACCCGACGTCGGCAGGCCCACAACGGCTACGGCCACCGATCCGCAACCCAGCAGGATCAGTACCAGCGTGCCGAGGAACTCGGCCAAGACTTCACCGCCGAGCCCCTCAGCACAACCACGCCGCCGCACACCCTGAACAGCCACGTCCACTCCCCTCTGCCGGGCGGCTGCACGCCGCGCTCACACCGTGCCGACGCTAAGGGCAACGACGCGACCCGGCGTCCCGACAGCCGCAGGGACAGGGGGATACACCCACTCGGCCGCATTCGTAGCGCGCACGCCGGCCCTGCCGGCGAAAGAGTGGGCGCCGGCCGTCGCCGCAGCCTGCTACGGCGCCGGGTCGTAGGTGACGCGGGTGTCGTCACAGTCGGCGGCGTCCTGTTCCAGGGCGGCGAGTTCGGTCGGGTCGGCGGCCAGGCGCCAGCGCAGTTTCGTGGAGACCCAGTCGGAGAGGTAGTGGCACTGCGCGTCCGCGGCAGGCGGCATCCACTCGGCCGGGTCCTGGTCGCTCTTGCTGCGGTTGGACTTCGCGGTGACGGCGACCAGGGAGCGGGGGGAGGTGAGGTCGTTGGCGTAGGCCTCGCGGCGGGCCGGAGTCCAGTCGGAGGCACCGGAGTCCCATGCTTCGGCGAGGGGCACCATGTGGTCGATGTCGAGACCGGACGCAGCCGTGACAGTGGTGTCGTCGTAATACGAGCGCCAGGCTCCGCCGGTGATCTTGCAACCGGGCCCGACCGACGGAGCGGTGACGGCTTCCTCGATGAGGACCTCGGCCCGGGTGTTGCAGCCGTCCTTGTCCGCGTCGATCCAGTGCTTGAACTTCGCGCGCTCGTAGCCGGCGCGCGCTTCGGGCGCGACGGTCAGGGCGTGGATGCCGTCGGCGACCGGCATGGTGGTGGGGGCCGGCATGTTCGCGCGGGCTGGCGCCGCGGCGATGAGGGGCAGGGCGGTCAGCAGGGCGAGGCCGAGGGCCCGCAGGGTGGTGGTCATGCCTGTTCGTAACGCGGGCCGGCCCTGTCCCGCTCTGTATCTGACGCTACGTCACTCATTTGGTGGGGCGGGCGCTCGGGGCGCGTGGGTAGCGCGTGCGCGCGGGACGCGCACGGACTGGCAGGGCTACTACATCATGCTGTGCACTTCCGGCACGACCTGTGTGGGAGCGGGCGCGGACAAGGGCCTGGGATGGCCAGCCCGGTGCCCCTGGGGACGATCGTGGCCTGGGTAGGCTCGCGGTGAGCGACAGCGAACGAGTACGCCGCAGGAAACGGGGTTCACGTATGGATTGGCAGGACTACGCGTTGCGGCTGGCGTCGATGTCTCGGGAGCTACTCGCGCAGGATTCCGTGGAGGGGACGCTGGAGTGCATCACGACGTCCGCGGCCGCGTTGGTGGAGGGCTGTGAGGCGGCCGGTGTCCTCGTCTTGAATGGCCAGCGCGTGCACAGCCACGCTCCGACCAATGTGCTGGTGGTGCAGTCCGACATGCTCCAGGAGGCCGTGCAGGAGGGCCCCTGCTTCGACGCCAGCCGCAATGGGGAACCGGTCTACCGCCTGGCCGATTTCGCCGAGGGCTCCGGCCGGTGGCCGCGCTTCGCGCCTCGCGCCCGTGATCTCGGCATCGGCAGCATGATGGGCTTCCTGCTCTACACCGAGGAGCAGCAGCTGGGCTCGCTCAACCTGTACTCGCACCGGCCGGGTGCCTTCACCGACGACAGCGAGACCGCGGGCTGGGCCCTGGCCTCCCACGCGGCGGTAGCCCTAGCCGGGGCCCGCACGACCCAGCAATTCCAGCAGGCTATGGACAGCCGCAACACCATCGGCGCGGCCATGGGCATCATCATGGAGCGCTTCCACCTCACCGAGGCGAAGGCCTTCGACACGCTGCGGACCCTCTCCCAGGAGCGCAACATCAAGATGCGCGACCTCGCCCGCCAGATCGCGGACAGCGGCGACATCGAACGCTGACACGCTGTTGCGAGCCGCAGGTCACCTATACGGCGGCCGCCGGCGGGACGGGCGCGACCGGGCGGGAAGGGTGACAGGGTGCTGTCTCCGCCGATCGCGCCGATGCTCGCCCGTCCGATGCCCGCCCTGCCGCCGGCGGGTCGGGCGCCGATGTTGTATCAGCCGAAGCTGGACGGTTTCAGGGTGATCGTGTTCGTCCGCGACGGCGCCGTCTACCTTCAGTCGCGGCGGGGCGCGGACCTGACGGGCGCGTTCGTGGACGTCGCCGCCGGCGGCGTCCAGTTCGCGGGGGAGGACGTCGTCTTGGACGGCGAACTCGTCGTCCTCGGCCCCGAGGGGCGCCTGGACTTCGGGGCGTTGCAGCAGCGCGCCCGCCGCCGCGGCCGGACCACGACCGCGGCCGCCGTCGCGCACCCCGCCCATGTGGTGGTCTTCGACGTCCTGGAGCACCGCGGCCGCAGCCTCCTGGGCCGCCTGCAGGCCGAGCGGTGGGAGCTGCTGGTCGAGCTGTTCGCCCGCCGGGCCCTGCGGGCGCCGTGGACGCTCATCTCGTGCACCCACGACCGGGAGCAGGCGGCCGGCTGGCTGGAGCCGGTCTATGCGTCGGTCGGTATCGAGGGGGTCATGATCAAGACCGTGGGCGGCGTGTACCGGCCGGGCGAGCGGACCGGCGCTTGGTCGAAGGTCCGCGCCTACGACACCACCGAAGCGCTCGTCGCCGGTGTCACCGGCCGCCCGAGCGCGCCGACGACGCTGCTTCTCGGCCGACACGGCCCGGGTGGGCGTCTGTGCCTGGTCGCTCGCACGACACCGCTCGCCGCGACCGACCGTGCCCTGCTCGGTGCGCTGCTCACGCCGGCCGGGCCCGGGCATCCCTGGCAGGACGTCAGGTTCAGCGCGTCGTGGGGCTCGCGGGAGCCGCTGGAGTTCACGCCGGTCGAGCCCGAGCATGCGGTCGAGTTCCGCACCGACAGCGCCGTCGACCCGGCACGCGGCGGGGGACCGGGGCGCCACCGTCACCCCGTGCGCTTCCTACGGCTGCGCACCGACATGGACCCGGAGACACTGTGAGAGGCCGCCGGCGGGTGTCGGGCCTCCTTCCCCGCCGACGGCCCCCGGCCGCTCCATGCCCGGCACCCGCCCCAAGGGGCGGGTAGAGGCCGGGGCCGGGGAGGTTAGTGCCAGGCGGTGCAGACGGTCTTGGTGCCGGGGCTGGTGGCGCAGGCGCGGGCGGAGTAGCCGGGTCCGTCGTAGCGCCATCCGCCGGTCGTCGACTGGAGCGCGGGCCGCTTCGCGTCCATGGTCGACCCGGGGCGCACGTGGTAGCTGCCGGCGCGGCTGGCGCGCCCGCCGTGGCGGATCTCCAGCCACACCGAGCCGCGCTCGGGGATGTAGGCCGCGCCCAGGACGTGGTCGTGGCCGGCCTGGCGCCGGACGTGGAGCTCCACCAGGGCCCCGGGGTGTCCGGCGGCCTGAACGCACAGCCGGTCGCCGGCGATCCGGCACCCGGCAGCGGAAGCCGGCGCCGCCAAGGCCGGGAGGATCGCCGCGGCGGCCAGCAGTGCGGTGATGATCGTTCGTCTCATATCGGGTCAACCCCTGGGTGGGCGGGGGGACACGGGACATCACCCGCAGGGGGACGACCGGTCGGCCGCGAGCGCCGCACGGTGGGCCGGCGCTGACTTGCCCTACAACTGGCCCTACAAGTTGCCGTTCAAGTGGCCCTTCAACTTGCTCTTCAAGTTGCCCTACAACTTGCCTCGGGCACTGCTCGTTCCAGGGCGGCCCGCCCGGGTTGACGTGCGGGTCCAGGGAGTTGCGAGGACGTACTGCCGACGCCGACTACTTCCCTCAGGCACCCTGCCGGGAAGTCCGGCTCGGGATCCGCCGGCTCCCGGGAATGGTTCAGGCGGGAGCGCCGGCGCCGGGCCTGCTTGGCTGGTGACCGCCCGTTCCCAGGGCGCGCCGGGGGCCGGGAGCGGGCAGTGCCGGGGGTGTGGCGAGGACGCCGCGGGCGCGCAGTTCGTTCAGGTCGGGCAGGCGCACCCCGGGCAGCGTGTTGCGGAGGTCGGCCTCGGGGGCGCGGACGCCGTGCGGAGAGTTCGCAGGACCGGAGCCTAGGGCACGTCGTGCAATCACGTGATCATCGTATGCCTCGCGCGCACGTGCGCGCGAGGCCGGAGGCGGGTGGGAGGCGGGCCAGACCGCCCGCCGCTGCGGCACTTCACGCGCGCCGGCGGCCCATGACCTCTGCCCCCGTCATACCGGTGCTGAGGCGGATCCAGACGGAGCACAGCGCAGCCCACGGTGCCAGCTCAACGACTGTCACGAGCACCAGGCCGAGCCACGCGTCGCCTTTTACGGGCTGGTCGAACATGAGGTAGTTGAAGTAGCCCACGGTGCCCACGGCTACCGCGAGCAGCGCCCATGCCCACGGATTGGATGGCATCAGCTCCAGGAAGGCGCCGGCCACCCCGAGCGCGACCACACAGAACAAGGGAACCCCCGCAGCCTCCAGTGAGCCAAGCCCGTGGTCGTGGTGCAGGGACGGATAGACGGTGACGTCCAGCACCACCGCCATGGCAATGGCGTATAGGCCGAGCAGAGTGATGGTGAGGGCGGTGGCCCAACGGGGCCACGGTGGACGCCTCTGACGTCCGGAGCCCTCCACCTCGTTTGCGCTTGGGTGATGAGTCATGCACGCATTGTGCTGGGTGCTGGTGGAGCCGGGTGAGCGTTCATTCAGACTGCCCTGAGGAAAGACGAAATTCAGCTCGGCCGCGCCAACCTGAACAGGCCTTGACCTGCGAAAGCCTGGCGCCCCATCAGGAAGCCGGCGGCCCGCTGGCCGCCTGTGGTCTCGTGGTCAGCGGCATGCGCACGGGGCGGGTGTGTCTGTGGTGGTGCCGGGGAGCGGGGAAGCTCGCCGTGGGCAGCCTGCAGTGCTGCTTCCGGAAGTCTCGGGGCCGAGGGCCGCCTCGGCCTGCCCGAGGCTGCGGATCTGCCCGCTACCTCGTACGGGTCGGCGTGGCGGGGCCAGACGACCATTCGCGTGTCCGGTTGATCACATTCCGCTAAGACGGGCCAACTTTTTTTACTTCCGAATTATCCCTTTTGGTCCTTCGGGGTGTTCCTCTGCCCTTACGTCTCACGGAGCGTGACAATTCGCCAATGCCCCCTCGGACCAGGCGGTTTCAACGCCTCCGGGAAGGCCGCAGAGCTGACGTGTTGTCTAGACCGCTCGCAAGGATGGCAGTTGCGATCCCATTCGAGCGACATTCGCCGCAGCGTTGACCCGGTAGTCTCATCTCAACTCTTTCCAGAGGTCGGTTGGAGGGCTCCGCGCGGGCACTACCACCCGGGCCGGGTCAACAGACCCGGTCACCCCTCGAGGAAGGAGTTCGGCAGCATGGCCGACTCTGAAAGGTCGCCGCAGGAACGGAGCGATGGGGCTCCCGGTTCGCAGGACCAGGACGATCTCCTGGAGAAGCCGAACCGGCCCGTTGAGCTCCCGGACTCGCACGACCCGGAGGAGCCGGACGGCGTGACGTGGCAGACATGGGTCAAGCTGGCGACGGAGGTTCTCCCTCTCGTCACTGCGATCCTCGTCCTGATCCACGGCAACGGCGGATGAGGAAGGCAACCTCACCCGCCGCCTGATGCCGATGCCGGCAGACGTGGCCCGCGTTCTAGATTCCACTCCTGGACGCGGGTTGCGTCGTTTTTAAAAAGTGGACGCACGTGCTCCTGTGAGGGTTACCCACGAGTCACAGCATCACGCTGTCGCACTGACCCTGCCGCTTATGCACGCCCAGTGGAACACGTTTTACCCCTTACCGGTACCACCACCGCGCGTAGATGCCGATATTTGACATGCTGTCAGCGCTCTCGACTAGGTCACGAACGACGACCCGTGACCCTTAACGGTACCCTTCGCGTACGGGACGCAATTGCAAGGAGGTCCGGGATGGCCCGCGGAACAGCGAAGTTCGACGCCGAGATCCTGCGCTCTCTACGGCAGAACAAAGAGGTCGACGGCCACAAGCTCAGCGCCGCCGACCTCGCCCGCGCACTCAAGACGTCGAAGTCCAGGATCCTCGCCTACGAGTCGGGAGCCTCCGTACCCGAACGCCCTAGGATCCTGGAACTGGCCCGCATCTTCGGCGTCCACCCCCGCGAGCTCTACGAGCCCGGAGGAAACCACCTGACCCAGATCAAAGACCTCCGCTCCTACGCAGGACTCACCGCCGCCGACCTCGCAACTCAACTCAAGATCAGCCGTACCGCCTACCGCGCCCTCGAAACGCAGGCCGTACTCCCCGCCCGGGACGGCACCCTGCTCCTGAGGCTCGCAGACCAGCTCCACGTCCCCCTTCGCATGGTGCACCGAGCCCTCAACAACCACCCCGCAGCAGCCTCCCGCCGGGACGCGATCGCCGACCATCTCGGCCACCTCTTTCAGCGAGGCCGAGAACGCCACCGCCTCGCCGTCGTCAACCCTGACGAGGACGACCTGATAGCCGTCGCCGCACTGCTGCGACGGCCCGTCAGCGTGGTGTGCCGGCTCGTCAACCTCGAACTGAGCCTGTACCGAAGCATGGTCAGGCGCTTCGCCGCGCTCGAAGTCGAAGCGGCATACGCCCAAAGCGAGCGCCAGGCAAACGCGGCAGCCACAGAGCGTGAAGACCTCCGAGCGCGCCTGGACACGGCACCCGCAACCGCCGCATCGACGCTCGCACGCTTTCTCGCCGAAGCGCTCACGAGCCAGGAGTGGCGCACCCTCGCCACCCTCGTGATGCCCAAGAACACGATCTCAGCCGCTCAAACCGATCCATTCTGGTACGAAAGCGATGACCCCTACGAAGGGCTCATCGCGCGAGGACTCGTCCTCGTAGACCACGAACGACGAGCCGACGACATCCAACACGTCATAGTGACCACCGAAGGCCTCACCCTCACCCGCCGCCACCGCAACCGATACGGCGCCCTCTACCCCCGCATCCCCGCACCCCGCATAGCGAACGCACTCTGGTCCAAAACTTCGCCTGTTGCCACATAGTCACCGCATCACTGGTCAGCGAGCATGAGGACCACGCCCCGGGGCCCGTCGACCCCGGATGGTCTTACGCGCGGGTGCCGGAAGTCCCACGCGGGAATCGGGTGCTGTTCATCCGGCGGCGGGTTGGGGTGCGTGCAGGGCCGCGGCGACGTTGCGGGCCGTGGTGGCGGTCTGAGTGGGCAGGTAGGTGTCGAGGGCGTCGACGTCGTCGCTCAGGCGCGTGGAGAGGCCGTGCAGGCAGGCTTGCGTGAGGAGCAGCATGGGGTCGCTCTCGGGCGTGCGGGCTTGTTCGGCAGTCCGCTGTCCCCAGGAGTAGTCCATCCCGTTCTCGTCGTCGGCCTCGCTGGGGGCGGGCTCGCCCAGGAGGCCGGCGAGTAGCTGCTGCTCCGAGGAGCCGGGTCCGGCGGCGCGGCTGCGCTGCTGGTCGGTCTGGAGGTACCAGTTGATTCTGTCCTGGCTCATGCCGTCGCGCTGGCAGTAGGCCGCGATCAGCAGGGAGGCCTTGTCGAGGGAGTCCGCGGCGTCCGTGGCTCGGTACAGCGTCATCCGCTCCCAGTCGTGTACCAGGTCGGGCTGGGTGTAGCGCAGCACTTCCTCGCACTTCAGCACCGCTTCGGCGACCAGCTGGTGGATCATGTGGCGCAGCGGCTCGGGCATCGGGCTCTCGTCCATACCGGCACGCTAGAGCGGCTGCGCGCTGGCACCGGCGGGCGACGGGCACGTGGTCCCCCAGACGGACGCCGCGGCAGTGGACCTGCCACCCTGGTCGTCCGCGCCCAGCGCGGCTCGCCTCATGAACGGATCACCTGATGCCAGACGACCCCATCGCCCAGAGCGGGGCCGTCGCCGCGATCGGTCGCGGCGATGACAACTCGCCCGGGTCGACGCGGCCCTGTCCGTGATCAAGTCCGATGTCCTTCACCTCCGGGTGGAAGCCGGGTCGGCCGCCACCCGCCTCGCCCTCATCGAGGACCGGCTCGCTGCCCTGGAGTCCAAGATCGACCGCAACCATGCAGAGATCGTCGGCCTGTTGTCACGGCTGGTGGGCGAGGACCCGAACGCCATCTGACCCCCCTCCGTACACGGGCAGGGCCCGGAGCCGCCTGGCTCCGGGCCCTGCCCGTGTGTTCGCCTCAGGCGGCTTCCCAGTGGTGGGGGCGGGCGCCGCGCCATTCGACCCACGCGGGATCGTCCAGCAGGCCCTCAGGGTCCAGTAGGCCCGCGGCTTCGAGGAAGACGATCAGGTCGTGGTCGGAGTGCGCGAGACCGACGATGCGGTCGCGGATGGTGACGCGCCGGCCGCCGGTGGCCGACGGCCGGTGCACGACGATCGGAACATCTGCCATGCTCCCCAGCCTGCACCCCTGGCCCCCGAGCCGCCGCGTCCTCCCGGCCAAGCGGCGCGCGGGGGGTGGAAACCGCAGACTCAAACAGCATGCAGAATGCCAGATTGGCATTCTGCATGCTAGTTTGTGGTCATGGTGATGAGTACTCAAGATCTGCTGCGGCTCACCGTGGCCGCCTTGATGGCGCAGACCGGTGAGCGGCAGTCGGACCTTGCTGCGGGTATCGGGCAGACTCAGGGCCAGGTGTCCCGCAAGCAGAAGGGGCAACGCTCCTGGTCCCTCGATGACGTCGACTTGCTGGCCGCGCACTACGGGATGCTCCCGCTGGATCTGCTGGCGGGGCCGACGCACGCGGCCGAGAGGCTCGCCCCCGCGTTGCACAGTCGGGGCGGACGGCAGACACCGCCGGCTCCCGTGCCCACCGTCGGCAGCCCCGCACCCGTCACACCCCCGCCCGCCGTGCCCGCTGCGCCGCCCGCGGAGCGCGTGCCGGCGCCCCTCGCGCCGGCGCAGCCCGAACCGTCGCCCGAGCAACCGCCGGCCCCGGCCCCGGCCCCGGCCCCGGCGCCTCGGCGGCGCACGTCCCCCTCCGCCCCCCTCGCGGACGAGATCCGGGCGACGGTCACGCGGACCCTGACGGAGCACCAGGGCGACCTGGAGACAGCGAAGGCGGCGCTCACCAGGAGCGCGATTCCGGACGTGATGGCCCTGTTCAAGTTCTCCCGCGTCGGCGGCCGCTACGAGCACACGGAGTTCCCTCCGACCGCCGACCTGTTGAAGAAGAAGAGCCAGAAGGGCGCCGACGAGGTGTGGGAAGGCCGGCCGAAGTGGCGCGCGAGCGAGCTGCACCGCGCCGCCGGCGCGGGCCTCATGCGCCTGGACGTCACCGCCCTGGACATGAACGCCGCCTACCTCGCCGCGCTCAAGACCCATCTCCCGATCGGCCGGCTGGTGCCCTCGCCCGGTGACGAGGCCGCCCTCGACCCCCGACGCTCGGGCATCCACCGCATCACCCCGCCCCAGTGGACGACCTCCGACCTCCCCAATCCGCTCGGCGCCCGGAAGGTCCCAGGCGACCTGTGGATCGCAGAACCCACGCTTCGCCTCCTCCTCGACTGCGCGAAAAACGGCCTGTGCAAGGCGCCCACCATTCACGAGTCGCTGACGTCTGGCAGCACCGAAGGGCTGCTCGAGAAAATGCGCCGCGCCCTGGTGGAAGTACGCAAGGAAGCCATCGCGAAAGACGACGAACTCACCACGGAATACGTGAAGTTCATGTATTCTAAGTTCGTGTCCACCATCGGAGAATCCAGCGCCAACCGCGAGATTCGACGGCCCGACTGGATGCACATTATCCGAGCGCAAGCATTCGCGAACCTCTGGCGCAAAGCACAGAAGGCACACGCGTCCGGACTGACAGTCATCGAAATGTCCGGCACCGACGAATTGCACGTCGCCGGTGACTGGCGCCAGGTGTTCGGGGAAGGCCGCGACCTGTCCCAGGTGAAACAGAAGCGCACATACACGCTCGGAGGCGACCAGTAATGGCCAGAGCATCCGAACTGTGGCCCGCATGGCAGCAATTCGGCGCCCAGGGCAAGAAAGGCGCCGAAGCCCTCATGGCCGAAGTCGACCGCCTCGTCCGAGAAGGCGGCATCACCTCACCCATCACCACCCACCGCGGCCTCAACGCCCGCCTGCGCTACCTCTCCAGCCCCGCCGGGAAAAAGGCACTGCAAGAGCACGGCGTCAGCCCCCGCCTGCTGCGCTCCTGGAAGGCCGGCAGACACCCCAGCGCGGCCAAGCGCGACGCCGTGGAGAAGGCATACCAGGAGCGACGCCGCGCGAACCTGATCCGCTCCGGCGCCCTCGTACGCCTACTCAACAACGATGGCCAAGGCCGACGCATCGAGATCTACCCCGTCGACCAGTCCCACGTCCTGGGCGGCTACTCGGCCGGCCCCGGCACCGGCGGACGCGCACGCCACAACGTCGACCAGGTCCGCAGCATCCAAGGCCGCTACATCTGGGACGACGTCGTGGCCGCCTACGCGGACGGCGACGTGGACGCTATGGACGACATCTGGCTCGACGTCATCCAAGACCTCGACTCCATGTACGCCGCCTACGCCTACGTATCGAGCATCAGCATTGGCGCCTGACCCCCACACCCCGCCGAAGGCCCCCGGACGTCGTACCAGGCGACTAGGGGCCTTCTCGCGTTCCAGGGCGCAGCAGGACCGCCGAGGCGCAGCAAAGGCGGCGAGAGGGCCCTCAGAGCCTTTTCTCCCGGGCGTGGCCCAGGGCGCCACACGGCACGCCGCACACTTCCCTAGCGGGCCTTAGCGGCCGAAACGCCGTGCGCCTTTGGCGCGTTCACCGGAAACCGGCCCCTGAACGGCCTATGGCCACAGTGGCTTCGTTCCCTTTCAGTAGCAGCGTTTGTCCAGCCGTTTGGGCAGCGAGTGCCGGTGCGGGCCTCATGCATGTTCGCGTGAAATGACGTCAGTGCATGTGACGGCCCGCCGCCCCTCAAGGCGGCGGGCCGTCGAGCCCGGACCGTCCGGCGTCAGAACGGCAAAGAGGCCCGTCTGTCAGCCTCCGCTGCCAAGCGCGTCGAGAATGTGTCGCCAGGCAGCCGCGCCCAGGAGTGCGTCAGCTTCGGGTGTGCCGCCGTATTGGAAGTGCGGGGAGGCCGACACCGGGCTTTCACCCGGAAGTCGTGGTCGGTGGCCAGCATCATGGCGAGTGATCAGCTCCACCTGGACGTCGGCCGAACGCCGACGTTGCGCCAACTGTTCGGCGAAGGGCAGGGACGGCCACATCGCGTCGTCGCCTCCCGCGACAAGCAGCAGATCAGCCTGGGCCTTCTCAACAGGTATCTCCGCCGAAGGAACCAGATGGTTGAAGGTCGTCTCGCTGAGTTCGTACCATCCGCGGATCGCCACCGGACCGCCATTCGGTTGTGTGGCCGGCCAGGTATCGTCCATCGGTACGAAGGGAAGTGGCTGCTCCCGCCACGTCCAGGACGATCGGTAAGGCAGCCGTTTGCCGTCGCGGCCTGGTCCGACGTTGCACCAGACCCGCGAGGTCGGCGACAGCGCAATCACCAGGTCCACGCGCGGGTCGTGCACTGCGGTGAGCAGAGCTGCTTCAGCCCCTTTGGAGACGCCGAGGATGCCGATGCGGCGCGCCCCACTGGAGCGGAGAAGATCGATGGCGTTGATGAAGGTTTCCAAGGGGACTTCGCAGATTCCCGGAGACTGTCCGGGCCCACCGAACCAGCGGATCGCCAAGGTCGCAATGCCATGCTCGGCAAGGATGCGTGCTCTCTCACGTTCGATGCGTCCGCTGGAGCCCGCCAAGACCAGAACGCCGACGTCAGAGCCAGCCAGTGGAGTAATCAGGACGCCTTCCCAAGGGTTGGTTAGCTCGTGCTCTGTCAGTTGCATGTGGTACCTCTGCCGTCTGCCATCAGGTGCTCGGTGTGCTGGGGCAGCCTATTCGGCCTTGGTGCCCCGCACGGGTGACAGGCGATTCCGCGCTGACCCGCTATCCGTGGAGGCGAGAGCAGGAGCTCCCACAGCTGGCCGTGGCTTCGGCCCGGGTCGGGTGGTGGCGAGGCGGTAGGAGTTTCGACGTCACTGGGGCACTTGCCAGGACAGCATCGAGGTGCTCCTGGCGAAAGGTCCTGGTCATGCCGCAGATGTCCAAGGTCGAGTTTGGTCCGGCGCTACGTCTCAGACCGGAAGCCGAAGATCGGCAGAAAGGAACCGCCCCTACGGGCCGCCGCTATTTCGGTAGACCCATTTTAGAGCGCTTGTGTATCGGTGCCCGCCTCTACGGGGGAAAAGGAAAGGCTGTTTTGGGGTGCTGGCAGGGTATTGCTATTCATGCATATTTGGGGAATTTTTGCAGGGTTAGGGAGTGTTTATGGGAATTAGTAGTATAGACCAGTTAGGGGGGTGGTTGTTGGTGTGTTGTGGTGATGGTTCGTCAGTTCGGTGTGTCGTGGCGGGGTTTTTCGTGCGGTGGGGGCGGGTACATAATGTAGTGATGCAGGGACGAGGAGGAGAGAGGCCGGCCCGGCATCAAGCACCAGGACAACGGAGACGCCCCATCAGAACCACGTAAGACCAGGGGATTTCCCCGAAACGAGGTCCCCGCTCCTCGTAGCCAGCCAGCAGGACCGGCCGAAGGCCGGGCCCGGACCGAAGGTCCGAGGTCACCGAAGGTGACCAGCCAAGGGAGGCCGCAGGCCGACCGATCGCGCGAAGCGCGGTGGCATCGCTGGCGTTCCGTAGGAACGCGCGTCGTGTCTCCGAAGGTGACCGCGCG
>NZ_JAKGCV010000079.1 GCF_021556455.1 Streptomyces fuscigenes | reverse complement strand
CGGCGGCCCCGGCGCGGTCGTCGAACGGCCCGGCCCCCTTCCCGTACGCGGGCAGGGGGCCGGGCCGTCGTGCGTGCGGCGCGCGCGGAGCGCGCGGATGGTGGGGGTAGGGCGGGACGGCGCGAGCGGCCGGGCGCTGTCGTCTCCGGGCGGGGACCCGGGGCTGCTGCCCCGTCCGGGCGCGACGGTGCGCGTCCGCGCCCGGATCGGGACGGGAGCCCCTGCCCGACCGGGACACGAGCGCCCCTGTCCGGGCGGGGCCTCCGCCTCAGACCGAGGCGGCCAGCGGTGCCTCCGCCACGGCGGGCGCCGCCGCCGTCTCGCGCGGACGCTCGCGCAGGCTCATGGCGACGCGCACCACGCCGATCCACACCGCGCTGATGCCCAGCATGTGCACGGCGACGAGGAGCTCGGGCACGCCGGTCGCCGACTGGATTACGCCGACGACGCCCTGGGCGAGCAGCACCAGGAGGAAGTTGCGGGCGAGGGCGCGGGTGTCGCGCGGGGCGTCGGCGAGGTGCAGGCCGATCCACAGCGCGGCGGACATCGCGACGACGAGGCAGGCGAGGCCGCCGTGCACGTACACCGTGTCCAGCCAGTCGAACGGCATCCGCGGGACCTTGCTGCTGTCGCCCGCGTGGATGCCCGAGCCGGTGGCCGCCGTGCCCGCGGCGATGAGGAGCGCCGTCGCCACGACCGTCCACGCCGCCAGGCGGCGCAGCGGCAGCGGCGCGCGGGGCCGGGCCGGCAGATCGCCCTCGCGGAAGCGCAGCCACGTCAGGGTCGTCACGGTCACGAAGACCATCGCGAGGAGCAGGTGCCCGGCGACCGTCCACGGGTTCAGCTTCACGAGGACGGTGATGCCGCCCAGCACCGCGTTCGCGACGACCAGCCAGAACTGCGACCAGGCCAGGCGCGTGACGGACCGGCGGCGGGGCTTCGAGCAGCGGGCCGCGATGATCGCCCAGCCGACGACGACGCAGAGCACGTCCGTCAGCATGCGGTTGCTGAACTCGATGGCTCCGTGCAGGCCCAGCGCGGGCGTGGCCGTGAGGCTGCCGTCGGAGCACTTGGGCCAGGTGGGGCAGCCGAGACCCGAGCTCGTGAGGCGGACCGCGCCGCCCGTGACGACGATGATCACGCTCGTCACCACCGCCGCGAGCAGCGAGTACCGGACCAGGCGGTCCGACGGTGACCAGCGTGCGGCCAGGAAGGCCAGGGGGTTGCGGGCCGCTTCGGCCACGGCTCCCCGGGTGACGTTCGGCATGGGGTTCATCGTAGGCGTCCGCTTGTGCAGGTTTTCACGAGGGGTGCCGGGCGGTGGCGCCGGGCTTCTCGCAAGGCGCGGTGCCGGGCGGGCGGCGCACGGCATGTCCCGACCGGCGCGGGGCCCGGGGCGCGGCCCCGGCGAGCGCGCCGGGGCCTTTCCCGGCGCTCACTCCCAGCGGAAGAACGCCCCTGCCGCGCCCAGTCCCGCCACGGACCAGCCGGCCAGCACGCCGAGGTCGCGCCACGGCACCGGCGCACCGTGCTGGAGCACGGTCCGCAGGCCGTCGGACAGCGCGGCGATCGGCAGCAGCTGGAGCACCTCGCGCGCGGCGTCGGGGAACTTGTCGAGCGGCACGATCACCCCGCCCGCGACCAGCAGCAGGATGAACACCAGGTTGGCTGCGGCGAGCGTCACCTCGGCCTTCAGCGTGCCGGCCATCAGCAGCCCGAGGCCGGAGAACGCGGCCGTACCGAGGACCATCAGCGCGACGACGGCCCCGGGGTTGCCGTGCGGGGACCAGCCCAGCAGCAGCGCGATGGCGGCCAGCAGCGCGACCTGGAGCACCTCGGTGACGAGCACGCACAGCGTCTTGGCGGTCATCAGCCCCCAGCGGGGCAGCGGGGACGCGCCGAGGCGCTTGAGCACCCCGTAGCGCCGGTCGAAGCCGGTCGCGATGGCCTGCCCGGTGAAGGCGGTGGACATGACGGCGAGCGCCAGGATGCCCGGCGCCAGGAAGTCCACGGAGGCGCCCCGGCCGGTGTCCACGATGTCCACCGTCGAGAAGAGGACCAGCAGCAGCGAGGGGATGACGACCGTGAGCAGCAGCTGCTCGCCGTTGCGCAGCAGCAGCTTCGTCTCGAACGCGGCCTGCGCCCCGATCATGCGCAGCAGCGGGGCCGCGCCGGGCGCCGGGGCGTACGTCCCGGCGCCGGTGGCGGCGGCCGTGCTCGGGCCCGCGGGGCCGGCGGTGGCGGTCATCGGCGCAGCTCCTTGCCGGTCAGTTCGAGGAAGACGTCCTCCAGGGAATGGCGCTCCACGGAGATGCCGTCCGGCATGACGCCGTGCTGGGCGCACCAGGAGGTGACGGTCGCGAGCAGCTGCGGGTCGACGGTCCCGGCGATCCGGTACGAACCGGGCGTCAGCTCGGCGGCCTGGGAGCCGTCCGGCAGGGCCTTGAGCAGCGACCCGAGGTCGAGGCCGGGCCGGCCCGTGAAGCGCAGCGTGTTCTCGGCGCCGCCCCGGCACAGCGTCTCCGGGTCGCCCTGGGCGACGACGCGCCCCGCGTCCACGATGACGACGTCGTCGGACAGGCTCTCGGCCTCGTCCATGAAGTGCGTGCTCAGCACGACGGTGACGCCGTCCGCACGCAGCTCCCGGATCAGCTGCCAGGTCGCGTGGCGGGCCTGCGGGTCGAGGCCGGCGGTCGGCTCGTCGAGGAAGACCAGCTCGGGCCGGCCGACCACGGCGAGCGCCAGCGCCAGCCGCTGCTGCTGCCCGCCGGAGAGGCGCCGGTAGGTGGTGCGCCCGCACGACTCGAGGCCGAGGCGCTCGATCAGCGCGTCCACGTCGAGCGGGTTCGCGTGGAGCTTCGCCATGTGGCGGAGCATCTCTCCGGCGCGTGCGCCGGAGTACACGCCACCCGACTGGAGCATCACGCCGATCCTGGGCCGCAGCCGGGCGGCGTCGGCCACCGGGTCGAGGCCGAGGACGCGTACGGTGCCCTCGTCGGGTCTGCGGTAGCCCTCGCAGGTCTCCATCGTGGTGGTCTTGCCCGCGCCGTTGGGGCCGAGCACCGCCGTCACCGTGCCCGCGCGCACATGCAGGTCCAGGCCGTCCACGGCGGTCTTGTTCCCGTAGCGCTTGACCAGGCCCCGGATCGACACGGCCGGGTCGGGCCCGCCGCCGGCCACGTCGGGGGAGTCGCTGTGCATGGGCGAAGTCTAGGCAGCGGCCCGCGCGGCCCCGCCAGGGGGGAGCGGCACCGCTTCCTTAGGTGACCCTAAGTGACACAGGGCACCGCTGATCGTGGCTCACCGTGGTTGTCATGCCGCCTCGAATTACGCAACAATGGCGTTGTGAAAAACGTCGGCGAGACTCGGGAGGCCCCCATGGGAACCCCGCAGGACGATCTGGCGACCGGTGAGCACTCCACGCGCGGCCGCGTCGCGCGCTCCATCCTGGACCACGGCCCCTCGACGGTCGCGGAGCTGGCCGAGCGCCTCGGCCTCACGGCCGCCGCCGTGCGCCGCCATCTGGACGCCCTCGTCGCCGAGACCGTCGTGGAGCCCCGCGAGCAGCGCGTCTACGGCTCGCGCGGGCGCGGGCGCCCCGCGAAGGCCTTCGCGCTGACCGCCTGCGGCAGGGACGCCTTCGACCAGTCCTACGACAAGCTCGCCGCCGACGCGCTGGGCTGGATCGCGACCGCCGCCGGCGGCGGCGAGCAGGGCGAGGCCGCCGTCACCGCGTTCGCCCGCGCGAGGATCGCCGCCCAGACCGGGGCCTACCGCGGCCGCGTCGAGGCCGCCGCCCCCGAGAACCGGGCCCAGGCGCTCGCCGACGCGCTCAGCGCCGACGGCTACGCGGCGACCACCCGCTCCGCGCCGAACGGCCAGGGCGAGCAGCTCTGCCAGCACCACTGCCCGGTCGCCCACGTGGCCGAGCAGTTCCCGCAGCTCTGCGAGGCCGAGACGGAGGCGTTCTCGCACCTCCTCGGCACGCACGTGCAACGCCTCGCCACCATCGCCCACGGCGACGGCGTGTGCACGACCTTCGTCCCGGGGACGCCGCAGGGCGCCGCCCCCGACACCGACCCCACCAGTGAAAGCACAGCCGGGAGGAACCCCGCATGACGCTCCCCACGGAGACCGCCCACCCCGAGCTCGAGGGCCTGGGCACGTACGAATTCGGCTGGGCCGACCCCGACACCGCCGGTGCCGCCGCCAAGCGCGGCCTCTCCGAAGAGGTCGTCCGCGACATCTCGGCGAAGAAGAACGAGCCCGAGTGGATGCTGAAGCTGCGCCTCAAGGGCCTCAAGCTGTTCGGCAAGAAGCCCATGCCCAACTGGGGCTCGGACCTGTCGGGCATCGACTTCGACAACATCAAGTACTTCGTGCGCTCCACGGAGAAGCAGGCGGAGTCCTGGGAGGACCTGCCCGAGGACATCAAGAACACGTACGACAAGCTCGGCATCCCCGAGGCGGAGAAGCAGCGCCTCGTCGCCGGTGTCGCCGCGCAGTACGAGTCCGAGGTGGTCTACCACCAGATCCGTGAGGACCTGGAGTCGCAGGGCGTCATCTTCCTGGACACCGACACGGCCCTCAAGGAGCACCCGGAGCTCTTCAAGGAGTACTTCGGCACGGTCATCCCGGTCGGCGACAACAAGTTCGCGTCGCTCAACACGTCCGTGTGGTCCGGCGGCTCCTTCATCTACGTGCCGAAGGGCGTGCACGTCGACATCCCGCTCCAGGCCTACTTCCGCATCAACACGGAGAACATGGGCCAGTTCGAGCGGACGCTGATCATCGTCGACGAGGACGCCTACGTCCACTACGTCGAGGGCTGCACCGCCCCGATCTACTCCTCCGACTCGCTGCACAGCGCCGTCGTGGAGATCATCGTCAAGAAGGGCGGCCGCTGCCGCTACACGACGATCCAGAACTGGTCGAGCAACGTGTACAACCTCGTCACCAAGCGTGCCGTGGCGTACGAGGGCGCGACGATGGAGTGGGTCGACGGCAACATCGGCTCCAAGGTCACCATGAAGTACCCGGCCGTCTACCTGATGGGCGAGCACGCCAAGGGCGAGACGCTCTCCATCGCGTTCGCGGGCGAGGGCCAGCACCAGGACGCCGGCGCGAAGATGGTGCACATGGCGCCCAACACGTCGTCGAACATCGTCTCCAAGTCGGTGGCGCGCGGCGGCGGCCGGACCTCCTACCGCGGCCTGATCGAGATCGGCGAGGGCGCCGAGGGCTCCAAGTCCAACGTGCTGTGCGACGCGCTGCTGGTCGACACGATCTCCCGCTCGGACACCTACCCCTACGTGGACGTGCGCGAGGACGACGTGTCCATGGGCCACGAGGCCACGGTCTCCAAGGTCTCCGAGGACCAGCTGTTCTACCTCATGAGCCGCGGCCTGTCGGAGTTCGAGGCGATGGCGATGATCGTGCGCGGCTTCGTCGAGCCGATCGCCAAGGAGCTCCCGATGGAGTACGCGCTGGAACTCAACCGGCTGATCGAGCTGCAGATGGAGGGCGCGGTCGGCTGACGGCCGAGGCGCCCGCCCCGGATCCGGGGTACACACAGACAGCACCGAAGACAGACAGAGAGAACACGACGACAGCCATGGCTGAGGCCCAGAATTCCCCCGCTCCGGCGGGTTCCACGACCACCGGCGCCATCGCGGTCGCGGCGGAGTCCGGCGTGGCGACGCGCAACAGCGCGGCGCCCTCCTACGACGTCGGCGACTTCCCCGTCCCGCACGGCCGCGAGGAGGAGTGGCGCTTCACCCCGCTGGAGCGGCTGCGCGGACTCCACGACGGCAGCGCCGTCGCCGACGGGGGCGTGCGCACCGAGGTGACCGCGCCCGCGGGCGTCACGCAGGAGACCGTGGGCCGCGACGACCCGCGCGTCGGCAGGGCGGGCGTCCCGGCCGACCGCGTGGCCGCGCAGGCGTACTCCGCGTTCGAGAAGGCGTCCGTGATCACGGTCCCGAAGGAGACCGTGCTCGGCGAGCCGATCCGCATCGCCGTGCACGGCCAGGGCGGTGTCGCCTACGCGCACCAGGTGATCGAGCTCGGCGCGTTCGCCGAGGCGGTCGTCGTCCTCGACCACACGGGCGAAGCGGTGATCGCGGGCAACGTCGACTTCCTCGTCGGCGACGGCGCCAAGCTCACCGTCGTGTCCGTGCAGGACTGGGACGAGAAGGCCGTCCACGTGGCGCAGCACAACGCGCGCCTCGGCCGCGACGCGTCCTTCAAGTCGGTCGTCGTCACCTTCGGCGGCGACGTCGTGCGGCTCCAGCCGCGCGTCGAGTACGCGGGCCCCGGCGGCGACGCCCAGCTGTTCGGCCTGTACTTCACCGACGAGGGCCAGCACCAGGAGCACCGCCTCTTCGTCGACCACAACACCCCGCACTGCAAGTCGAACGTCGCCTACAAGGGAGCCCTGCAGGGCGACGACGCGCACGCGGTGTGGATCGGCGACGTGCTGATCCGCGCGGCGGCCGAGGGCACCGACACCTACGAGATGAACCGCAACCTCGTCCTCACCGACGGCGCCCGCGTCGACTCCGTGCCGAACCTGGAGATCGAGACCGGCGAGATCGCCGGCGCCGGCCACGCCTCCGCGACCGGCCGCTTCGACGACGAGCAGCTGTTCTACCTGATGGCGCGCGGCATCCCCGAGGTCGAGGCGCGCCGGCTCGTCGTGCGCGGCTTCTTCGCGGAACTCGTCCAGCAGATCGGCCTGCCGGACGTCGAGGAGCGCCTGCTCGCGAAGATCGAGACGGAGCTGGAGGCGTCCGTCTGATGGCCTTCGCCCGCGTCTGCTCGCTCAGCGAGCTCGAGGACGACACGCCGATGCGCGTCGAACTCGACGGCACCCCCGTCTCCGTCGTCCGCACGGAGGGCGAGGTGTTCGCGATCAACGACATCTGCTCGCACGCGAACGTCTCCCTCTCCGAGGGCGAGGTCGAGAACTGCCAGATCGAGTGCTGGCTGCACGGCTCCAGCTTCGACCTGCGCACCGGCAAGCCGTCCGGACTGCCCGCGACGCGCCCCGTCCCCGTATACCCCGTTCAGATCCAAGGGGACGATGTGCTCGTCTCCGTCACACAGGAGTCCTGAGGCACCCATGGCAACGCTCGAAATCAACGACCTGCACGTCACCGTCGATGCGGAAGGCGGCCCCCGCGAGATCCTCAAGGGCGTCGACCTGACCGTCAAGCAGGGCGAGACGCACGCCATCATGGGCCCCAACGGCTCCGGCAAGTCGACGCTCGCCTACTCGCTGGCGGGGCACCCCAAGTACACGGTCACCGGCGGCACCGTCACCCTCGACGGCGAGGACGTCCTCGCGATGACCGTGGACGAGCGGGCCCGCGCCGGCGTCTTCCTCGCCATGCAGTACCCGGTCGAGGTCCCCGGCGTCTCCGTCTCCAACTTCCTGCGCACCTCCGCCACCGCGATCCGCGGCGAGGCGCCCAAGCTGCGCACCTGGGTGAAGGAGGTCAAGGAGACGATGGAGAACCTCCAGATCGACCCGGCCTTCGCCGAGCGCAACGTGAACGAGGGCTTCTCCGGCGGCGAGAAGAAGCGCCACGAGATCCTCCAGCTCGAACTGCTCAAGCCGCACATCGCGATCCTCGACGAGACCGACTCCGGCCTCGACGTGGACGCGCTGCGCATCGTGTCCGAGGGCGTCAACCGGGTCCGCGAGACCGGCACCGTCGGCACGCTGCTGATCACCCACTACACGCGCATCCTGCGCTACATCAAGCCCGACTTCGTCCACGTCTTCGCGCAGGGCCGCATCGCCGAGTCCGGCGGCGCCGAGCTCGCCGACAAGCTGGAGAACGAGGGCTACGAGGCATACGTGAAGGGAGGCGTAACGGCGTGACACAGACGCGGGAACTGCACGGCCTGCTGGACACGGAGGCGATCCGCAAGGACTTCCCGATCCTCGACCGGCCGGTCCACGACGACCGCACGCTCGTGTACCTGGACAACGCGGCGACGTCCCAGACGCCGCGCCAGGTCCTCGACACGATGACCGGGTACTACGAGCGGCACAACGCCAACGTGCACCGGGGCGTGCACGTCCTCGCCGAGGAGGCCACGGCGCTGTACGAGGGCGCGCGCGACAAGATCGCGTCCTTCGTCAACGCGCCCAGCCGCGACGAGGTGATCTTCACGAAGAACGCCTCGGAGTCGCTGAACCTCGTCGCCAACATGCTCGGCTGGGCCGACGAGCCCTACCGCGTCGACTCCGACACCGAGATCGTCATCACGGAGATGGAGCACCACTCCAACATCGTGCCGTGGCAGCTGCTCTCGCAGCGCACGGGCGCGAAGCTGAAGTGGTTCGGCCTCACCGACGACGGCCGCCTCGACCTGTCGAACATCGAGGAGGTCATCACCGAGAAGACGAAGATCGTCTCCTTCGTGCTGGTCTCCAACATCCTCGGCACGCACAACCCCGTCGAGGCGATCGTCCGCAGGGCGCAGCAGGTCGGCGCGCTCGTGATGATCGACGCGTCGCAGGCCGCCCCGCACATGCCGCTGGACGTGCAGGCGCTGCAGGCCGACTTCGTCGCCTTCACCGGGCACAAGATGCTCGGCCCGACCGGCATCGGCGTCCTGTGGGGCCGGCAGGAGCTGCTGGAGGACCTGCCGCCGTTCCTCGGCGGCGGCGAGATGATCGAGACCGTGTCGATGCACTCGTCCACGTACGCGCCGGCCCCGCACAAGTTCGAGGCCGGCACCCCGCCGATCGCCGAGGCCGTGGGTCTCGGCGCGGCCGTGGACTACCTGAGCGCCATCGGCATGGACAAGATCCTCGCGCACGAGAAGGCCCTCACGGCGTACGCCGTCGAGCGCCTCCTCCAGGTGCCCGACCTGCGCATCATCGGCCCCACCACGGCCGAGGAGCGCGGCGCCGCGATCTCGTTCACGCTGGGCGACATCCACCCGCACGACGTGGGCCAGGTACTGGACGAACAGGGCATCGCCGTCCGGGTCGGCCACCACTGCGCGCGGCCCGTCTGCCTCCGGTACGGAATTCCCGCGACCACCAGGGCGTCGTTCTATCTGTACTCCACCCCGGCCGAGGTGGACGCCTTGGTCGACGGCCTGGAGCACGTCCGTAACTTCTTCGGATAGGGACAGGGCCGAGTCGTGAAACTGGATTCGATGTACCAGGACGTCATCCTGGACCACTACAAGCACCCGCACGGGCGCGGTCTCAGAGACGGCGACGCCGAGGTGCACCACGTCAACCCGACCTGCGGTGACGAGATCACGCTGCGCGTGCGCTACGAGGGCGAGCGCATCGCGGACGTCAGCTACGAGGGGCAGGGCTGCTCGATCAGCCAGGCCAGCGCCTCCGTGCTGAACGACCTGCTGGTCGGCAAGGACCTCGCCGAGGCGCAGCAGATCCAGGGCACGTTCCTGGAGCTGATGCAGTCCAAGGGGCAGGTCGAGCCCGACGACGCGATGGAGGAGGTGCTGGAGGACGCCGTGGCGTTCGCCGGCGTCTCCAAGTACCCCGCGCGCGTCAAGTGCGCCCTGCTGAGCTGGATGGCCTGGAAGGACGCGACGGCCCAGGCCCTGGGCGAGAGCGCGCGGAAGGAGACGGCATGAGCGAGAACGAGACCCTGATGAAACCGGCCTCGGAGGACGAGGTCCGCGAGGCGCTGTACGACGTCGTCGACCCCGAGCTCGGCATCGACGTCGTCAACCTCGGCCTCATCTACGGGATGCACATCGACGACGACAATGTCGTCACCCTGGACATGACGCTGACGTCCGCGGCCTGCCCGCTGACCGACGTGATCGAGGACCAGGCCAAGTCGGCCACCGACGGCATCGTCAACGAGCTGCGCATCAACTGGGTCTGGATGCCGCCGTGGGGCCCCGAGAAGATCACGGACGACGGGCGCGAGCAGCTGCGCGCGCTCGGCTTCAACGTCTGAGCCGCTCCACCCGGTCGTCCGCGCGCGACAGGTGATCACCGTCGCGCCGCCGGACGCGCACGGGTCCCGAGGGCCCCTGGACGGCGGGTGTCATCCCCGCCGTCCAGGGGCCCTCCGCCGTGCCCGGGTCCTGCCCGCGCCCTGCCCGCGGGCAGCCGGTTTGGCCAGAACTGGCTGTTCCGCTTTAAATGAACTGTTCGATTCGGGTCCCGGCCGGCGTACGGCGGGACCCGCCGCATGCCGGGCCGCGATGCGCCGGCCGGCGCCCCGGCCGCGGGGAGGCGGAAGAAGCGAGAACGGGAGAGCAGTCATGGCGGGCTTCGGGTGGAAGCTGCACGGCGACGGCAAGCACCTGGGGCCGGGGGACATCGTCAAGCCGGGCGAGCGGCTGAGCTGGGGCCGCACGGTCGGCCTCGGGGCCCAGCACGTCGTCTCGATGATCGGCGCGTGCTTCGTCGCGCCCGTGCTGATGGGCCTGGACCCGAGCCTCGCGCTGATGGCGTCCGGCGTGGCGACCGCCCTGTTCCTGCTCGCCACGCGGGGTCGCGTGCCCAGCTATCTCGGCTCGTCGCTGTCCTTCGTCGGCGTCTCCGCGGCGATCGCGGGGCAGGGCGGCGACACCGGCACCCTCACCGGTGCGATGCTCGTCGTCGGGGCGTGCCTCGCGGGCTGCGGCATCGCCGTCCAGGTGCTCGGCGCGCGGATCATCCACGCCGTCCTGCCGCCGCCGGTCACCGGCGCGGTGGTCATGCTGATCGGCTTCAACCTGGCGCCCGTCACCGCCGCCACCTACTGGCCGCAGGACCAGTGGACGGCGCTCGCCACCATGGTCTTCACCGGACTCGCGCTCGTCGTGCTGCGCGGCTTCTGGTCCCGCGTCGCGATCTTCCTCGGCCTCCTCTTCGGCTACCTGCTGTCCTGGGTCCTCGACCGCACCGCGGGCCGGATCCACTCGGCCGACGGCTCCGGCAAGGTCGTCGACCACTGGCGCATCGACTTCTCCGGTGTCGGCAAGGCCGACTGGATCGGCCTCCCGCACTTCCACGGCCCGAACTTCACCGGCTCCGCCGTCCTCGTCGCGCTGCCCGTCCTCATCGCCCTGCTCGCCGAGAACACGGGACACATCAAGGCCGTCGGCGAGATGACCGGCGACCCGCTGGACGACAAGATGGGCACCGCGATCGTGGCGGACGGCGCGGCGACGGTGCTGTCCACCGCCTTCGGCGGCCCGGCCACCACGACGTACGCGGAGAACATCGGCGTCATGGCCGCGACCCGCGTCTACTCGACCGCCGCGTACTGGGCCGCCGCCTGCTTCGCCCTGCTGTTCGGCCTCTGCCCGAAGTTCGGCGCGGTCGTCGCCGCCATCCCGGGCGGCGTGCTCGGCGGGATCACCGTCATCCTCTACGGCATGATCGGGCTGCTCGGCGCTCAGATCTGGATCCGCAACAAGGTCGACTTCTCGCAGCCGCTGAACCTGGTCCCGGCCGCGACCGGTGTGATCATCGGCGTCGGCGGGGTCTCGCTGAAGATCACCGGCAGCTTCGTGCTGAGCGGCATCGCGCTCGGCACGCTCGTCGTGCTGACCTCGTACCACGGGCTGCGCTGGCTGTCGAAGACGGCCGGCACCCCCCAGCCCCCGCTGCTGGACGGCGGGACGGTGGAGTACGGCGCGGGGGCGGAGGAGGAGCCGGCGGGCGGCGCGCCCGCGTCCGGTGACGGACCGGGCGCCGGGGGGCCGGGCAGGTCCTGACCCGGCCGCGCGCCCCCGCGGGAGCGGCCCCCGTGCGGCGCGGCCGCCGGCCTCACAGGGCGCGGATCAGCTCCCCGGCCAGGCCCTCGGCACGCATCCTGCGGTCCACGTACGCCATCGCCAGCACCAGTTGCGGGTAGAGCAGGACCAGCAGTTCGACGAGGAACGCCAGGGCGAGGAGGACGACCGGGAAGAGGACGATCGCCACCGGCGCCAGGGGCTCGCCGTGGTGCGAGACGGCGAACGCCCCGAGCAGCGCGATCCAGCCCACCAGTTCGAGCACCAGATTGACGGCCGCCGCCGCCGCGCCCGCGATCATCCCCGCCACGGCCACCAGCCCGAACGTCCGCCACCAGGCGCCCCGCACGAGCCGACGGGAGCGGCGCAGAGCCTGAAGCGGGCGGGCCGACTCGGCGACCGCCGCCACCGGGGCGAGGCTCAGCTGCACGCCGAGCCACAGCACCACCGGGACGCAGGCGAGGGCCAGGAGCCAGCCCAGGACCAGGGCGAGGGCGCCGGGCCGGCCGGACGGCGAGAAGCCGCCGAGGGCGAGGGCGGCCAGGGCCAAGACAGCGATCGGCAGCAGGGCCGGCAGCCCCGCCAGCAGATGGACCACGAACGACCGCCGGGCGCCGCGCAGCGCCCGGCCCAGCAGGTCGCGGTAGCCCAGGGGGCGGCCGAGGACACCCTCCTGCACGGCGGCCGTGCACGCGGCCAGGACGAGGGACTGCGCGGCGGCGAGGGCGAGCAGCCCGAGGACGCCGAGCAGCGCGAAGGACACGACGGCCGGGGCGCCGGCCGCGGCCCACAAGTCCCCGCCCCCGTCGCGCAGACGGTCGGCCGTCGCCTCGATCCGCGCGGCGAAGACCGCCGCCGTCGCGCCCACCGCGATCGCGCCGAGCACGAGCGCCGCGCCGAACGCCGTCAGCGCCACCGCGACGAGCCGGCTCCAGAAGCGGCCGAAGGTCGCCAGTCCGCCGCCCAGCACCTGCCAGAAGTCGAGCGGTGCCAGCGGTATCGTCCCCGGCCTCGGCGGCGCCCAGGGATACCGGGCGCCCGGCCAGTGAGCCGCAGGCACGGACGGCCCGGGGCCGTACCCGCCCGGGACCGGGCCGCCGCCGGGGACGGGCCCGCCCGGCGACGCACCGTCCGGCGCCGCCTGTCCCGGCGCGCCGGTGCCCGGTTGCACCCGCGAGCCGCTCCGCGCTCCGGAGCTCTCGCCGCCCGGTCCGCAACCACTCGAACCACTCGAACCGCTCGAACCGCTCCAACCGCTCGAACCACTCGAACCACTCGTGTCCGCCATCGTGCGTCCCCCCACTCGGATGCGGCACAAGGTAGCGGGCCCCGCGGGGGGCGCCGGGAGCGGGACGGTGACCTGGGTGCGGCGACGCGGTGTGTACGGTCGTACACAGCTATGTGTACGCTCGTACGCATGGGATACGTGCTGCTCGCAGGGGCCATCGCGGCGGAGATCGCCGCCACCACCGCCATGAAGTACAGCGAGGGATTCACCCGGCTGTGGCCCTCGCTCGTGACGCTGTGCGGCTACGTCGTCTCGTACACGCTGCTGTCGGGAACCCTCAGGACCATGTCCGTCGGTACCGCGTACGCGATCTGGGCGGGTGCGGGAACGGCCGTGATGGCCGTGATCGGCGTGCTGTTCCTGCACGAGTCCGTGAGTCCGGTTCGGCTCGCGGGTGTCGGGCTGGTTATCGTCGGGGTCGTGTTCCTGAACCTCGGCGGAAGCTCCTCTCCGTGACGCGTCGCTACGACCCCGACCGGCGGCAGCGGCTCATCGACGCCGCGATCCGGGTGGTGGGCCGCTCCGGGATCGCCGGGCTCAGCCACCGCACCGTGGCCGCCGAGGCCGACGTGCCGCTCGGCTCCACCACCTATCACTTCGCCTCCCTGGACGAGCTGTTGATCGCGGCGCTGCGCCAGGCCAACGAGGGCTTCGCGACCCTCATCCGGGACGGCGCCCCGCCCGCCGGCGCCGACGCCGACCTGGCGGCCGTCCTCGCCCGGCTCACCGGGCAGTGGCTCGCCGGCGACCGGGGCGGCGCCGAGCTGGAGTACGAGCTCTACCTCGCGGCGCTGCGCAGGCCCGCGCTGCGGCCCGTGGCCGCCGAATGGACGGACGCGGTCGCCGGGATACTGTCCGCGCGCACGGACCCCACCACGGCCCGCGCCCTCGTCGCCCTCCTCGACGGGATCTGCCTCCAAGTCCTGCTGACCGGCGGCGAGTACGACGAGGCCTACGCCCGCGAGATGCTCGCGCGCGTCCTGCGGCCGCCGGTGCCCACCGCGCCGGCCGCCGAGTAGATTGGCCGCGTGAACACGCCCGTACCGCCCGATCCCGAGCCGCGGCAGCAGCCGGGCGACCCCGGCGACCCGGGACCCGAGATCACCTACGCCGAGTGCCGCCAGTGCGGCACCCTCATCGCCGGCCTGGACGGGCGCTACAGCTGCGGCGTGTGCGGCTGGGTCAACCACCACTCGGAGGGCCACCGCGCCCTGCCGCGCGCCGAGGACGACCGCTTCCGCCTCCGGGGCGGGGACGCCAACCGGCTGGGCTGACGCGGGGCCTGCCGGGCCGCAGGCGGGGCGCTTCGGGGACGGGCCCGGATCGCCGTGCGACGGCCGCGGCCCCGCCGCGCCCCCTGGTCCGGCAGGCCGCCCCCGCGTGCCGTGCGGGCCGGTTCGCCGTGAAGGAGCGGGTGCGGATAGGTTTTCGGTATGACCGATACGACCTCCCGCCCCACCGGCGCGGCCGCCGCCGGCCTCGCCACCGTCGCCGCCGACGGAACCGTGCTGGACACCTGGTTCCCCGCCCCCGAGCTGCTCGCCGAGCCGGGCCCCGCGGGCACCGAGCGCCTCTCCGCCGAGCGCGCCGCGCAGCTGCTCGGCGAGGCGGCCGGGCGTGCCGTGGGCCCCGACCCGCGCCGCGGCGTCGAGGTCGTCGCCGTCCGCACGGTCATCTCGTCGCTCGACGAGAAGCCGCTCGACGCGCACGACGTGTACCTGCGCCTGCACCTGCTCAGCCACCGTCTCGTGCGGCCCCACGGCCAGAACCTCGACGGCATCTTCGGGCTCCTCGCGAACGTCGCCTGGACCTCGCTCGGCCCCGTCGCCGTGGACACGCTGGAGACCGTCCGCCTCAACGCGCGCGCCGACGGCCTGCACCTCCAAGTCGTGTCCGTCGACAAGTTCCCGCGCATGACGGACTACGTCGCGCCCCAGGGCGTGCGCATCGCCGACGCCGACCGCGTCCGCCTCGGCGCGCACCTCGCCGCCGGCACCACCGTGATGCACGAGGGCTTCGTCAACTACAACGCCGGCACGCTCGGCACGTCGATGGTCGAGGGCCGGATCTCGCAGGGCGTCGTGCTCGGCGACGGCTCCGACATCGGCGGCGGCGCCTCCACCATGGGCACGCTGTCCGGCGGCGGCAAGGAGCGCATCGTCATCGGCGAGCGCTGCCTCATCGGCGCCGAGGCCGGCGTGGGCATCGCGCTCGGCGACGAGTGCGTGGTCGAGGCCGGCCTGTACGTCACGGCGGGCACGCGGGTCACGCTGCCCGACGGCCAGGTCGTCAAGGCGCGCGAGCTGTCCGGCGCGAGCAACATCCTCTTCCGCCGCAACTCCGAGACCGGCCGGGTCGAGGCGCGCCCCAACAACGCGGTCTGGGACGGCCTCAACGACGTCCTGCACGCCCACAACTGACGAGGCGCGGGACGGGGACCCACGGGCCGGGCAGGCGGGCGGACCGCCGCCCGGCCCCGTCGCGTCACGGGCGCAGGCGCAGCACCTGCGGGTCGTGGTCGCTGTCCTGCTGGGCGAACTCGGCGTTGATGTGCACGCTGTCGTACTGGAAGTCGGTGATCGACGGCGTGGTCAGGATGTGGTCGAGCGTCTGCGTGTTGCCGTTGTAGACGTACGAATAGCGCTCCGGGACCGGCAGCGTGTCGATGTCGTCGTCGAGCACCCCGCCCTTGGTCAGGGTGGCGAGCGTGCCGGAGAACTGGAAGTCGTTCAGGTCGCCCAGGACGACCACGTCGGCGTCCTTCTTCACCTTGCGGACGTCCTTGACGAAGGAGTTGACGGCCGCCGCCTGCTCCTGCCGCTGGACCTCGGAGGAGCGGGTGCCCGGCTGGTGCTGCGAGGTCAGCGACTCGTCGCCGCCCTTCGAGATGAAGTGGTTCGAGACCAGGAACACCGTCCTGCCCTGGAAGGTGAACTCGCCGACGAGCGGCTTGCGGCTGTCCGTCCAGGCCGGGTTCGCGGGGTCGAGGCGGCCGGGGGAGAGCGTCAGGTCAGGGCCGTTCTTGGTGGAGACGACCTGCGTGCCGGTGGTCGCGTCGGCGGTGCCGCGGTCCACGAAGGACACCCGGGCCGGGTTGTAGAGGAAGACGTTGCGGATGTTGCCGCCGGGCTGCCCGCCGTCCTTGTCGTTCTCCGGGGCCACCGAGCGCCAGGCGTACGTCGGGCCGCCGTGCGCGGCGATCGCGTCGATGAACTTCTGGACGGTCACGCCCGCCGTGACCGTGCCGTCGTCCGTCGCGCCGCTGTCGTCCTGGATCTCCTCCAGCGACAGGATGTCGGGGGAGGAGAGGTTCGTGACGACGGCGGACGCCAGCGAGTCGAACTTGGACTGCGGGTCGCTCGGCGCCAGGTTCTCGACGTTGTAGGTGGAGACGGCGAGCTGGTCCTTCTTCTGCTTGGCCGTCACCTCCCGCTTGAGGCCCTTGTCGACGACGGTGCCCAACTGGCCCGCCACCAGCGTGTAGCCGCCGAACTGGTTGAAGTCCAGGGGCCCCTCGGTCGTGCCCTTGAGCTGGTCGCCGACGTTGGCGACCGGGAAGGCGTGGTCGGTCGTGGAGGCCTGCTGCTGGATCTGGACGCGCCCGGTGTTCTGCTCGTCGTAGGAGCCGTAGACCGTGCCGCCGCGGCGGTCCGCGTTCTCCGAGGGCTTGACCGTCACCCACAGCTCGGCGAAGGCGTCGGTCGCGCCGACGACGCGCGTGTTCGCGACGCTGACGTTCATGCCCTCCAGGGACTCGTAGTAGTCGAGGGCGTAGGCCTTGGGCTTCAGCCGGAGGCCGTTGACGGAGTTGCCGGTGGCGGGCGTGCCGGCCGGCGCGTAGGCGGCGGGCACGGACTTCGCGGTGATCCGCACGGGCGCGGGCAGCGCGTTGCCGGAGGAGACGACCGTCACCTTCGCGTTCGACGAGGTCAGTTCGGTCACGGACTGCTCGCCCGTGGCCGCGCCGCCGGGCACGAACTCGCTGACCGTCCCGGCCACCTGGACGCTGTCGCCCACCTTCACCGTGGGGGAGGAGCCGGTGTAGACGAACAGGCCCTCGCTGGTGGCCGGGTCGTTGTCCGGCTTCGGGTCCTGGAACCAGAAGCCGCGCGAACTGCCGTACGCCCGCACCCCGGTGACGATGCCCGGCACGTCCGCGACGGGCGAGCCCACGAGCGGCGAGATCCGGGTCGTGCCCTGGATGCCGTGGATCCGGACGTCCGCGGCGGAGGCCGGCGTGGCGGTCACGATCAGACCGGCCGCGAGGGCGAGCGACACGAGCGCCGGGACGGCGGCGGTTCTCGGCAGGGAAGAACGCATCAAGGACTCCGAGGGTGGAGGGCGGCGGCGGTGGCGGGTGCCGTGGACGCCGTGGATGTCTACGCGCGTCAATCTCCGCTCTGGCCCCGGAACGTGTCAAGAGCGCATGCGTGTACGGGTGTTGTCCACGCGGTGAACCGCAGCCGGGGCCGCCCGCCGCGCCGGCGCCCTGGCAGCCCCCGCAGGGACCCGGCTACGGATACCCGGCCGTGCCGCCGCAGCAGGGGGGCTATGGCTTCCCCCAGCCGGGCACCCCCGAGGCCGCGCAGCCCGCCGGCTACGGCTTCCCCCAGCCCGGCGCGCCCGTGGCGCCGCAGCCGCCCGCCGCGGGCGGCAGCTCCCGCC
>NZ_JAKGCV010000797.1 GCF_021556455.1 Streptomyces fuscigenes | reverse complement strand
CGCAGCCCCGGGGCGCGGCCCCGCGGAACACGCGGGCCCGGGCGGGGGAGCCGCCCGCCCGCGAACGGCCGAGGGGGCCCGGAGCACTGGACGCTCCGGGCCCCCTCGCAGGGGTGGGACTCAGCCGCCGAGCGGCAGGTTCGGCAGCTGGTTGTGCGCGGCGGTGTCCCCGAGGACGGTGCCGGCGCTGCCCGCGGTGTCGCCGGCCACCTTCTGCACGGCGGGCGCGACGGTCTTGCCGGTGGTGCCGACGGTCTTGCCGGCGGCCGGAACGGCCGTGCCGACGATGTGCGCACCGGTCGTGCCGGCCATGTCGCTCGCCGAGCGGGCGCCGTGGTCGATGGTGTTGCCGACGTTGGAACCGTCGAGCGCGCTGACCGCTCCCAGGTCGGTGGCCCCCGGCAGCGACGCGGCGTTGGCGGCGCCTGCGACGACGACGGGGGCGGCCGCGCCGGCGGCGACGAGCAGCGCGGCGCGGGCGATGCGGCGGGTCAGGGGGAGGGACATGATGCTCCTTCGACGAATGAGCGGCGCCCGTGGGCCAGGCCGGTCGGCCCGGCCCGTCGGTGTCGGGCGTCGGTCGGACGCCGTGACAACTCCCTGAGGGGCGTTGGAGGTTGCGGAGCACCAACGTAAAGAGTTGGTAATGCGTCGTATTGTCGGCACCGGGCGAAAGCGGGCAAACGGCGACTTCCGTGCGGGCCTGGCGAACCGTCACTCCGCAGGCGCCCCAAGCGGAAGAGGGTCATGAACCGACTGTCCGACGATCTTCGGGAAAGTGCCACGCACACCTGCCGCACCCACGCCGTGCGGGTGACCCGCCGAACTACTGCGCGAGAGTGATCCGGACCTCGGAGTCGCGCGACTTGTCCGATTCGCCGGACCGCTTCGGCGCGTGCTGCCACCCGGCCCCCGCGTCCCCCGCGCTCCACACGCGCCCCGCGTACGCGACGCGGTCGATGCGCAGCGCCCCGGCCCGCGCCACCGCCCAGTGCGCGAGCGCCCAGCCGCGCTGCCCGTCCGTGGTGCCCGCCGGGCCGGCCCCCGCGTCCCGCGCCGGCACCGCGACGACCGTCGCCGGGGCCGCCGCCCGCCCGGGCGC
>NZ_JAKGCV010000796.1 GCF_021556455.1 Streptomyces fuscigenes | reverse complement strand
AAGCCGCGCTCCGCGCGCTCGGAGGTGGCGACGGCGCGCGCCTCCCGCACCTGCTCGCGCAGGACGTCCAGGACCGCGCTGCTCCCGGGGCCGGGATCGGCCGCCACGTACGGCAGGGCCGTGTGCGACCTGACGCCCCGCGCCAACTGGCGGAGCTGGTCGCGCAGCGCCCGCACCTCGTCCGCGGCCGGCGGCCCGGCGCCCTGCGCGACGTCCTGCTGCGCGGCCGTCGTCGCGTCGACGATCCGCTCGACGGCGACGACGAGCGGCCACCACTCGCCCGCGACCGTGGACGTCGGGCGCGGCTCCGTCAGGGCGCGCCGGAACTCGGTGCGCACCGCCGACAGTTCGCGGTACAGCCGCCTGCGGGTGCGGGCCTGGGCGTCGTCATGGTTTCCGCCTCCGTCCGGCGCGGCCCCTTCCCCGCGTGCGGGGGCCGCGGGGGCGGCCTGCCCGTCCCGCGGCAGCAGGCACACGGCGAGGTATCCGGCGGCCTCGTCGATGAGCGCGGCGAGCCGCCCGCCGACGCGGGCGTGCCAGCTCTCCGGCCACAGCAGGTAGCCCACCACCAGCGCGATGCCGCAGCCGATGAAGCTGTCGACGAGGCGCGGCAGGAGCAGCCCGAAGCCGAGGTGGTTCAGCACGTCGGACAGCAGCAGGATCAGCGGTGTGATCGCCGTCGTCTGGTACGCGTAGCCGCGCGAGGCCATGACCGGCAGCAGCGCGGCGAGCACCGCCATCAGGGCCGCCGACCACCAGCCGAAGGGCGCGGCGGCGAGGACGGCCGCGGCCACGCCCAGACCGACGACGGTGCCGATCGCGCGCATCACCGCGCGGGAGAAGACGGAGCCGAGGTCGGGCTTGAGGACGAACGCCACGGTCAGGGCGACCCAGTAGGAGCGCGAGAGGGGCACGACCGACACGAGGGTCTGGGCGATGCCCATGCACAGTGCCAGGCGGATCCCGTAGCGCCAGGCGGTGCCCGAGCGCAGCACGGCGTGGGCGGCGCGGCGGACGCGCACGCCGAGCGGGGCCGGCCGCCCGAGTCGGTCGCCGGGGGCCTCCGTCTCGCCGCGCACGACGGAGGCCGCGTGGCGCAGCG
>NZ_JAKGCV010000795.1 GCF_021556455.1 Streptomyces fuscigenes | reverse complement strand
AGGCCGGGGACCGGCCGGGCGGGCCCGGCTGCCGTGTCACCGTCCGCATCCCGGCGGGGCGGCAGGCGCCGGCCGCGGCGCCGCGGCACAACTGGCTCGCGGCCCCGGACGCGGCGGCGCCCGATCCCCGCGGCGCGGGCGCTCCACAGAGTTTTCCCAAAGAACGCCCCTAGCGTGCCCGCCGGACGCCGCGCCCGCGGTGTCCGCAACCGACACCCGGAGGCATCCATGCTCCCGAGCACCCCGCGCCGCAGGCGGGCAGCCGTCGTCGGCCTGGCCGCGGCCGCCCTGCTGGCCGGATCCACCACCACGGCCCTCGCGGCCGCACCGGCGGCCGGCAACACCCCCAAGAGCGACGGCGCCCGGGGGATCTGCAAGCGGCTGCCCAAGGTCGACAAGCGGCTCGACCGCGCCCTGAAGCGCCTGGAATCGGGCCCCGGCGTCAACGGCTCCGTGCAGCGCCTGCAGAAGCGGGTCGACAACGCAACGTCCCAGGGCGACACGGCGATCGCGACGTACCTGCGCCACCGGCTCGCCACGCGCACGGCCCTGCTCAGCACCGTGAAGCAGCGTCAGGGCGACCTGAAGGACGTCAAGACGTGGTGCGCCGCCCACGACGACGGCAGGAAGAACGGGAAGGGCGCCGGCCCGAGCCCGACCGCAGGTGACGGGGCCGACAGCTGATGCCGCCCGGCGCGACGGGTCGGAGCGCCATCCGGCGGCCTCCGGCCCTGGCGGGGCTCGTCCTGCTCGCGGCGCTCGTCGCGGGCTGCCAGGGCGGGCACGGGAGCGGCGACACCGGATCGGCGGGGAAGGGCGGCACGAGCGCGTCCCCGACGGCCGGCCGCTCGCCGGGGGACGGCGGCGCGGCGGAGATGGAGAAGAAGCTGGACGCCGCCGAGTCGGCCGCGGCGGACGCCGACAAGGACGCGGCCTCCGGCGACTGACCCCGTGCGCTGCCGGGGCGGGTCATGCCGGCGCGGGTGACACGGCGCCGTGGGGGATGCGGTCCGCCGTGCCGGGAGACCGGGCGGCCGTGACCGGTGCCGGCGACCGGGCGGCGGTGACCGGGCGGCGGTGACCGGTGCCGGCCACCGGCCGCCCGGCACCGCC
>NZ_JAKGCV010000794.1 GCF_021556455.1 Streptomyces fuscigenes | reverse complement strand
GCTGAGTGTCGGCCTTCGCCGTCCACCGGCTGAGCCCCGCACGCCCCTTCGCGGGCGTGCGGGGCCTGCTGTCGCGCAGCCTGTCCGCCGGCCGGACGGCCGACGCCCGGGAGCGGCGGCCCGCCGGTGCACGGGAGCCCGAGGCGCCCGTCCTCCGGTACGCCGCGCCGGGCGCGGACGGCGGGATCGACGCGCTCTACCAGCACCGCAGGCTGGAACTCGTCCGCCTGGCGCTCCTGCTCGTCGACGACCTGCCGACGGCGGAGGACGTGGTGCAGGACGCCTTCGCCGCGCTGTACCGGCGCCACGGCGACCGGCTGTCGGGGATCGACGACCCCGAGGCGTACGTCCGGCGCAGCGTCGTCAACGGCGCGCGCTCCGTGCTGCGCCGGCGCCGCACCGTACGGGCGTACGTGCCCGAGCGGGCCGGCCACGCGCCGCCGCCCGAGGAGGACGTCCTGCTGCGCGAGGAGCACCGCGAGGTCCTCGGCGCGCTGCGCGGGCTCACCCGCCGCCAGCGCGAGGTCCTGGTGCTGCGCTACTGGTCGAACCTCAGCGAGGCGCAGATCGCCGAGACGCTCGGACTGTCGAGAGGCACCGTCAAGTCCACGGCGAGCCGCGCGCTGGACGCCCTCGCGAGGAATCTGGAGGCCCCGCGATGAACGCAGTGCACGACCGCTCCGACGTGGAGGACCGCCTGCGCGCCGCGCTGTCGGCGAAGGCCGCCACCGTGACCCGGACGCACCTGCGCCGACCCGAACCGCCTTCCGGCGCCCGGCGCGGCAACCGGCTGCGCACCACCGCCCTGCTGACGCTCGCCGCCGCGCTCATCGGCGCGGCCCTCGTACTGCCGGCCGCCCTCTCGCACCACACCGAGCAGCCGCCGGCGACGAGCCCGCACTCGCCGACCGTTCCCCCGCCGTCCCCGCAGCCCGCGCCCGCCCGGCCCTCGCCGAGCAGTCCGGTCGCACGGACCGCGGGCGCCGGTCGCGCGGGCGAGGGAGGGACGAGCGGTGCCGCCGGCGTCCATGCCCGCCCCGACCGCGGGACGGCGGCCGGGCCCGCCGGGTGACGGCGGCCACGACGGCGCCGAGTACGTCGCATACGTCGCATACGTCGCGTACGTCT
>NZ_JAKGCV010000793.1 GCF_021556455.1 Streptomyces fuscigenes | reverse complement strand
GGGGCACGCCCGTCCCGGTCCGGGGCTCGGCCTCCGGCCAGGACACGCGCGGACCGCCGGGCTCCGGGGACCGGCCGGCGGACGCGCCGCCCGGCAGGCCCAGGGCCACCGTCGCACGGTCGGCGGACGCGCCGTGGTGCGGCGCCGCCGTCAGGTCGTACCCGCAGGCACCGCAGAACAGGTCACCGGGCTCCACCAGTTCGCCGCACTCCGGGTTGGGGCAGGGCGAGGTGCCGACCTCCCGCTGGTGCTTGTGCGCCATCAATCACACCCACGTCCGGGGGCGGAAGCGGTTGGCCCGCTCCACCAGTTCGATCCTCTCCTCGCCCCGCTGGGCGAGCCGGGCGAGTGCCCGGTACGAGCGCTCCAGTCCGAAGCGCAGTCCCCGCTCGTCGAGACGGCTGCCGAGCAGGGTCGTGGCCGGTTCGGCCGGACCGCCCCGGCCCCCGGAGATTACCCAGTCGAGGGCCGTCCCGAGTACTTCCGTCGACAACTGCTCCCGGCGCACCGCGTCCAGGCCGAGCTGCCGCAGCGCCTCCACCTGGGCCGCCCCGGCCGCCAGGTCCGGCAGGAGCGGCTCCGCGGCGGCGCGCCGGCGCAGCCGGGCCCGCACGGCGGCCACCCGCGCGGCGGTGTAGTGGATGGACGTCTCCGGCACGGACTCCAGCGTCGCGACGGCGCCCGCCCGGTCGCCCGCGGCGAGTTGCACCCTGGCCAGGCCGAACGCGGCGCTCACGTAGCTCGGGTCCGTCGCCCAGACAAGGCGGTAGTACTCGGCCGCGTTGTCGAGCTGGCCGAGCACCTCGGCGCACAGGCCGAGCGCCAGCTTGGGCGCGGGCTCGCCGGGGAACGCGTCGTAGATCGCGTCGAAGGAGACGGCCGCCGTCTCGTGGTCGCCCGTCACCAGCCCCATGAGACCTCGCGACCACACGACCCGCCACTCGTCGGGGTGACGTGCGCGCAGGGCGCCCAGAGCGGCATCGGCCGCCGCCGGGTCGCCGTGCTCCAGGTGCGCGCGCACCTCGCGCAGCCGCACCTCGGACGAGTCGCCCGCCGGGCCGCGCCGCACGGCCTCCAGCGCGGCGGTCAGCTCGCCGTGCGCGGAGGAGGCGGGCAGGCCCGCGAGGAAGCCGGCGTTGGGG
>NZ_JAKGCV010000792.1 GCF_021556455.1 Streptomyces fuscigenes | reverse complement strand
CCCGGCTCGTCGGGGTCACCCTGCCGGCCGTGGCGGAGAAGGCCCGGTCCGGCGGCCTGTCGCCCGAGGAGCTGCGGGCCCCGGCCGGGTCGCCGGACGACGAGGGCCTGCGGCGGGTGCTGGAGCTGTTCACGACCCGGATCGCGGACAGCGAGCGGCGCGCCGGGGCGGCCGCCACCGAGCGCGACGCGCTGGCCCGCCGGGCACGGGAGGCCGCCGACGGGCTCGACACCCTGCTGGAGACCATCCTGCCCCCCGCCATCGCCCGCCTGCGCACGGGCAGTTCGGCCGGCACGGTCCTCAACGACACGCAGCGGCCCGACGATCCGGCCCTCGCCTCCCTGATGGAGCGGATCATCCGCGAGGTGGCGGTCGGCGAGCGGCGCGCGCTCGTCGCGCAGAAGGCCGGCACCAAGGCGCTCAGCCAGGTGCAGGCCAAGGCCGTCACCATCCTCGCCGACCTGCGCGACATGGAGGACCGGTACGGCGAGGAGGTCTTCGGCGACCTGCTCCAGCTCGACCACAATGCCTCCCAGCTCGGCCTCCTCACCGACCGGCTCGCGATCCTGCTGGGCGGCCGGGGCAGCCGCATCTGGAACAAGCCCATCGTCATGGAGAGCGTCCTGCGCGGCGCCGCGGGCCGCATCGCCGCGTACCGCCGGGTGCGGCTGCACTGCTCAAGCAGCGCGGCGATCGTGGGGTTCGCGGCCGAGGGCGTCATCCACCTGCTCGCCGAACTCATCGACAACGCGGCGAACTTCTCGCCGCCCATCGACGAGGTGCACGTCTATGTCGAGGAGCGGACCGCGGGCATCGTCGTCACGGTCGAGGACAGCGGTCTGAAGATGGCCCCGCAGGTCATGCGGCTGGCGGAGAAGGCGGTCTCGGGACGGCACAACGACCTCTCGAAGCTCCAGAGCACCCGCCTCGGCCTCGCGGTCGTCGGCAGGCTGGCCGAGCGCTACCGGATCAGCGTCAACTACCGCCCCTCGTCGCGCGGCGGCACGGGTGTCGTCGTCCTCATCCCGCCGCAGCTGATCGCCCAGCCGCAGAGCGACGAAGCCCCGCCGCGGATCCCGGCCCGCGAGGCGGAGCCGGCCCACGCACCGGCCCCGGCGGCCGCGCCCGCACCGGCCCCGGCCCCGCC
>NZ_JAKGCV010000791.1 GCF_021556455.1 Streptomyces fuscigenes | reverse complement strand
GGCGGCGCCCGCGGCGAGGCCGGCGAGGGGCGCGCAGAGCATGCCGAGGCGGGCCGCGGGGCCGTCCCAGCGCGTGACGCGGACCGGCAGGACGGTGAGCGTGCCGACCGCGAAGCGGATGCCGTCGGCGAGCGAGGCGCGGGCCGGGTCGCCGGAAGCACGGGCGCGGGCCGGGGAGTCCGGGTCGGGGGCCGGGCCTGAGGGAGCGGCGGGGCCGGAGGCGGCGGCGGGGCCGGGCGGTGTGGGGGAGTCGGACACCGCCGCACCCTAGCCGGGGCGCGGGAGCACCGGCCGGGATAAGTTACGCATACGGTTCATAGCGTCCGGCGAGACGGGGGTGGCATGGGTCACTGGTTCCACCAGAACGTCGTGGAGCCCGGGAAGCTGCCGATGCTGCTCGCGCTCTTCTCGTTCATCGTGTGCTTCCTGCTCACCCGGACCGTCACCCGGCTGATCCGGGCCGGCCGGGGCCCCTTCCGCAACGTCACCCCGGGCGGCATGCACATCCACCACGTCGTCCCCGGCGTCATGCTCACGGTCGTGGGCGGATTCGGCGCGGTCGGCACCGGCAACCGAGGCGCCACGGCGGCGGTCTTCGCCGTGGTCTTCGGGGTCGGGGCGGGCCTGGTGCTCGACGAGTTCGCGCTGATCCTGCACCTGGACGACGTCTACTGGACCGAGCAGGGCCGCCAGAGCGTCGAGGTGGTGGTGATGGCGGCGGCCCTCGCGGCGCTCGCCCTCGGCGGGTTCGCGCCCCTCGGCGTGGACTCCCTGACCGCGGACGAGCACCAGGACCGGGTGACCGCGATCGTGACGATCGTCGTGAACTGCGCCTTCGCGCTCGTCACGTTCGCCAAGGGCAAGCCGCGCCTCGGGCTGATCGGGGTACTGGTGCCGTTCGTGGCGTTGGTGGGCGCCCTGCGGCTCGCCCGGCCGGGCTCGCCCTGGGCCAGGCGCGTCTACCGGCGCCGCCCGCGGGCCAGGGCCCGCGCCACCCTGCGCGCCTACCACCACGACGCCCGGTGGACCGGCCCGAGGAGGACGTTCCAGAACTGGCTGGGCGGGACCCCGGACGCCCCCGCCCCGCAGCGGCTGCCCCGCTGACGGGGCGTCGTGCGGCGGCGCCGCACCGGCGGGACGCGGGCGGCCCGCGGA
>NZ_JAKGCV010000790.1 GCF_021556455.1 Streptomyces fuscigenes | reverse complement strand
CGCCGCGCCCGGGAACGGCGCCGTCCCCGGCCCCCGGGCGGGCGCCGCGCCGGGCGTCCGTGTGCTGCGCGACCCGGCGGACTTCGCCGCGCTCGCCGACGAGTGGGACGCGCTGTTCGCGCGCTGCCGCACCGCGACCCCGTTCCAGACCCACGCCTGGCTGCACTCCTGGTGGCTGTCGTACGGCACCCCGGGCCGGCTGCGGATCGTCACCGTGCGCGGCGACGACGGACGGCTGGTCGCGATCGCGCCGCTCGTGCTCGCCCGGCGGCCCTTCCCCGTGCTCGAACCGCTCGGCGGGGCCCTCACGGACTTCTGCGACGTGCTGCTGGACGACGCGTGCGCGGACACCGCCGCCGCAGCCCTCGGCCGGGCGCTGCTCGAACTGGCCCGCACCCGCGTGATCGACCTGCGGGAGGTGCGGCCGGGCGCCGCCGCCGAACGCATCTTCGCGACGTGGCCGGGGCCGCGCCGGCAGCTGGTCGACTCGCTGTGCCTGGAGCTGCCGGGCCGTCCCGTCGCCGAACTCGTCGGCCGGCTCCCCTCGCAGACCGGCCAGCGGGTACGGGCCAAGCTGCGCAAGGCCGACAAGCTCGGCGTCGTCGCGCGTCCCGTGCCGCACGACGCGATCCCCGCAGCGATCGAGCGGCTGATCGAGCTGCACGGCCGCCAGTGGGCGGGCCGCGGCGTCAACCCCGAGCACCTGTCGGACCGCTTCCGCGAGCACCTGACCCGCGCCGTGGGGGCGATGGCGGCTCGCGGACAGGCCCGCGTCACGGAGTTCCGCCTCGACGGCGCCCTCGTCGCGTCGGACCTCACGCTCCTGTCGCCGCGGCTCGCCGGCGGGTATCTGTACGGCGCGGAGCCCGCGCTGCGGGAACGCAAGATCGACGTCTCGGCGATGCTGCTGCGCAACAGCGCCGAGTACTTCGGGCCGCAGACGCCCGGGGACGCCGTGCTGAGCATGCTGCGCGGCAGCGAGGCGTACAAGAGCCACTGGCGGCCCGAGCCCGTGCACAACCGGCGGATCCTGCTGGCCCGCCCGGCGCTGCGGCCCGTCCTGGCGCTGCTGGTGGTGCGGGCGCAGGCGCGCCGGGCGCTCGCGCGGGCCGTGAAGCGCCGGCGCTCGCGCGGCCCGGTGCCGGCGGCCGCGCCC
>NZ_JAKGCV010000789.1 GCF_021556455.1 Streptomyces fuscigenes | reverse complement strand
CAGCCCCGCGAGCCCTCGCGCGGCCGCGCCGAAGCGGTCCCGCAGGGGTTCCGGGGCCAGCACCTCCGCCTCGGGGCCGAGGCCCAGCAGCTGGCCGAACGCGACGTCCTCCGCCTCGGTCGCCAGCCGCACCGTGACCCGGCCCCCGGGGTCGGCGGGCGGCGCCGTCGCGAGGGCCTCCCGCGCGGCCGCCCGGTCGGTCACGTACGGGAGCCGGGCCGCGCCCGCCTCCGTCAGCCGCACGGTCACCTCGTAGCGCAGCAGCGAGCGGGCGAACGCGCCCGCCTGCTCCTCCCAGAAGGCGCCCAGCTCGAACGCGTCGTCCCTGCGGAAACGTTCCTCCATGAGTTCGCAGAGCACGAAGCGGTCGACGCGGTAGACCCTGACCTGCCCGGCGTCCTCCCGGGCCGCGCCCGCCGCCGCGCAGACGTACCAGACGCCGGCCTTCAACACGAGCCCGTAGGGGTCGAGTTCACGCGCCACCTCGCGCCCGGGCCCGGCGGGGTCCGCGCTCTCCTCCCGGCGGCGGTAGAGGGCCGACACCCTCCGGTCGTCCCAGACGGCCTCGGCGAGCACCGGCAGGACGGGGGGCGTCTCGGGCTCCTGGAACCAGCCGGGCGCGTCGAGGTGGAAGCGCCGCGCCACCGAGTCGGGGGTGCCGCGCAGGGACGGCATCAGGGCCGCCGACACCTTCAGCCGCGCGCTGCTCGCCGCGTCGGCCAGCCCCAACTCCCGCAGCGCCCCCGGCAGGCCGGACAGGAAGAGAGCCTCGGCCTCGCCCCGTGCGAGCCCCGTCAGCGCCGTGCGGTAGCCGCCCACGAGCCGGTACCCGCCGCTCCTGCCCCGGTCCGCGTACACGGGCACGCCCGCCTCGGCCAGCGCCTGCGCGTCCCGGGTGATCGTCCGCTCCGACACCTCCAGCTCCCGGGCCAGTTGGGCGGCGGTCATCAAGGGTCTGGACTGGAGGAGGAGGACCATCCTGATCAGGCGGGCAGCGCGCATCTCCCCATCATGCCGGGCGCCGAGCCCTCCACGTGGGGGAATCCCTGTCGAGAAGCTGTGCGCACGACGTGGACGGCCCCGCCGACCCCGCCGCCCGCCGCGACGCCCCCGCGGCGCGCCCGTCCACACGCCCGCGGCACCGCCGGTGGCCGCG
>NZ_JAKGCV010000078.1 GCF_021556455.1 Streptomyces fuscigenes | reverse complement strand
GCGCGCGGCGCGGAGGCGCGGCCCGACTCCCGCGGCGCGATCAACTCCCCGGCTCGGGGCGCACAGCCCCCGGAGGTGCGAGCCGCCGACGTGCCACCACCGCCACGCCCAGCGGCTCGGCGTCGGCCCGCGTCGGGTGCCGCCGCCCCGTGGTCGCCGGGTCAGGCGTCCAGCGCCCGGCGCCAGCCGGCCACGGCGTCCGCCGAGACGGTGGCCTCCCAGCCGTCGGGGCGGGCCGCGCTGCCGATGTGGAACGCCCGCACGCCCGCCTCGCGCAGCCGCGGCAGATGGTCGAGGCGGAGCCCCCCGCCGACGAGGAGCTGGGCCTCGTAACCGGGCTCGTCGTCGGCCGTGGCATCGGCCTCGGCGAGCAGCGTGGGCAGGCCGTCGTCGACGCCCTGCGGGGAGCCGGCGGTGAGGTAGGTGTCCAGTCCGGGGAGGTCCGCGAGGCTCTTGCGCAGTGCGTCGCGGTCATCCGCGCGGTCGATTGCCCGGTGGAACGTCCAGCGGCACCCGTCCAGCTCGGCGACCAGCCGCTCCACCGTGACCAGGTCCGGGCGCCCGGCGGCGTCGAGGAAGCCGAGCACGAACTCCTGTGCGCCCTCCGCTCGCAGCTCGGCGGCGACCGCCACCAGCCGGTCGACGTCGGCCGGGGTGCCGGCGGCGAAGCCGTCCGTGAGGCGGAGCATCACACGCAGGGGGATGTCGACGGCCGCGCGGATCCGGCCGACGGTCTCCCGCGACGGACTCAACCCGTCCGCCGCCATGTCCGTGACGACCTCCAGACGGTCGGCCCCCCCGTCGCGCGCGGCGACCGCGTCGTCGGCGTCGAGGGCGATCACCTCCAGGACTGCGCGCTCGCTCATGGGATCCCATTTCGACAGGTCTAGTCCAATTATCTCTCCCACTTTACGATCCCGTGCCTGCTCACCGCATCACCGCCCCACCCGCCCCGCCGAACGACTTGCCTCCTATACCCCGAGGGGGTATACCGAGAGATGAGGATGATACCCCTAGGGGGTAGCATCGAATGCGAGCCAAGATCGAGGAGCCACCTCATGACCCTCACCAGGACCACGGAACCCGGCGGTGCGCCGGGCCCGGCTCCCGCCGAGGTCGAGCTGGTCATCGGCGGGATGACCTGCGCCTCCTGTGCGGCACGGGTCGAGAAGAAGCTCAACCGGATGGACGGCGTCGCGGCCACCGTCAACTACGCCACCGAGAAGGCCAAGGTCAGCTACGGCGGTGACCTGAGCGTGCGCGATCTGATCGCCACCGTCGAGGCCACCGGCTACACCGCTCAGGAGCCGTCTCCGCCGGCCCGGGAGCAGAACCCCGACGCGGCCGGGGCCCCGGCCGAGGACGCGGAACAGCGCTCGCTGCGGCAGCGGCTGACCACCGCGGTCGTACTCGCCGTCCCGGTGATCGCGATGGCGATGATTCCCCCTCTCCAGTTCGACAACTGGCAGTGGCTCTCCCTGACGCTCGCGGCACCCGTCGTCGCCTACGCGGGCTGGCCCTTCCACCGCGCCGCCTGGACGAATCTGCGGCACGGCGCCGCCACGATGGACACACTCATCTCCGTCGGTACGCTCGCCGCCTTCCTCTGGTCGCTGTGGGCGCTGTTCTTCGGCACGGCCGGAGCGGCCGGCATGCGCGACACCTTCGAGCTGACGATCAGCCACTCCGACGGGTCGGGGAACATCTACCTCGAAGCCGCCGCGGGTGTCACCGCCTTCATCCTGGCCGGGCGCTACTTCGAGGCCCGCGCCAAGCGCCGGGCGGGTGCCGCCCTGCGCGCCCTGCTCGAACTGGGCGCCAAGGAGGTCACGCTCGTGCGTGCGGGCCGCGAGGTGACCGTGCCGACCGCGCAACTGCGCGTCGGCGACCGGTTCCTCGTCCGTCCGGGCGAGAAGATCGCCACGGACGGGACCGTCGTCGAGGGCTCCTCCGCCGTGGACGCGTCGATGCTGACCGGCGAATCCGTGCCCGTCGAAGTCGCGGTCGGCGACACCGTGACCGGAGCGGCGCTCAACGCCGGCGGCCGCCTCGTGGTGGAGGCGACGCGGGTCGGATCCGACACGCAGCTGGCCCGTATGGCACGCATGGTCGAGGACGCCCAGAACGGCAAGGCCGCGGCGCAGCGTCTCGCGGACCGTATCTCCGCCGTCTTCGTGCCCGTGGTCATCGCGCTCGCGTTGGCCACGCTCGGCGCCTGGCTCGTGGCCGGCGGCGGCCTCACCGCCGCGTTCACCGCGGCCGTTGCCGTGCTGATCATCGCCTGCCCCTGTGCCCTCGGGCTCGCCACTCCGACCGCCCTTCTCGTCGGCACCGGCCGAGGTGCCCAGCTCGGCATCCTCATCAAGGGACCCGAGGTACTGGAGACGACGCGGCGGGTCGACACCGTCGTCCTCGACAAGACCGGCACGGTGACCACCGGCCGGATGGAACTCCAGGACGTGCATCTCGCGGGCGGTGTCGCGCAGGAGGACGTGCTGCGGTTCGCGGGCGCTCTCGAGCACGCCTCGGAGCACCCCGTCGCCCGCGCCGTCGCGGCGGGCGCCGCGCGGCGGCTCGGCGACGCGCTCCCCGCGCCCGAGGACTTCGCCAACGTGCCCGGTCTGGGTGTCCAGGGCGTCGTGGCGGGCCACGCCGTCCTCGCCGGGCGGCCGAAGCTCCTGGCCCAGTGGGAGATCCACCTCCCCGCCGGCCTGGAGGAGGCCCGGCAGCGCGCCGAGGCCGCCGGCCGCACGACGGTGGCCGTCGCCTGGGACGGCGAGGCGAGGGCCGTCCTCGACGTCGCGGACGGGATCAAGGACACCAGCGCCGAGGCCGTGCGCCGGCTGCGCGCGCTCGGTCTGCGCCCCGTCCTGCTGACGGGCGACAACCAGGCCGTGGCCAAGAGCGTCGCCGACGAGATCGGCGTGGACGAAGTGATCTCCGAGGTGCTGCCCGAGGACAAGCTGGACGTGGTCAAGCGGCTCCAGGCCGAGGGCCGGTCCGTCGCGATGGTGGGAGACGGCGTCAACGACGCCGCCGCGCTCGCGCAGGCCGATCTGGGCCTCGCCATGGGAACGGGCACGGACGCCGCGATCGAGGCCGGCGACCTGACCCTCGTACGGGGCGACCTGCGGGCCGCGGCCGACGCGATCAGGCTGGCGCGGCGCACGCTCGCCACCATCCGCGGGAATCTCGTGTGGGCCTTCGGATACAACGTGGCCGCGCTGCCGCTCGCCGCGGCCGGACTGCTCAATCCGATGATCGCGGGTGCGGCCATGGCCTTCTCGTCCGTCTTCGTCGTCGGGAACTCCCTGCGGCTGAGGCGCTTCAAGGGGCTGTGACAGGTCTGGTTCGTCATGCCGGAACCGTAGGCGCGGCCGGCTGAGCCGCGTCGCGCGTTGTCCACAGGGCCGAACGTATCGTCGTACCCATGGCCGACCCTGTGGATGAATCGAAGCCGGACGCTCCCCGGCACGGCGCCGCCGCCGCTCCCGCCTCCGACGTGTCCGTGCCCGCGTCCGTGCCGCCGCCCGCGTCCGAGGAGGCGGAGCTGCGGGAGCGCTTCGCCGCCGCCCTCGGCGCGGCGGGCGCCCCCGGCGCGGACCCCTGTCCGTACGCCGACGCCCTGCTGGCGCGGTGGGCGGAGCCGCAGCGCCGCTACCACACGACCGAGCACCTCGTCGCCGTGCTCGACCGCATCGACACCCTCGAGGACCACGCGGCAGACGCCGCCCTGGTGCGGCTCGCGGCCTGGTTCCACGACGCCGTGTACCGGCCGGACCGCAGCGAGAACGAGGAGCGCTCGGCCCGGCTCGCCGAGCGCGCGCTGACCGAGGCGGGTCTCGGCGCGGAAGGCGTCGCCGAGGTCGCCAGGCTGGTCCGGCTCACCACCACGCACGATCCCGCCCCCGAGGACACGAACGGCGCCGTCCTGTGCGACGCGGACCTCGCGATCCTCGCCTCGCCCCCTCCGGTGTACGCGCAGTACGCGGCCCGGGTCCGCGAGGAGTACGGCTTCGTGCCCGACGACGCCTTCCGGGCCGGGCGCGGCGACGTGCTGCGCCAACTCCTCGATCTGCCGCGGCTCTTCCGTACCCCGCACGGCGAGGGGGAGTGGGAGGAGCACGCGCGCCGCAATCTCGCCACGGAACTGCGCCTGCTCGAAGCCGGCTAGAACAAGCGGCTGGAACAAACGGCTGGAACAAACGGAACTGCGCCTGCTTGAGGCCTCCTGGCACAGAGGGCCGGGCTCGCCGGGGCCGCGACCGGCGGACCGACCGGGGCGCGCGCCGGGGCCCCCGGCCGCCCGGCCGCTCGCGCACGGGGCACGGGATGAAGGGGACGACTCGGGGGAATGCCCCGAAGCCGCGACGCCGTTGGCACTGACATGCCTCAGACAACGGGTCGACGTGACCGCATGCCGCTCGCCGTCTACATCCTGGGACTGTCCGTCTTCGCCCTCGGCACCAGCGAGTTCATGCTGTCCGGGCTGCTGCCGCCGATCGCCCGCGACATGGACGTCTCCATCCCCACCGCGGGTCTGCTGATCTCCGCCTTCGCGATCGGCATGGTGGTGGGCGCGCCGCTGCTCGCCGTGGTCACCCTGCGGATGCCGCGGCGCGCCACGCTCATAGCCCTGATCTCGGTGTTCGGGCTGGGACAGATAGCGGGCGCGCTCGCTCCCTCCTACGGCGTGCTGTTCGCCTCGCGCGTCGTCAGCGCCCTGGCGTGCGCAGGGTTCTGGGCCGTCGGCGCCAGTGTCGCGGTCGCGATGGTGCCGGTGACGGCCCGCGCCCGGGCGATGGCGGTGATGATCGGCGGCCTGTCCATAGCGAACGTGCTGGGCGTGCCCGCCGGTGCCTTCCTCGGCGAGAACCTCGGCTGGCGCTCCGCCTTCTGGGCGGTGGGGGCGGCCTCGGCGATCGCCCTCGCCGGCGTCGTCACGTTGATCCGCCGGATCCCGGCACCCGAGCGGGCGCCCGAGCTGCGGCGCGAACTCTCGGTCTACGGCGACCGCCAGGTCTGGCTGGCCGTCGCGATCACGGCGCTGGCCGGCGGCGCGGTGTTCTGCACGTTCTCCTACATGGCTCCGCTGCTCACGGACGTCTCCGGGCTGCCGGACGGCTGGGTTCCGGCGGTGCTCGCGCTGTTCGGCGTCGGCGCGCTGGCCGGCACGACCGTCGGCGGACGGTACGCGGACGCGCACCTCTTCGGCGTGCAGCTGAGCGGCATCGCCGGCTCGACCGTGCTGCTGGGCGTGCTGGCGCTGACGGCGTCCCACGCGGTGGCCGCGATCGTGCTGACCTTCCTGCTGGGCTTCTCCGCCTTCTACACGGCGCCCGCCCTCAACGCCCGCATGTTCGAGGTCGCCTCCGCCGCGCCCACCCTGGCCGCCGCCACCGCCACGTCGTCCTTCAATGCGGGGAACACGGCGGGTCCCTGGCTGGGCGGCCGGGTCATCGACGCGGGCTTCGGCTTCGCGTCCACGGCCTGGGCCGGCGCGGCCATGGCGGTCGTCGCGCTCGCGCTGTGCGCGGTGGCGAAGCGGCTGCACGCCTCGCGGGATCCGCGCCGATCGCGGCTCGTGGCCGCGTCCGTCCCCGGGCAGCGCACCGGGAAGGAAGAGGGGATAGGGGCCGCACGGGTTCTGGAGCCGTAGGCCCGCGCGTCCTGTCGGGCGGGGACGACCGCACCCCGTCCGGTACCCGACCCCCCGTCGCCGAACTCCGGGGCCTGGCCGCGGGCCGTCGGCGTGCCCGGCGCGGGGCCCTCGCCGGCGCCTGCCGCCGGGGCCCGGCCACAGACCGTCAGTTCGCGCCCCGCCCGTTTCCCAGGAGGCGTCAGGCGGCGGGACCGGAACGGCCCTTGGGTCTGCGCAGACCGGCCTCGGTGATCCGGCGCACGAGTTCCTTGGAGCCGATCTCCACCGCCCCCGCACGCACCGCGTCCGGATAGAGGTGGGACGGCAGGTCGTAGTGGTCGCGTTCGAACGCGCGGGGCGGGCAGCCGAGCCGCTCCGCGAAGGCGTGCAGCTCGGCGAAGGAAGCATCGCTGACCAGGTGCGACCACATGCGCCCGTGACCGGGCCAGGTCGGCGGGTCGACGTAGACCGTCACCGGCGCACGCCCAGCTCGCCGACACGCGAGACGACGACGCCGGCCTTGGCGCAGACCCAGTGCGGGTCGGGGCCGAGTTCGGGCTCCACGTCCAGCGCGTGCGGATCGTCGGGGCCGCAGACGGGACACAGGGGCCACCGCCCGTACTGCTCCAGCACCGCGTCCTGCACGTCCTGGGCGACCAGCCCGGCGACGAACGGCATGCCGTCCGGCCACTGGTCCACCCACCACCTGCGGTGCGCCACCGCCTCCTCGACCAGCGAGACGGTCTCCGGGGCCACCACGTCGCCGGCCGCCAGGTCCGCCATGATCAGGGCGCGCGCCGCGTGCAGCGCCTGTTCCAACGCGTTCACCTCGTCCATCCCGCCATTGTCACCCGACCGGCCGGTTCCCTCCGGGTCGCACACCTCAGCGGTATCCGCCGCACACCTCAGCGATATCCACAGGGGCGGGAAGAGGGGGTTGACGACCCGGACGGCTCGAAAATATCTTTCAATCGTGACCAGTGACCTGAAGGAAATTTTCAGCGGTGACACCCCGCCCGCACCGGCGGCCCTCGCCGCCAAGGTGCGTACGCTCGCGCCCTCCATGACCCGCTCCATGCAGCTGGTCGCGGAGGCCGTCGCGGGCGACCCGGCGGGCTGCGCCGCCCTGACGGTCACCGGCCTCGCCGAGCTCACCGGCACCAGCGAGGCCACCGTCGTACGCACCTCCCGGCTCCTCGGCTATCCCGGATACCGGGACCTGCGGCTCGCCCTCGCGGGCCTCGCGGCCCAGCAGCAGTCGGGCCGCTCCCCCGCGGTAACGGCCGACATAGCGGTCGACGACTCGATCGCGGACGTCGTCGCGAAGCTCGCCTACGACGAGCAGCAGACGCTCGCGGACACCGCCGCCTCCCTGGACACGACGCAGCTGGGCGCGGTCGTCTCCGCCGCCGTGGGCGCCCGCAGGATCGACATCTACGGGGTCGGCGCGTCGTCCCTGGTCGGCATGGATCTCGCCCAGAAGCTGCTGCGCATCGGCCTCATCGCGCACGCGCACACCGACCCCCACCTCGCGGTGACCAACGCGGTGCAGCTGCGCTCCGGCGACGTCGCCATAGCGATCACCCATTCGGGCTCGACCGGCGACGTCATAGAGCCGCTGAGGGTCGCCTTCGACCGCGGTGCCACGACGGTCGCGATCACCGGCCGTCCCGACAGCCCGGTGACGCAGTACGCCGATCACGTGCTGACGACGTCCACCGCACGGGAGAGCGAGCTGCGCCCGGCGGCCATGTCCAGCCGCACGAGCCAGCTCCTCGTGGTGGACTGCCTCTTCATAGGGGTCGCGCAGCGGACGTACGAGACGGCGGCGCCCGCGCTGTCCGCGTCGTACGAGGCCCTGGCCCACCGGCACAGCCCGCGGGGCGCCCGCTGACGCCCCTGGGAACGCGCCGCTGAGCCGCCGGCGCCCCACCGTTGCCCGACCGCCCCTCCGAGCCGCCGCACGCGACCCCGCCCGACCACCGTCCGCCCCTCTCCACGGGCCCGCGCACCGGGCTCCCGCCGACCGCCCCATCGACCCCGACGACCGAGCCCGAGGCCCCGCCGCCGACGGCCGCCCCGTCCGCGCCGCTCCCCCGTCCGGCCGCCGACCGGGCCGGTGACGCCTGTGGCGTACCCGCACTCCGACGGCATCCCCTCGTGCCCCGCCCCCACTCCGACGCTCCTCCGCGCCCTCAGAAAGAGCCGCACCAGATGACCTCAACCCCGGCGCCCGCGCCCTACGGCGACCTCCGCGCGCAGCTCGAGACCCTGACCACCGAGGCGTTCCGCGCCGATCTCGCCGAGATCGACCGGCTGCCCACGGCGGAGATCGCCCGCCTCATGAACGGCGAGGACGCCACCGTTCCCACGGCCGTCGCCGACCAGCTCCCGCGCATCGCGGAGGCCATCGACGCCGTCGCGGAGCGCATGGGGCGCGGTGGACGGCTCATCTACGCGGGCGCGGGGACCGCGGGCCGCCTGGGTGTGCTCGACGCGAGCGAGTGCCCGCCGACGTTCAACACGGACCCCGGCGACGTGGTCGGGCTGATCGCCGGCGGCCCCAGCGCGATGGTGACCTCGGTGGAGGGCGCGGAGGACTCCGGTGAGCTGGCCGCGGCGGACCTCGGCGCGCTGGGCGTCGGCCCGGACGACGCGGTGGTGGGCGTCTCGGCGTCCGGCAGGACGCCGTACGCGATCGGCGCGGTCGAGCACGCGCGCTCCCTCGGGGCCCTCACCGTCGGGCTGTCGTGCAACGCGGACAGCGCGCTGGCGGCGGCGGCCGACCACGGCATCGAGGTCGTCGTCGGCGCCGAGCTGATCACGGGCTCCACCCGGCTCAAGGCGGGCACGGCGCAGAAGCTCGTACTCAACATGATCTCGACGATCACGATGATCCGGCTCGGCAAGACCTACGGGAACCTCATGGTCGACGTCCGGGCGTCCAACGAGAAGCTGCGCGCCCGCTCCCGCCGCATCGTGGCGCTGGCCACCGGCGCCTCCGACGACGAGATCGAGGCCGCGCTCGCCGCCACCGACGGGGAGGTGAAGAACGCGATCCTCACCATCCTCGGTGGCGTGGACGGCCCGACGGCCGCCGCCCTCCTGGCCCAGTCGCACGGACATCTCCGCGCGGCGCTCCAGTCCTCCCGGCCCGTCACGGGGTGATCTGTACCTCCCGACCCTCTCGCACAGCAAGGCACCAGGCACATGGCAACAGACAAGAACCGCGCGACGGCGGAGGCCATCCTCCCGCTGGTCGGCGGCGCCGCGAACGTCACATCCGTCGCCCACTGCATGACCCGGCTCAGACTCGGCCTGCACGACAGGTCGCTCGTCCAGGACGAAGCGCTGAAGGCGCTGCCCGCCGTCCTCGGCGTGGTCGATGACGACACGTACCAGATCGTCCTCGGCCCCGGCGCGGTCGCGCGGGTCACGCCCGAGTTCGAGGCGCTGGTCGCCGAGGGCGCGTCCGCCCCCGGACAGCCGGCCGCCGCCCCCGCCTCCCCGGCCTCGGCCGCACCAGGTGAGGCGCCGGCAGCGGCCGGGGCCGCGGGCGGTGGATCCCGCAGCGCCGAGGAACTGGCGGCGCAGGGAGCGGAGATGCGCGCGGCCAGGAAGGCGAAGAACGCGACCCCGGTCAAGCTGTTCCTGCGCCGCGTGGCGAACATCTTCGTTCCACTGATCCCGGCCCTGATCGGCTGCGGCATCATCGCGGGCCTCAACGGCCTGCTGACCAACCTCCACTGGCTGCCGTCGATCGTGCCCGCGCTGGCCGCGCTGTCGTCCGGCTTCATGTCGCTGATCGCGGTGTTCGTCGGCTACAACACGGCGAAGGAGTTCGGCGGCACACCGATCCTGGGCGGTGCGGTCGCCGCGATCACCGTCTTCCCCGGGGTCACGGCGGTCGACGCGTTCGGCCAGAAGCTGGCCGCGGGACAGGGCGGTGTCCTCGGCGCCCTGGGGGCGGCACTGCTGGCCGTCGGCGTCGAGAAGTGGTGCCGCAGGTGGGTGCCCGAGGCACTGGACGTGCTGGTCACGCCCACGCTGACGGTGCTGGTGGCCGGCCTGGTGACGCTCTTCGGCCTGATGTTCGTGGCCGGCGAGGTGGCCACCGGGATCGGCGACTTCGCCACCTGGCTGCTGGCCCACGGCGGCGCGGGAGCGGGCTTCGTCCTCGGCGGCCTGTTCCTGCCGCTGGTCATGCTGGGCCTGCACCAGGCCCTGATCCCCATCCACACCACGCTGATCCAACAACAGGGCTACACGGTGCTGCTGCCCATCCTGGCGATGGCCGGCGCGGGCCAGGTCGGCGCGGCCATGGCGGTCTACCTCAGGCTGCCTCGCAACGCGTCCGTCCGCCGGACGATCCGCTCGGCGCTGCCCGCGGGCTTCCTGGGCGTCGGCGAGCCGCTGATCTACGGTGTCTCGCTGCCGCTCGGACGGCCGTTCGTCACCGCGTGCGTGGGCGGGGCCTTCGGCGGCGGCTTCGTCGGGCTGTTCAACCAGCTGGGCGACGCGGTCGGCTCGACGGCGATCGGCCCTTCCGGCTGGGCGCTGTTCCCGCTGCTCTCCGGCAACAGGGGCCTCGGCGTCATGGTCTGCGTGTACGCGGCCGGGCTGGTCGTCGGCTACCTGGTCGGTTTCGTCGCCACGTACTACTTCGGCTTCACCAAGACGATGCTGCGGGATCTCAACGCGGATCCGGAGACGGCCGCGGCGCGACCGGGACCGGTTGCCGGCACGGCGGAAGAACCCGTTGCCGTGGCGTCCCAGCCGGTGCTACCAAGCAGCTGACGAAGAACCAAGAACGAAGAACGAAGAAAATCGTCCACGGGGGGACTTGAACATGACGACGAACAACCCACCGCAAGCGGCCCGGCCGGAAGCGGCGGACGCCCACCCGTCCGCCGCACCGTCCCGGACCGCGGAACGGTCCGCCGCGCCCGCCGCGACAGCGGTTCCCGGGGCTCCGCATCCTGCGGAACTCCGGGGGCGCGCGGCGGGGATCGGCATCATGGCGTTCTTCGCCCTCGGCTGGACGTCGCTGGGCACCACCGGCATGCCGGCGGCGGTCGCGAGGACGGTGTTCGCCGCGGGTGTGGTGCTGACACTGGGCTTCTTCGCCCTCGCCGTACGGATGCACCGTTCCGCGGCCCGGCTGGACGCGCCGGCCGACGACCCCCTCTCCCGGGACGACCGGCGCAGGGCGGGCCGTCGATTCGGCCTCGTGCTGTCCCTGGAGTGGGGCGGCTGCGCCGTGATCGCCGTCGTGCTCGGCGTCACCGGACACACGCAGGCGCTGCCGGCCCTCATCGCACTGGTCGTCGGCCTGCACTTCCTGCCGCTCGCCGCCGTCTTCCAGGTGCCGGGCTACCGCGTCACGGGCGTCCTGATCTGTGCGTCGGCGGTGGCCGGGGCCCTGACCGCCGAGTTGGGCTCGGCCGCCTCCCTGTGGGCCGTCATACCCGGCCTCGGCTCGGCGGTGACGCTGTACGGCACGGGGGCGTACCTGTTCCGTACGGCCCCGGCCGTGCCACCGGCCGGAGACCACTGAGCACGGGCCTGTGCCGGAGCCGGTGCCGAAGCCGGTGCGGGCATCGACGGAAGGCTCGTCGCTGTCGCTTCGCGGCGCCGCGCCGCGCCTTCACGCCCGAAGGCGTCAGCGGAGGATCGCGCTCGCCATGTCCCACAGCCGCTCGGCGTTCGAGGGGTCGAGGGCGTACTGCGCCACCGCCGTCTTCCCGAAGCCCTCCGGCCGGGACGTCACGCGCGGGGACTCGTTGACGTCCTCGAAGTAGCGGCCTCCCACGCCGTCGACCAGCGGTGATCCGGCGAGGAACACGGAGGTGGCCGCGCCCTGCTCGACCGTTTTGCGGTACGGCTCGGGTGTCCTCAGACCACCGGTGTGGCGCTGGAGGTTGGTGGCGATGGCACCGGGGTGCAGGGCGTTGGCCCGGATGCCCTCGGCCGACCACCGGCGGTCGGCCTCGACGGCGAGGAGGACACCGGCGGTCTTGGACTGGGCGTAGGCACTGAGGGCGTCGTACGGGCGGAAGCGGTAGTCCATGTCGTCGAAGACGACGGGCGAGAAGAGATGCCCGTTCGACGACACGCTCACCACGCGGGCGCCTCCGGCCTCGGCGAGCGCCCGGTGCAGACCCAGTGTGAGGGCGAAGTGGCCGAGGTAGTTGGTCGCGAACTGCTGCTCGTGGCCATGGCTGCCGCGCTCGAGTTCCGGCAGCGCCATGATTCCCGCGTTGTTGACCAGGATGTGCAGGGGTCCCTTCCAGGAGGCGCAGAACGCGTCCACCGTGTCCAGGTCGGCCACGTCCACGCGGGCGGTGCTGATCGCGTCGTTGCCGGTCTTCCGGCGCAGGTCGGCGGCGATCCGGTCGCCGGCGTCGGGCCGCCGGACGGCGAGGGTGACGTCCGCGCCGGCGGCGGCGAGCGCCCGCGCCGTCTCCACGCCGATGCCGGAGGTGGCTCCGGTGACGACGGCGCGTCGGCCGGACAGATCGACACCGCGCATCACGTCGGACGCCGTCGCGTGCCGGTCGAAGGGACTCTGAAAGAGCTCGTACATGGGGTTCCTCTGCAAGGTTCAGGGACGAGACCGACCGGCGGACGGCGGCTCGCACAGGACTCGGTCGGGCTCGGTCGGAGCCCCGGGGTTCGCTCGGGGCTCGCTCGGGGCTCGGTCGGGAGGGAAGGGAAAGGAAGGTGAAGTGAGGAGGGCTGCCGCAAGGACTGGAGCGGTCGCGCGCCCCGGCCGGCCCGTTGCCGGGTGCCGGGGTGCACCGCGTCGCGCACCGGGCATCGGGCGCTCCGCCGGACACGTGCGGTGCCGCAACGACGGTGGCGCCGGAAACCGGACGTCCACGTCCACCGGGTGCCCCGGCATGCCCCGGCGCGGTCGTTCCGTCGTTGCCCCGCCTCTCCGTCTCTCCGTCGTTGCCCCGCCTCCTTCGTGCGTGGCATGCCCACTGTGCGGCCAGGGCGACCCGAAGCCCAGACCCTCCTGACACCGGTAGGGGCAGGGACACCCTGAGCCGCGACGCGCGAGGCCTTGCGTGCGGTCATCGACGGTTTCGGTGAGGACGGTTCCGGCGCGGAGGAGGGATCAGCCGCGCAACGCCTCGCCGAGCTCGCGCATGATCTCGCCCACTCGTCCGCCGCCGGGCGGGGCGGCCGGCAGCCGGCGGAGCACTTCGGTGACGGCTGACGGTGCGTTGCCCGCCACCCAGGCAGCGGTGGGCGCCCTGGAGCCTTCCCCCTGACCGCCTTCCCTCCGACCGGAGTCCAGCTCCTCGGCCCGGGCCGCGTGTGCTGCCGCACCGAGAACGTGCCTCACCTGGCGCGCCTGAGCCAGCGGATGCAGGAACGCCGAGGCGGTCGCGTGGGCTCGCGGCTCGCGCCGCCTCGACCGCGGCGAGTTCCGCCGCGGTCCGGCCTCCGGCCGCCGGTTCTGGCTCACCCCTTGATCCTGCCGCAGCCCGCGGGGCGGGTGCAGATCGCGCAAGACCGACCCCGACCGCAAGAGGACGCAAGCGGGCGCAAGCCGGCGCAAGCCGGAGTGGTCATCCTACGAGGCATGCTGCTTCCGCATACCTGTAATGCCAAAGCATCGCTTGTGCGCATGGCTGCGCGGCGCGATGGTGGGAGGAGCTTCCCGAGGGCGCGCAGCGGCCGCAGCGCCCCGGCCACGCCGAGCGGCTCGCCCGCCCCGGCCACGCCGGGTGTCCCGCGTACGGCCGCCGACGCTCGGCGGCAGTACCTCGGCGATGCGCATGCCACGCCGTGAGGGCCCGCCCTCCGCTACCGATCCCACCAACCCCACCGACTCCACCGCTACCTCGCCGACACCAGACAGACCACTGACCCCCTCCGCACCACCAACCCCTGCGACACCAACAGGAGACAACCATGGCCACCTGGCTCATCACCGGAGCGTCACGCGGCCTCGGTCGCGAGATCGCCGAACAGGCCCTCGCCCGCGGGGACACCGTCGCCGCCACGCTCCGCAGGCCCGAGCAACTCGACGACCTGGCGGACACATACGGCGACCGGCTCTGGCGCGAACGCCTCGACGTAAGGGACAGCGCCCGGACCGAGGCCGTCCTGGCACGTGCCTTCGCGGCGCACGAACGCATCGACGTGGTCGTCTCCAACGCCGGCTTCGGCGTGTTCGGCGCGGCCGAGGATCTCACCGACGAGCAGGTCGAGTCGGCGATCGCCACGAACCTGACGGGTTCGATCCAGCTCGCCCGCCGTGCCGTACCGCACCTGCGGGCGCAGGGAGGCGGGGTGTTCGTGCAGCTCTCGAGCATGGGCGGCCACATCACCTTCCCCGGTTTCGCCATCTACCACGCCACGAAGTGGGGGCTGGAGGGGTACTTCGAGACGCTGGCGGCCGAGGTCGCGCCGTTCGGGATCCGGACCGTGCTCGTGGAGCCCGGGATGGTGCGGACGAGCTTCTACGACGCGGCCGAGCGCGTGCCCCTCAGCGGGCCCTACCTCGGCGGCCCGGCGGACTCGCCCGCGCCCAGGGTGGAGGACATGGTCGGCAGCCGGTCCGGGGTCGCGCACGCCACCATCGAGGCGGCACTGTCCGAGGACCCGCCGCTGCGGCTGCTGTTGAACTCGGACGCGTACGAGGCGGTCACCTCCACCGTGCGCGAGCGCCTGGCCTCGTTGGAGCGGCAGCGCGACACCGCCTACGCCGCCGATGCCGAGTACCCGGCTCCCGACGTCGTCTGAGGGACCGCACCTGAACGTCGGCGTCCCAGGGCCGCCCGTCTCGGCCGGCGCGGCGGGGGTGCGGGACCGCCGGCCGCAGGCTTGCTTTGCCGGTCCGCGGCCGGCGCATATCGTCGGGGCCATGCCGGAACTGACGCTGACGGGCCTGCGCGTCACGCTCGAAGTGGCCCAGCACGGGTCGTTCACCGCCGCTGCCGACGCTCTCGGCTACACGCAGTCCGCGGTGTCGCGGCAAGTGCTTGCGATGGAAGCGGCCGTGGGCGCCCCGTTGTTCGAACGGCACGCCCGAGGGGTGCGGCCGACACGCTCCGGCGAGGCGCTGCTGCGCCACGCGCGCCAGATGCTCACGCACGTCGAGGCGGCGGAACTGGAGATCGCGGGACTGCGTGACCGGCTCGCCGGCCGCCTCGCCGTCGGCGCGTACCCCACCGCGGCCGCCGCGCTGCTGCCCCGGGCGATCGGGCGTCTGCGCCGGGCACATCCGGCGCTCGCCGTGAGCCTTTGGGAGGCGGCCAGCCCCGCCCAGCTGCGCAGGCTGCGCGCCGGGCGGATCGAGATGGCTGTGGTGGCGGTCGGTGACGGGCTGCCCGACTACGACCTGACCGGGCTGCGCGTCGAGGTCGTACGCGGGGGACGCGGCCTCGGCGTCGCCGTGAGCGAGGAGCACCCGCTGGCCGCGCGGGACGAGGTGCACGTCGACGACCTGGCGCGGGAGGAGTGGATCGTGGGCGCGGGCGGTGCAGGCGAGCCGCAGTTCGGGGCCTGGCCGACCCTGGATTCCCCGCGCGTCGTCCACGAGGCGCGTGCCTGGCCGACCCGGCTGGGCCTCGTCGCCGCCGGGCTCGGCGTCTGCGTCCTGCCCGCTCTGGCCGCCGCCACGGTGCCCCGGGGCGTGAAGTGGCTGCGCGTCGAGGATCCCGCGCTCGTCCTCGGACGGGAGACCGTGATGGTCACGGCCGCGGACGCGTCCCCCGCCGCCGGAGCCCTGCTCCAGGCCGTACGGGACGAAGCCGCCGCCGACCCGCTGCGGGACACCGCCGATCCCTCGCCCGGCATCCCGCCGCCCGGCACCCCGCCGCCCGGCGCCGCCCCCGGCCCCGTAGGGGACGGCGCACCGCCCACGTGAGGCGCACGGCCCGCGGAGCAAGCGCAAGCGCCCGTCCCCGGGCGCCTCGTGGCAGGCGCGGCCACGTGACACGCACCACCCCCCGCGCCAACGCACACCCCGCGCACCATCCGCCCCGCAAGCGAGTCCCCCGCACGCACGCCCCCACCGGACGCGCGCGCCTCACGCACCACCCACCGGACGCCCGCCTCGCACACACCATCCACGGACGCCCGCCTCGCAGGCACCAGCCGCCGGACGCCCACCACCCAGCCGACCTGTTCAGGCCGTCCCGGCCCTCACGTGGCCGGAAACGCCCGAGGGCGGCACCCCCTGGGAGTAGGGGTGCCGCCCTCGGATCCGAACCGGATTTCCGAACCTCGGGAAGAGGATCAGAAGTCCATGTCACCGCCCGGCATGCCACCCGGGGCGCCCGCGGGGGCGGCCTTCTCGGGCTTGTCGGCGATGACGGCCTCGGTGGTGAGGAACAGCGCCGCGATGGAGGCGGCGTTCTGCAGAGCGGAACGCGTCACCTTCGCGGGGTCGAGGATGCCCTCGGCGATCATGTCGACGTACTCGCCGGTGGCGGCGTTCAGACCGTGGCCGACGGCCAGGTTGCGCACCTTCTCCACCACGACGCCGCCTTCGAGACCACCGTTGACGGCGATCTGCTTCAGCGGGGCCTCCAGCGCGAGCTTGACGGCCTGCGCGCCGGTCGCCTCGTCACCCGAGAGCTCCAGCTTCTCGAAGACCGAGGACGCCTGCAGCAGGGCCACGCCACCACCGGCGACGATGCCCTCCTCGACGGCGGCCTTGGCGTTGCGCACCGCGTCCTCGATGCGGTGCTTGCGCTCCTTGAGCTCGACCTCGGTGGCGGCACCGGCCTTGATGACGGCCACGCCGCCGGCCAGCTTCGCCAGGCGCTCCTGGAGCTTCTCGCGGTCGTAGTCCGAGTCGCTGTTCTCGATCTCGGCACGGATCTGGTTCACACGGCCCTGGACCTGGTCGCTGTCACCGGCGCCGTCCACGATCGTGGTCTCGTCCTTGGTGATGACGACCTTGCGGGCGCGGCCGAGCAGGTCGAGGCCCGCGTTCTCGAGCTTGAGGCCGACCTCCTCGGAGATGACCGTGCCGCCCGTGAGGATGGCGATGTCGCCGAGCATGGCCTTGCGGCGGTCGCCGAAGCCCGGAGCCTTGACGGCGACGGACTTGAAGGTGCCGCGGATCTTGTTGACGACCAGGGTCGACAGGGCCTCGCCCTCGACGTCCTCGGCGATGATCAGCAGCGGCTTGCCCGACTGCATGACCTTCTCCAGCAGCGGGAGGAGGTCCTTCACGCTGCCGATCTTGGAGTTGACGATGAGGATGTACGGGTCGTCCAGGGACGACTCCATGCGCTCCATGTCGGTGGCGAAGTACGCCGAGATGTAGCCCTTGTCGAAGCGCATGCCCTCGGTGAGCTCGAGCTCCAGACCGAAGGTCTGCGACTCCTCGACGGTGATGACGCCTTCCTTGCCGACCTTGTCCATCGCCTCGGCGATGAGCTCGCCGATCTGGGTGTCGGCGGCGGAGATGGAGGCGGTGGAGGCGATCTGCTCCTTCGTCTCCACGTCCTTGGCCTGCTCGAGCAGGGCGCCGGAGACGGCCTCGACGGCCTTCTCGATGCCGCGCTTGAGGGCCATCGGGTTGGCGCCGGCCGCCACGTTGCGCAGGCCCTCGCGGACCAGCGCCTGGGCGAGAACGGTCGCGGTGGTCGTACCGTCGCCGGCGACGTCGTCCGTCTTCTTGGCGACTTCCTTGACCAGCTCGGCGCCGATCTTCTCGTACGGGTCCTCGAGCTCGATCTCCTTGGCGATGGAGACACCATCGTTGGTGATCGTGGGCGCGCCCCACTTCTTCTCAAGGACGACGTTGCGACCCTTGGGGCCAAGGGTGACCTTGACGGCGTCGGCGAGCTGGTTCATCCCGCGCTCCAGGCCGCGCCGTGCCTCCTCGTCGAACGCGATGATCTTGGCCATGTGAAGTGGTCCTCCCGGACTGGGGTGGATTGCTCCGGACCGCGCCCGTGCCCGCGACGGACGGCCAGTGCGCTGCCCGTTCCTTCCGGACTAGCGCCACGGGCCTCACTGACCCGGTCCAAGTTGTCACTCTCACTCGTAGAGTGCTAACGCCAATGATTAGCACTCGACCCACCCGAGTGCAAGCCGCTTCGAGTGTCCGGACACCGTGCCGTGATCGCCCGCGCGGCGTCCGGGCGCCTCCGCCGGCCGGCCGCCGCCGCGTGTACGCGCGGGCGTGGGCGCCCGTTCGCCTCCCGTACGCCCGCGCCTTACGGGACGGCCGTTCGCTCCGCGCGTACGCCCGCACCGCCCGGGCGCCGG
>NZ_JAKGCV010000788.1 GCF_021556455.1 Streptomyces fuscigenes | reverse complement strand
CCGCCCGCCCGGCGCCGTCCCGGTGGCGCGGGCCGCGTCGGCCGAGGGCGCGGCCGGGGCTGCGTCCGGGCCGGATGCGGGGCGGGGCGGAGCGTTCGAATCCTCAGACATGGGACTATCATAGAATCATTGGATGATTGGTTGTCCATCGTGAGATGAGGAACCCATGCCGCTGACCTCCCCCCGGCGCTCCGCGCTGTCCGACCAGGTGATCACTCAGCTGCGCCGGCAGATCACCTCCGGCGAGTGGCCGGTCGGCTCGCGCGTCCCGACGGAGCCCGAGCTGGCGGAGCAGCTCGGGGTCGCGCGCAACACGGTCCGCGAGGCCGTGCGCGCCCTCGCCCACACGGGCCTGCTGGACATCCGTCAGGGGTCGGGGACGTACGTCGTCGCGACCAGCGAGCTGGCGGGCGTGATGCACCGCCGCTTCGCGGGAGCGGACGCCGGCCACGTCGCCGAGGTGCGGGCGACGCTGGAGTCCTCGGCGGCCCGGCTGGCCGCGCTGCGCCGCACCGAGCGGGACCTGCGCCAGCTCGACGTCCTTCTGGAGCGGCGCGCCGCGGCCTGGCACGGCGCCGACCTGGACGGCTTCGTCGCGGCGGACACGGCCCTGCACCTGGCGGTGGTCTCCGCCGCGCACAACGAGGTCCTCACGACCCTGTACGCGGACCTCGGCGACGTCGTGCGTGAGGCGCTGCGCGACCAGGTGCACGGCGTGCCCGAGCCGGAGGGGCTGATGGACCACACGCGCCTGGTGGAGGCCCTGCGGGCGGGTGACGCGGAGACGGCGGCCGCCGAGGCGGCGAGCCACGCGCTCAGCTGCCGGCCGGCACCGGTGCGGCCGTGACGGGGGCGCCCGCGGACGGCGCGGGCCGGGCCTTCGGCCGCCGGACCGGCTCGTGGGTGACCCACACCGAGGCGACCTCCTTCCAGCACCGCTCGGTGAGCCGCGCGTAGCCGGCCGGCGGGACGTCGACGGGGGCGCTGTCGGCGTCCACGTCCCACCAGCGGGCGCATTCGACGTGCAGCCGCAGCCGGTCGGTCGTGGGGTCGGGGTTGTGGCAGTCGGCCACGGCGCGGGAGCCGGTGACGCGGGTGCGGCAGGTGGCGCGGTCCCCGCGGGCCGCGGGCCCGGCGGGCGCCGCCGGCTCCGCCCGCT
>NZ_JAKGCV010000787.1 GCF_021556455.1 Streptomyces fuscigenes | reverse complement strand
CCGCCCGCGACCCGCCCCGCGGGAACGGCGGTCGCGGTCACGTCCGTCGCGGAGCGCAGCCGCGCGGAGGTCCAGAAACGTGCGGCCGCGTGCTGCTCGTGCGCGCCCACACGCACCGTCGAGGTGCCTGCCGCGGGGGCGGCCGGCGGGGCGGCCAGCGCCGGGGCGGCACAGGTCAGGGCGGCGGCCGCCAGGACGGCCGCGGCGAGCCCGGTGGTTCTGCGTCGTGCGTTCATCGTCGCTCCTCGGTGTGGGGGTGAGGGCTTGGCGGATGAGTCCGCGGGCATCTTCGACAACGTTGTCAGATAGCTCCCGAGGTCCGGTCCGCGCTCAACTCAGCCTGGCACGCGGGGCGTTGGGTGTCCATGCCCATGACAATCACTCGGTGGCCCCCGGCCGGGTGGCGTGGCCGGAAGGAGGCCGCCGCGCGCCTCCTGCGTGCCCGCCCTGCCACTCGGGCGCAGCCACCGCGCCGCTCAGGGCAGGTGCGCCGCGAACGCCTCGTACGCCCGGTCGTCGAAGAGGACGAAGCGGGCCTCGGCGACGGCGGTCACGGCCTGCCGGACGGTGTGCACCGCGATCCGGGCCGCGTCGTCGAGCGGCCAGCCGTAGGCGCCCGCGGACACGGCCGGGAACGCGACGGTGCGCGCCCCGAGTTCGTCCGCCACGTGCAGGGACCGCGCGTAGCAGGACGCCAGGAGTTCGGCACCGTCGGCCGAGGCGCCGTGGACCGGCCCCACCGTGTGGATCACCCAGCGGGCCGGGAGCCGGCCGGCCGTCGTGGCCACCGCCCGGCCCGTGGGCAGGCCGTCCGGGTAGGGGCCGGCCCGCAGTTCGCGGCAGGCCGCCAGGATGCCGGGGCCGCCCGCGCGGTGGATGGCGCCGTCCACTCCCCCGCCGCCCAGCAGGGAGGAGTTCGCCGCGTTGACGACCGCGTCCACCTCCTGCGCCGCGATGTCGCCCTTGACCAGCGTGAGTCTCGTGTCCGCCACGGTCCTCGCCCTCCTTCTCGCTCCTGTTCCCGTTCCCGGGTCCCCCGCACCGGCCCCGGTCGCGGGGTCCGCCGCCGGGCCGGGCGGGGTGCGGACGCGGCGGGCCCTCGTGGGGGGACGGCCCGCTGCGGGGGATTCTCGGGCAGCGGCGCCCCCGCACGGTGCCGCCCCGCCGC
>NZ_JAKGCV010000786.1 GCF_021556455.1 Streptomyces fuscigenes | reverse complement strand
CCGACGCCGACGCCGCCGCCGTCGCCTGTGCCCGCCGCAACCTCGCGCCCCTCGGCGCGCAGGTCCACCGGGGCGACCTGTTCGGCGCGCTCCCGGCCCGCCTGCGCGGCCGCGTCGACGTGCTCACCGCCAACGTCCCCTACGTGCCGACCTCCGAGGTGCCGCTGCTGCCGGGCGAGGCCCGCGACCACGAGCCGCTGCTGTCCCTCGACGGAGGCGGGGACGGCCTGGCCGTGCTCCGGCGTGTCGCGGCCGGCGCGCCCGGCTGGCTGGCCCCCGGCGGTGTCCTGCTCAGCGAGACCAGCGAGCGCCAGGCCCCCGCCGCCCTCGCGGTGTTCGCCGCCGCCGGGCTCACCGCGAGCCTCGCCGAGGACGACGACCTCGGTGCCACCGTCGTCCTCGGCGTCCTGCCCGGGGCCGGTCCCGTGGCCGCGACCGGGCAGGGCGCCGGGAACACCGCTGGGCCCGGCCCCGGGAGCCCGGCCTAGAGCGTGTCGACGATCTTCTCCGGGGTGATGCGCACCGCGACCGTCCCGCTGGTGCTCGCACCCGACGAGAACTCCCCGTAGGGCTTGCCCTCGTAGGCGATCGACAGGCGGTCGAGCAGCGCGGGGCCGGCGTCCTCCGAGAGGGTGGCGGTGCCGCGCACCTCCGCGTAGGTGTACGGCGCCGCCGCCGGGTTCAGCAGGACGGTGATGCGCGGGTCCCGGCGCAGGTTGGACGCCTTGCGCGAGCCGGCACCGGTGGCGAAGACCAGGTCGTCGCCGTCCCGGCCGAGCCACACCACGGCGACGTGCGGGGTGCCGTCCGGCAGCAGCGTCGCGACCTTCGCGAAGGTCCTCGCGCCGTCGACGAGCCGCCTCAGATTCTCGGAGAGTTCCGCTGCCATGCCGTGCCCCTTCCGCCGGCCGCCAGGCCGAGCCGTCACCCTGTGTGATCGGTCGGTCGCGATTCTAGGCACAGGAGGCGCCGCCGGCCCGCGCCCGGGACCGCACGTGTCGGCGCGTCGACCGCGCGGCGCAGTGCCGGGCTCCCCGTGCCCCTGCCGGGGCCGCGCCAAGTGGCCCGTGCCCGCCGTCGGCGCCGGGCCGCCCGCGTCAGGGCCGGACCGCCGTGACCAGCCAGGCGGCGGTGGTCAGACGGACGCCCGCCGGCCCCTCGTGCCCGGCCAGCG
>NZ_JAKGCV010000785.1 GCF_021556455.1 Streptomyces fuscigenes | reverse complement strand
TGCGAGGAGCAGGCTCCTTCGCGTCGGCGCCCGCGCGCCCCGCCGCCGTCGCACCGGTCCCGCCGTTCACCGGCCGGCTGACCCGGCGGGCCGCCGCCGCGCTCACCGCCGCGTCCCTCCTGCTTCTCGTGCCCGCCGCGCCCGCGAGCGCCGACTCCATACGCGACCAGCAGTGGGCCCTTGCCCAACTCCACGCCCAGCAGGCGTGGCTCAGCAGCAAGGGGCACGGCATCACCGTCGCCGTCCTCGACACCGGCGTGGACGGCACCCATCCCGACCTCACCGGCCAGGTGCTCGCGGGCAAGGACCTCATCGGCTTCGGCGCCGGGCGCGGCGACCGCTCCTGGGCCCGGCACGGCACCGCGATGGCGAGCATCATCGCCGGGCACGGCCACGGCACGGACGACGGCGACGGCGTGCTCGGCCTCGCCCCGCAGGCGAAGATCCTGCCCGTGCGGGTCATCCTGGAGGGCACCGACCCGGCCCGGGACCGCGCCCGCACCAGCAGGGGCGACGCCCTCGCCCTCGGCATTCGCTGGGCCGTCGACCACGGCGCGGACGTCATCAACCTCTCCCTCGGCGACGACAGCGCCTCCGCGCACCCGGAGCGCGAGGAGGACGAGGCGGTGCAGTACGCGCTCGCCAAGGGGGTGCCCGTCGTGGCCTCCGCGGGCAACGGCGGGCAGAAGGGCGACCACATCTCCTACCCGGCCGCCTATCCCGGAGTGATCGCGGTGGCCGCCGTCGACAAGTACGGCACGCCCGCGGACTTCTCCACCCGCCGGTGGTACGCGGACGTGAGCGCCCCCGGGGTCGACGTCGTGATAGCGGATCCGGACCGGCACTACTACGAGGGCTGGGGGACGAGCGCGGCCGCCGCCTTCGTCTCCGGCACGGTCGCGCTCGTGCGCGCCGCCCATCCCCACCTCACGCCCGCCCAGATCAAGAAGCTGCTGGAGGACACCGCCCGGGACACCCCCGCGGGCGGGCGGGACGACGCCACCGGCTACGGCCTCGTCGACCCGGCGGCCGCGCTCGCCGGCGCCGCCCACCTCTCGGACGCGGCCGTGCACGGCACCGCCACGGGCTACACGCGCCGCTACTTCGGATCGGGCCTCGCCGTCCCGCACCCGCCCGCGGGGCCCCCGGCCTGGCCCGCCCCGGTCGCGGGCGG
>NZ_JAKGCV010000784.1 GCF_021556455.1 Streptomyces fuscigenes | reverse complement strand
CGCCGAGGCCGCGGCGGCCGCCGCCAACGCCGCCCGCACCCCCCGCATCGCCCCGGCCACCGCGTACGCGCTCGGCGTGCTCCACGCCGACCAGCGCCTCGAGGTGGAGGCGGCCCGCTTCGCGTTCCAGCAGGTCTGGCAGCGGGCCGCGGCGGCCGCCGCCCGCTGAACGGCTCAGGCCGAGCGGCAACGTTCGAGCGGCAACGTTCGAGCTGCTCCGGCCGAGCGGTTTCCGCCGAGCGGCAGGGAGCACCCGAAGGACGCCGCGGGGGCCGCGACGCCCCTCCAACCGCCCGCCCCGGCCAGGGGTGGCCGCCGGTCCTCGGGGCACACGGAGTCCGTCGCCGCGACGACCGCGTACGGCAGGCGGCAGGCGGCAGGCGGCAGGCGGCAAGCGGCAAGCGGCAGGGCAGAGGTACACCGGCGGCACGGGCGATCAGGAACGGCACCGGCCGGGACGGAGGCGGGTGACGGTGACGGTGACGGTGACACCGAACGACGACCACGGGCAGGGGCGGACATGACAGTGCCGGACGACCGGTCCCCCTCGGACACCATCCGCGCCGGCGGCTGCCTGCTCTGGCGGCGCGCCGTGGCCGGCTCCGGCAGCGACGCGCCCGCCGGCGGCGGCGACGCGATCGAGCTGTGCCTGGTCCACCGGCCCGCCTACGACGACTGGTCGCACCCGAAGGGCAAGCTCAAGCCGGGCGAGAGCGCCCTGGCGGGGGCGCTGCGCGAGGTGCTGGAGGAGACCGGCCACTACTGCGTGCCCGGCGCCGCGCTCGGCACGGTCGGCTACGAGGTGGAGGGCCGGCCCAAGACCGTCGAGTACTGGGCCGCCGAGGAGAGCGGCGGCGCCTTCACCCCGAGCCGCGAGGTCGACCGGATCCTGTGGCTGTCGCCGGCCGCGGCCCGCGAGCGGCTCACGGAGCCCCGCGACCGGCTGCTCGTCGACGGCCTCGTGGCCGCCGTGCGCGGCGCGCGCCCCGACGCCGGCTGACGCGGGAGCACCCGCCGGACGCAAGGGGGGTGCGATGGGGCTGTGCGGCCTCGTCCTCGCCATCCGGGAACACCGCGGTGTACGACAGCCTCGAACAGGCGTACGCGCACCTCGGCCGGGGCGGGGGCGACACGTTCACGTCGATCGTGCTGATGACGGACGGCGAGTCCAACGCGGG
>NZ_JAKGCV010000783.1 GCF_021556455.1 Streptomyces fuscigenes | reverse complement strand
CGGCGAGCGCCGCGAAGCCCAGGACCGTGGCGGGCGCGACCGCCAGCTCGGCGGCCAAGTTGCACGGAACGGCGACCAGGCCGACCCGGGCCGCGAACACCGCCACGACCGGCGCGCACACGGCCTGCGCCGCGCCCGCGGCGGCCAGTACCTCCGCGAGCCGCACGGGCACTCCGCGCCGGACCAGGGCGGCGCACCAGCGCGGTCCGAGCGTCAGCATCGAGCCGGTCGCGAGCACCGACAGCGCGAAGCCGTAGTTCCGTGCCAGCCACGGATCGTAGAGCACCAGGCCCAGCACGGCCGCGGCCAGCGCCGGGATCAGCGACCTGCGCCGGCCCGTCAGGAGTGCGAGAAGCGTCACAAGGCCGCAGGCCGCGGCACGCAGCACGCTCGGCTCGGGCCTGCACACCACGACGAACGCCACCGTCAGCGCGGCCCCGAGCACTGCGGTGGCTCGCAGCGGGATGCCCAACCGTGGGGCAACGCCGCGCCGTTCGGCCCGGAGCGCGAGCGCGGGCGGCCCGATCAGCAGCGCGAGCACGATGTTCAAATTCCCGCCGGAGACCGCCGTCAGGTGGGCGAGGTCGGTGGCCTTGAACGCGCTGTCGAGTTCGGGTGTGATGCGGGACGTGTCCCCCACGACCAGCCCGGGCAGCAGGGCCCGGGCGTCGGGTGGCAGCGGCTCGGCGGCGCGCCGCAGCCCCGCCCGCAGGGCACCCGCGGCGCGCTGGGACCGGGACGGCGGTGCGGAGACGGGCGGCGGGGCGTGGGCCGACACGGGCCGCACCAGCGCCGCGTGCGCGGGATCGTCCGGGAACGGCGGCGTGAGCCGGGCCGCGAGCCGCAGCCTCGTCGACGGCAGCAGCCCGCGCCACTCGCCCTGGTGCGGGCCGGGATCGACGAAGACCAGCACCGGCGTCCTGACCGCCGTGGCCCGCCCCGCCCGGGAGGCGATCTCCACGATCCGCGCGTCGAACATCAACTGGGCGGCGGTCAGATGGTCTCCGCTGACCTTGCGGCGCACCGGGCGGGGGTCGGACGTCACGCTCAGCTCCACCACCGCACGCCCGTGGCGCCCGGCGATGCCCGGCACGGGCCCCCGCCGGACGTCGGCCGCGTGCAGCCCCGCCGAGGTGGCGCCGGCCGCGGCGCAGCACAGGGCAGCGGCCACGACGAGGGACCA
>NZ_JAKGCV010000782.1 GCF_021556455.1 Streptomyces fuscigenes | reverse complement strand
CGCGCCCCGACCCCTGCGCGCGCCGGCCCCGCGTCCCGTCGTCCGCGCCCGCCCCGCCGCCGGGCGCGGACCGCCCTCCTCCGTCCCCCTCCGCCTTCGTGTGCCGCCCGAACCCCGCTGCCCGTATGCCGCTGCCCTCGTCACGCTGTCCGCGTCGCGGAGTAGCGTTAAAACATGACAAATGGTGGCGAAGAGGTGGATGCCGAAGAAGTCGTCCTCTCGTCGGGGCGGTGGGGACCGCTGGCAGGCGACTCCATCGGGCTGGGGCCCGCGCCCGGGGCCGCGCACCGGGGCGCCGCCGCCGTCGAGACCGGGCCGCCGGGCCCGGCGGGCGGGGACGCCGTACTGACCGATGTGGGCCCAGGACCCGACGGCGCCGGAGCGGTCTACGGGCGCGGCCGCTCGGTGGTGCTGCTGCACGGGCTCACCTTCGACCGCGCGATGTGGCGGCCCGTACTGTCCCGGCTGCCGCTCGGCCATCCGGCGCTCGCGCTCGACCTGCCGGGCCACGGCGGGTCGCCGCCGCTCGACGACGGCGACCACGGACTCGACAGCGTGGTGGACGCCGTGCACCAGGCGGTGCTGGCGGCGGGGCTCGACCGGCCGGTGGTGGTGGGCCACTCCCTCGCCGGGCTGTTCGCCACCGCCTACGGCGCGCGCCACCCGGCCACCGCCGTCGTCAACGTCGACCAGCCGCTGCGCGTCGACGACTTCGCGCGGTTCGCGCAGAGCATCGCGCCCCGCCTGCGCGGAGAGGACTTCGCCGAGACGTGGGCGGTGCTCCAGGCCCGGATGCGCACCGAGAACGTCGGCGCGACCTACCGCGGGCTGCTGCGGGCCGGCGACACCGTCTCGCAGGAGATCGTGCTGAGCTACTGGGCCGAGCTGCTCGACCTGCGCGTTCCGGACCTCGCGGCGCGCACGGACGAGATGCTCGCGCGCCTCCGCGAGCGCGGCATCCCCTATGTCGCCGTCTTCGGGGATCCGGTCGACCCGGAGGAGCGCGGCTGGCTCGTCGAGCGGCTGCCCGCCACGGAGGTCGTCGAGTGGCCGGTCGGCCACCACTTCCCGCACGTCACGGAGGCGTCGAGGTTCGCGGCCCTGCTGGCCGGGCTGATGGCGGCACGGCCCTGACGCCGCCGCCGGCCGCGCACGGCCCGCGCCTCCCGGCCGCGGCGCGGTG
>NZ_JAKGCV010000781.1 GCF_021556455.1 Streptomyces fuscigenes | reverse complement strand
CTACGGGGCCGAGGTCCTCACCTACGACCGCTACACCGGCGACCGGGTCGCGCTCGGCGAGGCCATGGCCGCCGAGCGGGGGCTGACGCTGATCCCGCCCTACGAGCACCCGCACGTCATCGCGGGCAGGCACTGACATTCCGCGATCCCTTGGGGGTTGGGGTGCGCTCCGGATGTGGCGGTCATGCAACCACGCGTGATCGCGTCCGTACGCACGGAAAGCGATCGGGCCACTCGTCGGAAGGAGTTCCCCCGCGAAGCAGCGCGGTTCGCCGCCGAACCGTGGTAGGGGCGGGCCCGGTTGCGCTCGGCCCGGGCGCGGAACGGACCCCGACGGCGAACGCCGGGGGAGCGCCGGGAGCCCGGGGGCCGATCCCGTCCGTGCGCCCGCCGGGGCTCCTCTACCGTGTGGGTGTGCGGAAATGCGGAAGTGGGAAAACGTGTACGCGGCGCTGAGGGGCCTCGGGCGACGCGCGGCGACGCGCCTGGTCCACGCGGGCTGGCGATGGGTGCAGGACGCGGGCGCAGTGACGGCCGCGCACCCGGGGCGGATGCGGTTCCGGCGGATCGGCGAGGGCACCCGCCTCGCGTTCCCCCAGGGGACGGTCTTCGGCGAGCCGTGGATCGAGCTCGGCGACTACTGCATCGTCGGCGAGCGGGTCAGCCTGACCGCGGGCCTGGTGCCCGGGCTCGACCTGGGGCCCGACCCTTACGTCAGCATCGGCGACGGGGTCGTGCTCGGCCGCGGCAGCCACGTGATCGCCGACACGACGGTCTCCATAGGCCGGGACACGTACTGCGGCCCCTACGTCTACATCACGACCACCAACCACAGCTACGACGACCCGGGCGTCCCGGTCGGCAAGCAGTGGCCCCGCATCGCGCCCGTGGCGATCGGCGCGGGATGCTGGCTCGGGACGGGCGCGGTGATCCTGCCGGGCGCGGTGCTCGGCCGCAACGTCGTCGTCGCGGCAGGGTCCGTCGTACGCGGCGAGGTGCCCGACCACGCGGTGGTGGCCGGCGCCCCGGCCCGGATCGTGCGCCGCTACGACGAGGCGGAGGGGTGGCAGCCGCCCCTGCGCACGCCCCCGCCCGTGCTGCCGGTCCCGCAGCCGTCGCCCGCCGGGAAGGCGGCGCTCGCCGGGGGGACGGCCGGCGAGGCGGCCGCCCGGGAGGCAGCCGACGGCG
>NZ_JAKGCV010000780.1 GCF_021556455.1 Streptomyces fuscigenes | reverse complement strand
CCTCCCCGCCCGGCCCGGCGCGACCGCGCCCGGCGGGCCGCCGCGGGCGGGCGCCGTCCCGCCCGCGGGCCGCGAGCCGCAGGCCTCCTACAACAGGCCGTCCCACATCTGTTCGAGCAGCACCGACCACCAGGTCTCCGGCGACGCCAGCGCCGCCGGGTCGAGCGCCGCGAGCTGCGCCTGGAAGTCGACCGTCCAGCGCCCCGCCTGTTCGGGCGTGAGCCCGAACCGCAACCGCCACATCCGGCCGAGCATCGCCACGCACCGCGCGAACTGCGGCAGACTCGTGTTCACGAACTGCGCCACCGCCGGGCCACCGTCCGGCCCCGCCTCCACCGGCACGGCCATGATGTGCGCGGTGCCGTACTGCACGCACAGCGCCCGGCCGAAGTCCGTCCCCATCACCAGATACGACGAGGCGTCCGGCGCCGCCGCGACCTGCCGCTGCGCCGCCACCTCCGCCAGCGTCGGGATGACCGGCTGCGCGGGCTGCGCCCAGAAGAACGGACCGAAGTCCGCCGGCAGACCGGCCCACACCAGCGTCTGCGCCACGATCTCCGGCACCCCCTGGCGGGAGACGGCCTGCTGGTCGTAGCGGCACAGGCCCTGCGGCCCGAACGCGCCGAGCATCTCCTGCCCGATCGCCTCCGGCGAGATCGCGGGCGCGACCTGCACCTGCGGCAGCGGGGCACGCACCGGCGCCGGCCGCGCCGGACCGTCGGCGACCTGGTGCAACTCGCCCTGGTGCGTCAGCAGGTGCTGCATGCCCTGCTGGCGGCCGGCATGGTCCCGGCCGTACGGCGCGACGCTCGTGATCCGCACCTGCGGCCACATCTCACCGATCATCCGCGCGCAGTACGCACCGGGCAGCTCGCACGACTCCAGCTCCGTGTGGAGTTCGAGGACCTGCTGCGGCGGCACGTTCAGGGCGCGCAACTCGTGCAGGATCTGCCACTCCGGATGCGGCGTCCCGGGCGCCGACCGCCGGATCAGCTGCGCCTCCGAGCCGTCGGGCGCACGGTAGCGCAGGACGGCCTGGTAGCCGGGGCCGACCGTCGGCACACCGGGCGGCGGCGCCGGGTACCCGTACGCGGGCGGCTGCCCGCCCATCTGCGGGACCGGCGGCTGCTGCGGCGGCACGGGCCCCGGCACCGGGCCGGGAACACCGGGCACGCACGGCACCCCGGGCGG
>NZ_JAKGCV010000077.1 GCF_021556455.1 Streptomyces fuscigenes | reverse complement strand
GATGCCGGACCCGGCGCGCTACCGCGCCGAGGGCCGCGGCTGGTCGCACGCGCGCCGGCAGGCGGCCCGGGAGGAGGCGCGGCGGCGCTACGAGGACGACCTGCGGGCCGCGCGGTACGCGGAGCAGCAGCGCGTGCGGCAGCTGGAGGCGTACCGGGGGCAGTACGACGCCTGGGCGGCGGGCGTACGGGCCGAGACCGAGCGCCACAACGACGGGGTCCGCGCGATGGCGGCGGGCCTGCGCGACGGCGACGCGGAGACGGCCGTCGAGTACTTCACCGCCGCGCTGTACGCGTCGACGGCCTGGCCGGACGCGTTCCCGCGCCAGGTCAGCGCGGCCTACGACCGGGGCGCGGGCGAGCTCGTGCTGGAGTGGGAGCTGCCGCCGTTCGACGTGGTGCCCGAGGTCAGGTCCGTGCGGTACGTGGCGGGCGCCGACGAGGAGCGCGAGGTGGCGCGGCCCGCGACCCGGCGGCGCGCGCTGTACCGGGAGACGCTCGCGCAGTGTGCGCTGCTGGTGCTGCGGGAGGTGTTCGCCGCGGACGAGTTCCGCACGCTGCGGGCCGTCTCGCTGAACGGGTTCGTGGACGGGCCCGATCCGGCGACGGGCCGCCCGGCGCGGGTGCACCTGGCGTCGGTGGCCGTCGGCCGCGACGACTTCGACGCGCTCAACCTGGAGCGCGTCAGCCCGGTGGACTGCCTGGTCGACGGGTTGCGCGGGCAGCTGTCCGCCCGCCCGGACCAGCTCGCGGCCGTCGGCACCGTGCGGCTGCCGGACGAGGTGGCCACGGGCGTCGTCGTCTCGCACGGCGGCGGCGAGGAGCCCGACCTCTTCGAGATGGACCCGCTGGAGTTCGAGGAGCTCGTCGCCGACCTGTTCCGGGCCCGCGGCATGCGCGCGCTGACCACGGTCAGGTCGGGCGACGGCGGCGTGGACGTCGACGCGCTCGACCCGGACCCGATCAGCGGCGGCAAGATCGTCGTGCAGGTGAAGCGGTACCGCAACACCGTGCCGCCCACCGCCGTGCGCGACCTGTACGGCACGGTGCAGGACCAGGGCGCCAACAAGGGCCTCCTGGTGACGACTTCGGGCTTCGGCAACGGCTCCCGCGCCTTCGCCAACGGCAAGCCCCTGCAACTGGTCTCCGGGCCCGAACTCGTGGAGCTGCTGCACCGGTACGGCCTGCGGGGACGCCTCGGCCCGCGCGGCGGCGTCCCGGAGCAGCGCGCCTCCGGCGAGGGCGCGACGCAGGTCGACGCGGCGGCCGACCCGGACGCGAACACACTGGGCATGGTGTGGGCGGGGGACGTGGCCCTCGACGTCTGCGCACTGCTGTGCCGGGGCACGCGGGTGCTCGGCGACGACCACTTCGTCTTCTTCAACAACCACCGCACGCCGGACGGTTCGGTCGCGATGGTCCGTCCGGCGGGGGACGACCGGGCGGCGATACGCGTCGGCTTCGACCGGCTGCCGCCGGGCGCGGACCGGCTCGTGCTGGTCGCCGCGGTGGACCCGGTCGCCAACCCGGAGTCCGACCTGTCGGGCTTCACGGAGGCGGGCATCCGGCTGCGCGACGCCGCGGGCGCCGAACTGGACCGCCTGGAGGTCTCGGACGGCCGCCCGGGCGAGACGGCCCTGGTCCTCGGCTCGTTCCGGCGCCGCGAGGGCGGCGACTGGGACTTCGTGGTCGGCGGGAAGGGCTACCGGGGCGGCCTCGCCGAGCTGGTCGAGGACTTCGGCGTCGAGGTCGAGTAATCCGGGCCCGCACGGGCCGGCCGGCGCGGCGGGGCGGGGCCCGGGCGGTCCGGGGCCCCGCACGGGCCGGGCCCCGGCGCGCGGTAGGGAACGGGCCGCCCGCCCGCGCCGCGGCTCAGTGCCCCGTGATCCGGTTCGCCGCGCGGGCGATCGGGTGGGTGGCCGCCGAGTGGCCGTGCGCCTCGCGGCGGTCGGCCTCGCGGTAGGCGGCGTACATCCCCTGCACACCCAGCCAGCGCAGCGGCTCCGGCTCCCACTTGCGGACCCGGTGGTTGACCCAGGGCAGGGTGGTCAGGTCGGTGGGGCCGGTCTGGCCCGAGTCCTGCCGGACCAGGTCGCGCAGGGTGCGCCCGGCCAGGTTCGTCGCGGCGACGCCGGAGCCGACGTAGCCGCCGGCCCAGCCGAGGCCGGTGGAGCGGTCGAGCGCGACGGTCGCGCACCAGTCGCGCGGCACGCCCAGGACGCCGGACCAGGCGTGGGCGATGCGCACGCCCGCCGCCGCGGGGAAGAAGCGCACCAGGATCTCGCGCAGCGCGTCGATCGTCGCGGGCTGCGTGCGGCCGTCGTTGTCGGTCCGGGACCCGAAGCGGTAGGGCACGCCCCGGCCGCCGAGCGCGATGCGGCCGTCCGCGGTGCGCTGGGCGTACATGTAGGCGTGGGCCATGTCGCCGAGGGTCTCCATGCCCTCCCAGCCGATGGTGTCCCACACCCGCTCGGGCAGCGGTTCGGTCGCGATCATCGAGGAGTTCATCGGCAGCCAGGTGCGCCGGTCGCCCTTGAGCCCCGCCGTGAAGCCCTCCGTGCAGCGCAGGACGTAGGGCGCGCGCACCGTGCCGTACGGGGTGACGGCGTGCTTGGGCCGGATCTCGGTGACGGGCGTCGACTCGTGGATGGTGACGCCCAGGGCCTCCACCGCCGCGGCGAGGCCCTTGACGAGCTTCGCCGGGTGCAGCCTGGCGCCGTGCGGGGTCCAGGTGGAGCCGACGGCGCCGGCCACGTGGACGCGCTGGGCCGTCTCGCGGGCTCCGCGCAGCACGCGGTCGCCCTCGCCGAACGCGAGCTCCGCCGCGTGGAACTCCCGCAGTCGCGTCAACTGGGCCGGCGTGTAGGCGACTTCGAGGACGCCGCCCTGATGGATGTCCGCGTCGATGCCCTCCTCGGCGGCGACCGCCACGACCTCGTCGACCGTCGCGTTCATCGCCCTCTGGAGGCGCACTGCGGCGTCGTGGCCGTGCGCCTTCGCGTAGGCGTCGCGGCCCGCGATGCCGTTGTAGAGCCAGCCGCCGTTGCGCCCCGAGGCGCCGTAGCCGCAGAACTTGGCCTCCAGCAGCGTGATGGTGAGGAACGGCGCGGCCTTCTTCAGGTAGTACGCCGTCCACAGCCCGGTGAACCCGCCGCCCACGATGCACACGTCGGCGCTCGCGTTCCCGCCGAGGGGTTCGCGGGGGACGGGCACCCCGTCCTGGGCGTACCAGAAGGAGATCCCGCCGTTCACGGTGTCCGCGCTGCTCATGGGCTCGATTCGTACACCTGGCCGGTCCGCCCTGTCCAGACGATCGCCGCAGCGGGCACGCGCGGGGCGCCCCGCTGCTCTACCCTCGCCGCATGATCGAGGTACCTCCGGGCCTGGCCGAGGCGCAGGCCCGGTACGAGGGGGACGCGGGGCGGGCGTTCGTCGCGGCGCTGCCCGGGCACGCGGCCGCCTTCCTGGCCCGCTGGGGGCTGCGGCGCACCGGCCGGGCCCGGCACGGCATGACCGCGCTGGTGCTGCCGGTCGTGCGGGAGGCGGACGGGACGGCCGCCGCGCTCAAACTCCAGTTCCTCAACGCGGAGTCCGCGGGCGAGGCGACGGCGCTCGGCGCCTGGGACGGCCGCGGCGCGGTACGGCTGCTGGCGCGGGCCGAGGCGCCGGGCACGGGCGTACTGCTCCTGGAGGCGGCGGATCCGGCGCGTGACCTGAGCACCGTGCCGGTCGCCGGGGCCGTCGAGGTGATCGCCGGGCTGCTGGCCCGCCTCACGGCGGTGCCCGCGCCCGCGGGGACCAGGACGCTCGCCGACGCGACGGCGGCGATGCTGTCGGTGATCGGGGAGGTGCCGCCCGGGTTCCCGCACGCGGCGCTGCTGCGCGAGTGCGCCGCGGCCGTGCGGGAGGTGGCGGGCGAGCCGGGGGACCGGCTGCTGCACTGGGACCTGCACTACGAGAACGTGCTGGCCTCGCGCCGCCCCGCCGCCCGCGACCCGCACGGCGGGGCGTCCGGCGGTGCGGGCGGCGGCCCCTGGCTGGCCATCGACCCCAAGCCGCTCGCCGGGGACCCCGGCTTCGAGCTGTTCCCCGCCCTGCGCAACCGCTTCGACCCCCAGGACGTGCTGCCGCGCTTCGACGTGATGACCGGCGTGCTCGGCCTCGACCGGGACCGCGCCCGCGCCTGGACGCTGGCGCGGGTCCTCCAGGAGGGCCTGTGGCGCTGGGCCGACGGGGAGCCGCTCGGCGACGGAGAGGCGCACGTGGGCCGGGTGCTGCTCGCGCGGTGAGCGGCGTTTGGCAGGGTGGGGGCATGATTCGCAGCGCAACCCCCGACGACGTCCCCGAGATCCACGCGATGGTCCGCGAGCTCGCCGCGTACGAGAAGGCACTGCCCGAGGCCCGGGCCACCGAGCGGCAGCTGCACGAGGCGCTGTTCGGCGAGCGGCCGGCCGCGTACGCCCATGTCGCGGTGGACGACGGCGACGGGAGCACGGTCGGCTTCGCGCTGTGGTTCCTCAACTTCTCCACCTGGCGCGGCGTGCACGGCATCTACCTGGAGGACCTGTACGTCCGCCCCGACCGCCGGGGCGGCGGCCACGGCAAGGGCCTGCTGCGCGAACTCGCGAGGATCTGCGTGGAGCGCGGCTACGGGCGCCTGGAGTGGTCGGTCCTCGACTGGAACGAGCCGTCGATCGCGTTCTACCGCGCGCTCGGCGCCCGCCCGCAGGACGGCTGGTCGGTCTTCCGGCTCACGGACGACGCCCTGACCGCGCTCGGCACGCAGCGGAGTGCGCCCGGCTCCGCGTGATCGCGGGCGTCACCCGCGCCGAGCGGCGGGAGCGCGCCGTCAGCCGGTGCGCCCCGCCACCGGGCTCGGCGTCCTCGGGCCGCCCGACGACGCCTCGGCCTCCGCCCCCCTGCTCCCGGGCCGCGCGTTGATCATCAAGAACGCGATGAGCGACGCGAGCAGCATGATCAGGGCCGCCCAGCCGATGGCGACGGTGAAGCCGTGGGTGACGCCCGCGTTGGTCAGCGCGCGGCGCTGCGCGCCGGTCAGCCTGCCGCCGTTCGCCGCCGCCGCGGCGGGCAGACGGGACGCCAGCCAGCTGCTGGTGATCGTGGCCGCGATGGTGTTGAGCAGGGCCGTGCCGATCGAACCGCCCACCTGCTGTGCCGTGTTGACGGTCGCGGAGGTCACGCCCGCGTCGCGCGGTGCGACGCCCGCCGTCGCCGTGGCGATGGCCGGGACGAAGACCAGGCCCAGGCCGAGGCCGAGGGTCAGCGTGCCGGGCAGGATGTGGCCCGCGTAGGACGAGTGCGTGTCCAGGAACGTCAGGATGTAGAGGCCGCCGGCCGCGATCAGCAGGCCCGGGCCGATGAGCAGGCGCGGCTGGATGCGGTTGAGCAGCCGCGCCGAGATCTGCGTCGAACCCAGGATGATCATTCCGGACATCGGCAGGAACGCGAGCCCCGCCCGCAGCGCCGAGTAGCCCAGCACGTTCTGCAGGTAGAACGTCATGAAGAGGAACACGCCGAACAGGCCGATGGTCGACAGGCACGTCGTGATCACCGCGCCGCCGCGCGAGCGGTCGCCGATGATGTGCAGCGGCAGCAGGGGGTGCGTGGCGCGGTTCTGCCACAGGGCGAACGCGACCAGCAGCGCCGCACCGCCGATCAGCAGGCCCAGCACCACCGGCGACGACCAGCCCCGCGACTCGGCCTCGCTCAGGCCGTAGACGATCGCGACGAGGCCGCCGCAGCCGAGGATCACGCCCGGGATGTCGAGTCGAGCGTCGCGGTGGCCCTGGCGGTCGTGGAGCAGGCCGATCGCGCCGGCGATGGCGATGGCCGCGATCACCACGTTCACGTACAGGCACCAGCGCCAGTCCAGGTACTGGGTGAGGACGCCGCCGAGCAGGAGCCCGATCGCGGCGCCGCCGCCCGCGATGGCGCCGTAGATGCCGAACGCCTTCGAGCGCTCCCTGCTGTCGGTGAACGTCGTCGTCAGCAGCGACAGCGCGGACGGGGCCAGGATCGCGGCGAACACACCCTGCAGCGCCCGGGCGCCGAAGAGCATGGCCGAGTTCTGCGCGGCGCCGCCCAGCGCGGACGCGACGGCGAAGCCGACGAGCCCGATCATGAACGTGCGCTTGCGGCCGACCAGGTCGGCGATGCGGCCGCCGAGCAGCAGGAGTCCGCCGAAGGCCAGCGTGTACGCGGTGATGACCCACTGCCGGTTGCCCGTGCTGAGCCCCAGCTCGCGCTGCGCGGACGGGAGCGCGATGTTCACGATCGTCGCGTCGAGGACGACCATCAGCTGCGCCAGTGCGATGACCGCCAGGGCCCACCAGCGATGCGCGTCCTGTTGCTGCCGCTGCTGCGCCGCGGGCGCGCCCGGGCTGGAACCCGGGGCGTCGGACGGATGTGAGGGTGTCGCCGGATTGCTCATCGCGCGTCGTCCTAACAGGAGGATCGCAACAGGGGTCCGGACGACCCCCGTGTGGTTTATTCATGGTGTCATGAATTAACGGGGAAGGGCAGGGAGGGGCCGGGACCGCGTGGACGGTTGGACGGGCATGAATGGGCATGGACGGACGGGTGGGCGGATCGCTTCCGGGGGGGGTCGGGGCCCGGTGGCCCCGGGGTGCCGGCCCGATGCCTCCGGTACGGGCCGCGTCCTCGCGGGCCTCGCCCGCGCCTCGGCCGGGACGCCCGCCGCCGCGCGGCGGGCCGCGGCCGTCCTGCGGCGACCGGGTGGATGCCGGCTCCGCGCGGTTCGGGCGCAACCCGTCCCATCGAGCATGACAGGACCGGGCGAGGCCTGCGAGGCGGTGGATCGCGAGCCCCGTTTGTGCGCGCCTCGTTTGCGCGGGCCGGGTCGGGAGTCACGCGGGCCGGAGGTGTCCGGAGCGAGGGGCGCCCGGAGGAGCGGACACCGGGCGGGCGCCCCGTACCTCCGGCGGGCCAGGGGGCGCACGCGGCCCGCTGTCGGCGGGGTGCGACAGGATGAGGGCATGGCGACGAGGGCGAGGAAGACGGCGGGCGGCGGCCGGGACGCGGGACGGCGGCGCGAGGAGGGCGGGCGGGTGGCCCCGGCGCGCCGGCCCGAGGTGCGGCTGCCGCGGCTCGAACCCTACGGGGGAGGGCTGGAGGCGGACGGCGACTTCGACGGCCTGGAGTTCGCGGGAGCGGACCTGGCGGGGCAGGAGGGGCCCGGCGCCCGCTTCATGGACTGCGCCCTCACGGACTGCGTGCTGGACGAGGCGGAGTTGGGGCGTGCGCGCTTCATCGACTCGGTGCTGACCCGCGTCCGGGGCGTGGGCACGGATTTGGCCGGCGCGACGTTGCGGGACGTCGAAATCGTGGACGCGCGGCTCGGTGGCACGCAACTGCACGGCGCCGGACTCGAGCGGGTCCTGGTCCGGGGCGGGAAGATCGACTACCTGAATCTGCGACAGGCCCGCCTGGCCGACGTGGTCTTCGAGGGGTGCGTCCTGGACGAGCCCGACTTCGGCGGGGCGGTACTCACGCGCGTCGAGTTCCGGGACTGCACCCTGCGGCGGGCCGACCTGACGGGCGTGACGCTCAAGGACGTGGACCTGCGCGGAGCGGGCGAGCTCGACGTCGCGAAGGGGCTGGACCGGCTCGCGGGCGCCGTCATCAGCACCCCGCAACTGCTCTACCTGGCCCCGGCGTTCGCCGCGCACCTCGGGGTCCGGGTGATCGACTGACCGCGGGGTGGCCCACCCCGGCGCGGCAGCCGGGAGGTGCCGGGCGCCGCAGGGGCGCGGCGGCCGGGCCGCCGGCCGCCGCCCCGGACCGCCCTCTCCGGTCCCGTCCGGCCGCGGCCCCGGGTCCCCGGGTCCGGGACCGCGCGCGGGCATTTTGAAGGCCCCGGTCTGGGGGGATGACCGGGGCCTTCAGGTGCTCCGGAGCCGCCCCGGATGTGGGGGGAGGGAACGGATCAGGGTCCGCTCCCGTGGGGCGATGCGCCGGCAGCTCATCGTCTGCCCTGGCGGCCCCGATGTATGTGCCCATCCTCGAAAAGGAATGGAAGGAATTCGTGTTCGCCCCCGGACAGCCCCTCGGACCTGCGGTTTCCGTGATGAGGGGCCTGCCGGACCGGGTTCCGCGCGAGGCCGACGCCTCGCCGGGAAGCGGGAGGATCCCGAAGTAGCCGACGGGCGGGGCGAGTCGGCCGCGTCCCTGACGTCCCGTACATACCGGCCGTTCCGTACGGCCCGCCCGGCCGCCCGCACGCGGGCGCGGCGGCCCGGTGCGTCCGCGGGGCTCGTGCGGCGCTTCATGGTCCCTGCCCGCCGGACCCGCACGGGTGCGGCGGCACGGCCCCGTTTCCGGACGTGGCGGTACGGGCCCGCTTCCGGCCGCGTGCGACGCCGGGTCCCCGCCGGCCGAGGGGCCGTCAGCCGCGCAGGGGGACGTTCGTGGACAGCGCCGTCACCTGCATCGTTCCGCCGTCCACCTGCTGCCTGAACGGCACGGTGAGGTGCGAGGTCGACGCCGGAGGGGTGATCTCCAGATACGAGGCGGCACCCGCGCGGTTGCCCGTGTGCGTCCAGGACACCACCGCCTGGGCCTGCCTGCCCGGCGCGAGGGTCAGCGTGCGGACGCCCGGGTCGGCCGCGTACCACGTCGAGCCCCACTGGGCCTTCGTCGGCAGGCCGCGATGACCCGCGTTCTCCAGGCCGAGGCCCGGGTAGCCGCGCAGCGCGCAGGTGCGGCCGCCGGTGTTGGTGAGCACGAGCCGGTTGCCGGCGTGGTTCATGCCCCCCGCGAGGGGCTCGGTGAGTTTCCCGCTCAGGTCCGCCGTACGGCAGGTGGGAGTCCTCGCCGCGGCCGGTGTTGCCGCGGCGGTGGCCGCCGTCGTCCCGGCCAGCAGCAGTGCGCCCGTCGCCGCGGCGGCGACGGTACGGCTCGTGCGACCCATGGTCCGCACTTCCCTTCTCGGTGCTCTCGCAGTTCTCCTGGTCCTCCGCGGATCCCGCCGCAGCGCGGACTGCCGTCCGCGATGCACGCCACGAGGAGCGCCGCGAGTACCGGTACGGATACCGCTCGTACGCGCTCTCCTCGCACACAGGCGTCTGCCCTCACCCCCAGGGGTGAATGCTTCGGCGTCCTTCCGAGGGGCGGCGGCACGCAGCGGGCTCCTCGCCGGGCCGCGGACCGTGCCGGTGGCGCCGCGGACCGGCGCGGCCCGGCTGCTGCCCGTGTCCTTTGGCTGGCCGTGGGGGCACGCCGGGGGCAGGCTTGTATCGGACGGCAACCCGGAACGGGGACGCGATGACAGATCAGGACAGCGAGCCGGCGCCGGACGGAGCGGCGGACCGGGCGACCCACGAGCCCGTCGCGCCCGGGGACCGGCCCTTCGGCGACGAGTGGGAGGCCTCGGACGAGGCCCAGTTCCGCGCGGTCGAGGCGACGCTGGAGGCCGAGGGCCTGCGGCGCGAGGTGGACGGGCTGCGGCACGCGCTGGAGTCGCACCCCGTCATCGACATGGCCCGGGGACTGGTCATGGCGACGGGCCGGTGCACGCCCGACGACGCCTGGCGGGTGCTGGTGGAGGTCTCGCAGCACACGAACATCAAACTGCGCGCCATCGCCCAGGCCCTCGTCGACGGTGTCGAGGGCCCGCCGCCCGCGCCGCAGGTGCGCGAGGCGCTCAACGCGTCCTTCCGCAGGCTGGCCGAGGAGCGCCGCCAGGAACAGGCGTCCGGGGAGCGGCACCACGACCGGCCGGCCGAGGAGCCGCGCGAGGAACAGCGGTCCGAGCGCGAGGAACAGCGGTCCGAGGAGGGGCGCCGGAACCTGCCGTAGCCCGGCGGGCTGTCGCCGTCCTGTTCTGGACGTGCTGTTGCCCGGCGGGCTGTCGCCGTCCTGTTCCGGACGTGCTGTTGCTCGGCGGGTCGCGGCCGGCCCGGCGACGGCCGCCGTCCCGCTGCCGTCCCGCTGCCGTCCCGCCGCCGTCCTGCCGCCCACGCCCGCCCGGGAACGGCGGGCGGGCGTGGGTGCGGGTCACCGAGGACTCCGGACGCGAGCCGGACGCGAACTCTCAGAGGGTCCGGCAGGGGGTCCGGGCGGGAGGCGTCAGGACCGTTCCTCCGCGGACGCGAGGGCCTCCTCGCCCGGGTGCCCCGTCGTGTAGGGCCAGCGCAGCAGCGCGCCGAGGCCGCCGGTCGGTCCCCGGAGGCGGCGGGCCCGCTCCTGCTCGGCACGCACCTCGTCGTCGTCCGCGTCCGGGGCGCCCGGGGCGTAGGCCCGGGCGGACTCGGGGCGGAACTCGCCGGCCCCGTTGCCGTTGCCGCCCGCGGCGTCCGGCGGCACCCCGATGTCGTCGCCGCGCAGGTCGGGGGCGGGTTCGACGAGGACGACATCCGCGCCCGTCATCACCGCGGAGCGGATCAGGGCGTCGTCGGCGCGCGCGGAGAAGGGCTCGGGCTCGCCCAGGTAGCGGGTGTCGGTGCGGCGCATGGAGATCTGGTCGGGGTCCGTGCCTGCCCAGACCTCGCGGTTCGCGTCCGACCCGTCCGGCTGCACGAACAGCGTGTCGATGCGGTGTTCGCGGGCCGCCTCGACGAGTGCGGGCACGCCCTCGACGGCGTCGAGCCGGCCGTTGGTCAGGGAGTTCCCGGCGCGGAAGCGGTCGAGGTCGTCGGCCGTGCGGTCCTGCGTGTACGCGTGCATCGCCTCGGCGATGTCCTCGTCGAGCAGCCTGCTGTCCGCGCCGCGCGCCCGGCCGCCGTGCGGAGACTCGACGACGGTCGCCTTCAACTGGCGCGGCAGCAGCACCCGCACGGTCCGCCGCTCGCGGTCGTCGCCCGCGAGCACCACCAGGCCCGCGCCGGTCTCGGCGAGCTTGGAGGTCAGGGCGTCGGCGACGTTCTTCGCGTTCTGTTCCCACGTGTTCTCGACGCTCAGCTGGAAATGCCGCTCGTCCCACTCCGAGGTGGCCGTGCGGTGCACCGGCCAGTCCTCCCCGTCGGCGCTGCCCAGCGAGGAACGACCGGTCGTCGTGCGGAGTTCGAAGTCCGCGCCGATGCGGTCGACGTACACGACGAGGCAGCGGGGCTCGGCCGCGGCCAGTTCGAGCAGGGGCGCGACGTGCGGGAGGGGGCCCCAGCTCGCGGCGGTCTCGGTGGGCGGGGTGGTGGCGAGGTCGGGCTCCAGCACCACCTCGCCGTGTGTCGCGAAGATCGCGCGACCGCCGTGCCCGTACGCCCCGAGCCGCTCGCCCGTGCTCTCGTCCCGCGCGTCCTGCGCGCCGGTGCCGCCCCGGTCGCGGGGGTCGAGCGCGTACGCGTCGAGCGCGTCGCGCACGGCCTTGCAGGTGGCTTCGTCCGCGCCCTGTGCGGCGAGATCCGCGCAGATCTGCCGACCGAGCAGTTCGCTGCGACCGGTGGGCGCCTGGTCGGCCGCCGAGGTGTCGACGTAGACGGAGGCCCACGGGCCGGGACGTTCGTAGAGGGGCGAGAGGGGTGCGAGGTTCATGTGCTCCTCCGGTCTTGGCGAGCTGTGTTCTTACCGGCGCCCGGAAGCGCCTTGACCGCGCCGAGTACCCGACGGCGCTGCCCCTATACGTGGGGCGCGGACGGCCGGGGACGTGGGGCGCGGGCGACAGGAGGCGTGAGGCGCGGACGACGGGGGACGTGGGCCGGGGACGGGCAGGGGCCGCGGACGCCCGGGGGCCGCGCGCGGCGCCTCGCGCAATAAATCGACCAGATTGTCATGTTTTATTCGTTTCCTACCGGGGATCAATCAGTCGTGCTTCGGACCGGAGGCATGTCCGTGGGAGCGGCTGTTCGCTCCGGGCGTGCGGTGCGCGCGGCGCGTCCGGTCCCGAGGGAGTCGCCCCGGCGGTGAGGTTCCGAACCGTTCGAGGATGGGTGAGCACAGATGGCTACGAGCGTGTCTTCCCACACCACCGGGGAGCGGCCGCGCACCGCGCCGAAACATCCGCACGACGACGCGCCCGACACCTCGGAGGATTTCGAGAGGCTCGCGCGCCTGACGGGGGACGACCCCGGCGTGGAGGCCGAGCGGGAACGCATCCGGCAGGCCGTCGTCACCGCGTGGCTGCCGCTCGCACACCGCATGGCATGGCGCTACCGCAACCGCGGCGAGGCACTGGAGGATCTGCGGCAGGTCGCGGCGCTCGGCCTGGTCAAGGCGGTCCGCCGGTTCGACCCCGCGCGGGGCATCGCCTTCGAGAGCTACGCCGTCCCGACGGTCGACGGGGAGCTGAAGCGGCACTTCCGCGACTACATGTGGACGGTGCACGTGCCCCGGCGCGTCCAGGACCTGCGCGGCCGCATCCGCAAGGCGCGCCAGGAGCTGTCGCAGACGGGCGAGGTGTCGGGCCACTCGCCGACGACGGCGGAGATCGCCGCGCACGCGGGCCTCACGGAGCAGGAGGTCGTCGACGGGATGGAGGCCATGGAGAGCTTCACGTCCCTCTCCCTCGACGCCCAGTTCCACGGCCCGGCCGACGGCTTCGCGCCCGCACTCGCCGACACCCTCGGCGAGCCCGACCCCGCCATCGACGTCGTGATCGACCGCGAGGCCGTGAAGCCGCGGCTGTGCGAACTGCCGCCGCGCGAACGGAAGGTGCTCTACCTCCGCTTCTTCCGGGACATGACGCAGAGCAAGATCGCCGAGGATCTCGGGGTCTCGCAGATGCACGTGTCCCGGCTGCTGAGCCGCTCGTGCTCGCGCATCAGGGAAGAGGTCCTCGCGGACCGGCAGTGAACGCCGGCGCACGGGCCGGTCGTGGCGGGCCGGCACGTGGCGACGGGCGAGGCCGGCCACCGGGGCGCGGTTCTCCGCGCCCCGGTGCCGCGCCGCATCCGGTGTCGCGCTGCTCCGGCCTTGGTGGAGCCGTCCTCGATGCCGCGCCGCGACGGGCCGGTGCCGAACGGGCGTACGAGCCGGTCGCGGCCGGGCGCACCGGGACGCGGCGGCACGCGTCCCGGTGGACCGCGCCCCGGCGGGCCACGCCCTCAATCAAAGGACCGGGAGAGAACCAGACCTGCCCCCACCGGACCGGACCGGACCTGACCGGACCGGCCGCGGGGGCGGGCGCGCGCCGCGCGCGAGCCGCCACCCGATCGAGTGACGAGGTATCCGGCCCCGGCGCGTCATGCGCTACCGTCGGCCACAGCGTGTAACCGCTGCGTCACCGGTTGCGGTCGCGCGCCCGTTGTACCCCACAAGTAAATGGCCCCCGGCAGGACGGCAATCCTGTTCGAGGGCCTGACCAGAAGGAAGCAAACACCTTCCCATGGCTGTCCAGAATTTTAGCGCGGCCGCGTGCCCGCCACAGCTCCCTCAAGGATCCCCGCGCGCCGGAGTGATCCACGTCCGGCACCGCCATGTCGAGCGCTTCACCGTGGTCGGCAACCACCTGGCGCAGCACCCGGCCCTCTCCGCCGTCGCGATCGGCATCGCCGTCCACATCCAGTCCCTGCCGGACGGCGAGTCCGTCACGGCGAAGGCGCTGACGCTGCGTTTCCGCGAGGGCGAGACGACCGTCCGCAGGGCGCTCAACGAGCTGGAGGCGGCGGGGTACGTCGTCCGCAGGCGGCTGCCCCTGGGCGGCGGGCGCTTCGCCACGCGGACGTTCTTCTACGACCGGCCGGACGCGGAAGCGGACGCGGGCGCGGGCAGGGGACCTGCGGGCCGGAGACCTGCGGCCAGGGGCGAACGGGGGCGGGCGAAGCCCGAGTCGACCCGCCCGCCCGGCGGGCCCGTTCGTCCCCGGCCGGGCCCCGGCCCCGGCTTCCGGCCCGGTCCGGCCGGCCCCGGCCGCGACGGCGGGGACGGTGAGAACGGCGGGGACGGAGCGGACGGGCGGGTCGAACCGCTCGGCCCGGGCCCGGAGTGCGACCGCGCGTCCCCCGCCGCCACGGCCGCTCCCACTCCCACCGCCGCTTCCGCTCCGGCGGCGGACCCCGCTTCCGCTCCGGCTCCCATTCCGGCCGCCGCTCCGTCTCCCGCCGCCGTTCCGGCCCTCGTCGGGGCTCCGACTCCCGCCACCGTCCCCACTCCCACTCCCACTCCCACTCCCGCCCCCGCTTCCGGCGCCTCCCGCGCTCCGGGCCCCGCGACGGCCGCTCCGACCGCGGGACCCGGCCGGGACCTGCTCGTACGGCTGCGCCTCGTGGATCCCCGGCTCGTGCTCTCCCACCGGGACGTGGAGCGCCTCGCGCCCGAGGTGGCGCGGTGGCTCGACCGGTCCCTGACGCCCGAACAGGTGGCCCGGGCCCTCACGGCGGGGCTCCCGGCGCCCGACGTGCCGATCCACCATCCGGCCCGCTTCGTCGCGTACCGGCTCTCGGCGCTGCTGCCGCCGTCGCTGCCGCGGCCCTCGGATCCGGCCCCGGAGGCTCTCGGGCCCGATCCGCTCGTGACGTGCGACGGATGCGAGCGGGCGTTCCGGACGAGCGGGCCGGAGGGCACCCTGTGCGGGTCCTGCCGCGCGGCCGGCGGGGACGGCGCCCGCTCGGACTGCGCCTGAGACCGCGGGAGTCAGGCGCCGATCGCCCTCGCGGCTCCCGCCCGCGGCGGGCGCACCTCGCTCGCCGCGTACCGCAGGGAGCGCCAGGCCACCACGGCCCAGGCGGCCGCGAGCGCCGCGTACAGCGCGACGGCGGGCCACACGAACAGCTGCGAACCGGTGCGTGCGGCCAGGGCGCTGGTCGCGGTGACGCAGGCGCCCAGCGGGAAGATGAAGGACCACCAGGTGGGGGCGAAGGGCAGGCCGGACCTGACCTCCCGCACGGTCAGCGCCGTCGCGAGGGCGAGCCAGAGCATGGAGAAGCCCCATATCGACACCCCGCCGAGCAGGGCGATCACGGCCGCGCCCCGGGCGTAGGGGGCGGGCAGGGTGCCGGAGCTCGCTGCCGCCAACCCGCCCAGCGCCGTCACCGCCTGGCCCAGCGCGCCCAGGCCGATCCACACCGTGGGGACGACGGCCCCGGAGGGCGCGTCGTGGTGCACGAGTCGGCTGTAGACCATCGACAGGACGAGGAGCACCGCGACGACGCCGAGGCCGAACAGGGCCCAGCAGCCCAGCAGCAGGGCCTGCCGCGGCTGGCCGGCGGGGGCGTGCGGCACGAGCAGCGTGCCCGTCGCCGCCGAGACCAGGGGCGGCACCACCGGCATGAGCCAGCCGCCGAAGGCGGCGCCCGGCTTGTACACGTGCCGGGAGATCATCCGGTACGGCACCACGCACACGGTCGCAAGGCCGAGCGCGGTGCCGAGCGCCCACAGCACCCAGTCCACGTCGAGCGCGGCGCGCGCGCCGATCAGCTGCCGCCCCAGCAGCAGCGCGCCCGCGCCGACCGTCATCAGTGCCATCGGGGGGGCGCCGAGGAACTGTGACTGGACGGGGTGGGCCGCGTGCAGCCGGAGCCCGCGCCGGCGAAGGTAGCCGGCGGTCAAGGCGAGGAGCAGCAGCGCCGCCCCCGCCCACACCGCGGTCGTGGCGGCCCGGAGGCCGGGGAAGGTCCGCGGCAGGGTGACCGCCGCGTCCGCGACGATGCCCGTGCCCATGACGGCCGCGAACCAGCTGGGCCCCAGCGGGTCTCGCGCGGGCGCGTCCCCGGCCGGTGACGGATCCGGGGCGGTGGCCGCTGCGGACGGGCTCACGTCTCCGGCGGCCGTGGCGCGGGTCGTGGCCGGGCCGGCGTCGGTGGAAGGGGGTGTCACGGGGTGGCACGCCTGCTTTCGTCGTCTCGGTTCACCGCCGGCCGGCGGCCGGCGGCGGCCCGAACACGACAGATCACGTCTCGCGGCCGACAACGCCGGCCCGTACGTGTGACGAGGCTATGGCGCGGATCGCCCCAGGTCGCAGGGGCGGATGCGCCACGCAACCGTCAGATCCGGACATGGCCGCGACGGGTGGGGCGCGGGCGCGGTCCCGCAGACGGGCCCGACCGCCCCCGGACTCCGCCCCCGGACTCCGCCCCTGGATCTCCCGCCCGTGGACTCCCGCCCCTGGCTCTCCCGCTTGCGGATCTCCCGCTCGCGGATCTCCCGCCCCGGGATTCCCTCCAGGGCTCACTCGTCCAGGAACGCCGGGTCCACGTGCCGCAGGCGCTCCGGCGAGGCCTGGATGTCGATCTCGGCGATCCGGCCGTCGGTGACGGTGAAGCCGAGCACGGAGTGCAGCCTGCCGTCCACCGTGGTCACCACCCCGATCGCCCCGTTGACGAGGGCGATCCGCGTCCGCGTGCCCGACCCGGCACCCCTGCCGAAGAGTGCCGCCTGGCTCGCCACCTTCCGCGCGCCCCGCAGGTACCGCTTCACGGAAGGGGGTACGGGCGCCGATTCGGGGTCGTACTCCGAGCGCAGCACCACGTCCGGGTCGAGGACGGCCACCAGGGCGTCGAAGTCGCCCGCACGCGACGCCAGCAGGAACGCCTCGACCACCGCCCGCTGGCGTGCCAGGTCGGCGTCGGGCGTCGGCGCGGACCCCCGCACCCGGCGGCGGGCCCGGCTCGCGAGCTGCCGTGTCGCGGCCGGCGTACGGTCCACGACCGGTGCGATCTCCTCGAACGGGACGCCGAACATGTCGTGCAGGACGAACGCCAGCCGCTCCGCCGGACTCAGCGCCTCCAGCACGACCAGCAGCGCGAGGCCCACCGAGTCCGCCGTCAGCGCCTGGTGCTCGGGATCCGCGGCGCCGTGGCGGTCGACGACCGGTTCGGGCACGTACGCCTCACCGTCGTAGGAGTCCTCCCGCCGCGCGGCGCGCGAGCGCAGCATGTCCAGGCAGACCCGGCCGACGACCGTCGTCAGCCAGCCGGACAGGTTCTGGATGGCGTCGGCGTCCGTGCGGCTCAGCCGCAGCCAAGCCTCCTGCACCGCGTCGTCGGCCTCGCTGAGCGAGCCGAGCATGCGGTACGCCACGGCGCGCAGCCGGCCCGTGTCGTGAGTGAAGCGCTCCGCCAGCCATTCGTTCCCGTCCACCGGTCACATCCTCCGCTCGGGTCCCCACCCTGGTGACGTACCGCGGGCGGCCGGTGTGACAGCGCACGCCACGGGGCGCCCGGACCCGCGCCACCCGTACCCGCCACTCGGCATCCGCCCCCCAAGGCACGCGGCGCCCGTCCCCGCGGCACGCGTCCCCGCGGCACGCGTCCCCCGGGACCCGGCACCCGTCCCCCCGGTACGGTCCGCCGGCGCCGTGCCGGTGCTCACTCGCCCGATGCCGAGGCCGATGCCGTGGCCGCGGTCAGCCAGAGCGCGATCAGGTCCAGTTCCTCCTCGGGCCGCGGGTCGCCGGTGAGGTGCAGGACATCGCCGTGCGGCGCGGTCAGCGTCGCCTCGCGCTCCCCGGAGCGGCCGATCCAGCTCATGGTGAGGCGCACGGCCTCGGACACCACGCCCGCCGGCACCGCCGCACTGAAGCGGGCGCGGGCACCGTCGGCGCGGAAGCCCTCCCCGGCCCGGGCGTCCGGGCCGAGTTCGGCGAGACCCTCCCGCAGGCCCCTGGTGGACCGCTCCCACCAGGCCTCCCCGCCGGCCGCCCCGCCCGGGGCCGCGTCGGCGGCCCTCAGCTCGTAGGCGATCCGCACTCGTCGTGCCGCACACATGTCTCCCCCGCAGGAACCAGGGCCGTAGCCGTCGCCGAGGGTCCTGCCGCCCGCGGGCGGCCTCCCTCCGTGGCCCGCCAGTATGGACACGGCGGCGGCGAAAACGGAGGCGGCGCCCCCGGAGAGCCCCGCTCCGCCGCGCCCCGCCGGCCCCCGCCGCGCCGGGGCGGGGGCCGAAGGCGCCGCCGGACCGGCGCGGGTTGCGGCGACGTACGGTGGACGGCGAGCTCACGGTGGGGGCGTCCGGCCCACGCCCTCGGCGAGGGGAGTCGTCCATGGCGCACGGCC
>NZ_JAKGCV010000779.1 GCF_021556455.1 Streptomyces fuscigenes | reverse complement strand
AACGGCGCACCCGGTGCCACCGTGCCGGCCGCTCCCGTCCCCGGCGCCACCGGCTACGCCCCGGTGCCCGGCCGCCCCCCGCCCCCGCACGACGAGACCTCCGGCCGGGCGGCGGGACGCCCCCTGTCCGGCCCCCTGTTCCGCGACGAGACGCAGCAGGAGCCCATGCCGCCGCACCCGGCACCGCACCCGGCGCCCGACCAGCCCCCGCAGAAGAAGCGGGCGGGCCGCGACCTGCGCGCGGCCATAGGGGTGGGGGTCGGCCTCGGCGCCGTCGTCGTGGCGTCGCTGTTCGTCGTCAAGGCCGTCTTCGTGGGCGTCATCGCGGCCGCCGTCGTGGTCGGCCTGTGGGAGCTGACGAGCCGCCTCGACGAGAAGAAGGGCATCAAGGCGCCCATCGTCCCGCTCGCCGTCGGCGGCGCCATGATGGTCGTCGCCGGATACGTGTGGGGCACGCAGGGCGCCTGGCTGGCGATGGCGCTCACCGCCCTCGCCGTCCTGGTCTGGCGGATGACGCAGCCGCCGGACGGATACCTGCGGGACGTCACCGCGGGCGTGTTCGCGGTGTTCTACGTGCCGTTCCTCGCGACGTTCGTGGCACTGCTGCTGACCGCGCACGACGGCCCCTGGCGCGTGCTGACGTTCATCATCCTGACCGTCATCAGCGACACCGGGGCGTACGCGGTCGGCTGGCGCTTCGGCACGCACAAGCTCGCGCCGCGCATCAGCCCCGGCAAGACCCGGGAGGGCCTCGTCGGCGCGGTCACCTTCGCGATGGTGGCCGGCGCGCTGTGCATGCAGTTCCTGGTCGACGACGGCGCCTGGTGGCAGGGCCTGCTGCTCGGCCTCGGCGCGGCGGTCAGCGCGACGCTCGGCGACCTCGGCGAGTCGATGATCAAGCGGGACCTCGGCATCAAGGACATGGGGACCCTGCTGCCGGGCCACGGCGGCATCATGGACCGCCTCGACTCGCTGCTGCCTACCGCTCCCGTGGTCTGGCTGCTGATGGTGCTGTTCGTCGGCTCGCACTGAGCCGCCACGGGCGGAGGCCGGCACGACGGCCGGACGGCGGGCTCCGGCGGGCTGCGGGCCCGCACCGCCCAGCTCGCCGCCCGCCCGCCGCAGGCCGGAATGGCCGCCCGGGCGAGCAGGTACGCTGAAGGGGTCCGCCGCGTGTCGCGGTGGGCCCCTT
>NZ_JAKGCV010000778.1 GCF_021556455.1 Streptomyces fuscigenes | reverse complement strand
CCGCGGCGCTCGTCGCGGCCGCGAACTCGGCTTTCGCGGCGGCCAGTCGGCCGGGATCGGTGAGCAGCGCGGTCAGGACGGACCCCAGCATCGCTGCGCCGTCGAGCACGGCGGCGTCCGCGTCCCGGCCGGCCGCGCCCGCGGCGAAGTCCCGCGTGTGCAGGGCCGCTCCGGGCACGGCGCACACGTACGGGTGGAGCGCGGGCACCCGCCTGCTCACGTTGCCCATGTCGGTCGACCCGGCGGCGCCGGACCAGCCGCTGCCGTGCGGGATCGGCCTGCCGAGCGCGGCGAAGGCGTCGGCCGCGAGCCCGGCGAGCACCGGGTTCGCGAGCACCGGGTCGTACGCCGGTGCCACCTCGGCGAGTTCGTGGGTGGTGCCGGTGGCGATCGCCGCGCCCCGCACGCAGTCCCCCACGGCCTCCAGCAGGCGGCCGCGCAGGTATCCGCTGTCCAGGGCGCGCACGAACAGCTCGACCCGGGCGCGCTCCGGGATGATGTTGATGGACTGGCCGCCCTCAGCGACCTTCGCGTGGATGCGGGCGTCCGGGGTGATCTGCTGGCGCAGCAGCCCGATCGCGACGAGCAGCAGGGTGGCCGCGTCGAGCGCGTTCCTGCCGCCCTCGGGGGCGGCGGAGGCGTGCGAGGCGCGGCCGGTGAAGACGGCTTCGAGGGACAGCCGGCCGAGATTGGTGCGCGAGACCGCGTCGTAGCCGGCCGCGTGGACCATGACGGCCGCGTCGACGCCGTCGAGCACGCCCGCCTCCAGGAGGCGGACCTTGCCGCCGCCGCCCTCCTCGCCGGGGCTGCCGATCACCAGCAGCCGCCCGGGTGCGCCGTGTTCGCCGGCGAGCGCGGCCGTGGCGAGCGCGGCGCCGACGCCGGCCGCCGCGATCACGTTGTGGCCGCAGCCGTGGCCGAGGCCCGGCAGGGCGTCGTACTCGCAGAACACCGCGAGCGTCGGGCCCTCGCCCGGGGGGCCGAGTTCCCGGGTGGCACGGAAGGCGGTGGGCATGCCCCCGGTGCCGGCCTCGACCTGGAAGCCGTGCGCGCCGAGCGTCGCGCGCAGCCGGCCGGCCGCCGCGTGCTCCTCGAAGCGCAGTTCCGGCTCGGCGTGCACGGCGTGGCTGAGCGCGAGCAGTTCGGCGCGCAGTTCCTCGGTGCGGGCGCGCGCCGCTCGGGCGAGCCGGGCCGCCGCGGTG
>NZ_JAKGCV010000777.1 GCF_021556455.1 Streptomyces fuscigenes | reverse complement strand
GCCCCCGGGAGGCCCGCCGGGAGGCCCGCCGGGAGGCCCGCCGGGAGGCCCGCCGGGAGGCCCGCCGGGAGGCCCGCCGGGAGGCCCGCCGGGAGGCCGGGTCCGGCGTGCGCGGGTGGTGGGACCCCCTGGCGGGGTGGGGGAAGTGTTCACGCTTCCACCCTGCGCGGGCCGCGGCGGGCGGAGTAGTCTGCTCTTGCTTGTGGCAGTAACAAGCACCACTTGTCACACTTGCTGTCCCGCGGGCGCCCGGCCACCCGGCCCGGGCGGCCGCGGAGGAAAGACCGGCTCATGCTCAGCACGCACGTCCCCGACCTGGCCGACCTCCAGACGCTGGCCGCCGTCGCCAGAACCGGCAGCCTGCGGCTCGCCGCCGCGGAGCTCGGCGTCTCCCAGCAGGCCCTCTCCCAGCGCGTGCGCGCACTGGAGGGACGGGTCGGCTTCCCCCTGCTCAGCCGGGGCCCGCGCGGCTCGCACCTGACCGCAGCCGGCCGGCTCGTCGAGCAGTGGGCGACACGCGTCCTGGACGCCGCGGCCGAACTGGACGCGGGCATCACCGCCCTGCGCACCGACCGTGCGGGACATCTGAAGGTCGCCGCGAGCCTGACGGTCGCGGGCCACCTGCTGCCGCGCTGGCTGGTCGCGCTGCGGGACCAGCAGCGCCTGACGGGGACGCCGGCCACGAACGTCGAGCTGGAGGCGACCAACAGCGTCGCGGTCGCCGAGGCCGTGGAGAGCGGTGCGGCGGACGTCGGCTTCGTGGAGGGCCCCCGCGCGCCGCTCGGGCTGCGCTCGCGGACGGTCGCGCGCGACGAGCTGCTGGTCGTCGTGGACCCGGGGCATCCGTGGACGCGCCGCAGGTCGCCGGTGTCGGCGGCGGAACTCGCCGCGACCCCGCTCGTCACCCGCGAGGCGGGCTCGGGAACGCGCGAGGCGCTGGCCGCCGCACTGGCCGCGGCCGTTCCGGGCGCCCCGCACGCGGCACCGGTCCTGGAGCTCGCCGGCACCGCCTCGGTGAAGTCCGCCATCGCGGCGGGCGCGGGCCCCGGCGCGCTGTCCTCCCTCGCGGTCGCCGACGACCTGACGCTGGGCCGGCTGCGCGCCGTCCCCGTGTCGGGCGTGAACCTGGTCCGCGACCTGCGGGCCGTGTGGGCGGGCGGCACCCAGCCCCCGCGCGGCCCGGCCCGGGACCTGGTCGCGCTGGCGGCC
>NZ_JAKGCV010000776.1 GCF_021556455.1 Streptomyces fuscigenes | reverse complement strand
GGTCCGCAAGGAAATTGTCGTCAAAGAGGCTGCTCATCGCTTCTTGAGTCTAGGCCGTCCCACCGACACCCCGCCGGGACTCCCGTCACAGCCCGCACGGGCCCCGGCCCGCCCCTGCCCTCGCCCCATGACTGACGCAGCAGCTCGTGAGCCCGCAGGGCAGATCCGGATCCTCGACGCGCTCACGGACGAACAAGCCGCGGCGGTACTCGGCCTGCTCGCCGACGCCGCGGCCTCCGACGGCATGCAGGCCGTCTCCGAACAGGGCAGGCTCCAGCTCCGCGGCGGCCACCGCGACGGGGTGCGGCACTTCCTGCTGACGGTCGGCGACGAGGTCGTGGGGTACGCGCAGTTGGAGGACACCGACCCGGTGGAGGCCCCCGCGGCGGAGCTCGTCGTGCACCCGTCCTTCCGCGGGCGCGGGCACGGCCGCGCCCTGGGCGACGCGTTGATGACCGCCTCCGGCCGGCGCCTGCGGATGTGGGCCCACGGCGGCAAGTCCGGCGCGCGCCATCTCGCCCAGGTGCTCGGCCTGAGCCTCTTCCGCGAACTCCACCAGATGCGCAGGCCGCTGGTCCCGCTCGACATCCCGGAGCCGGCGATCGCGGCGGGCGTCGCCGTGCGCACGTTCGTGCCCGGCCAGGACGACGCGGCCTGGCTGGCGCTGAACGCCGCCGCCTTCGCGCACCACCCGGAGCAGGGCGGCATGACGCAGCGCGACCTCGACGACCGCATGGCGGAGCCGTGGTTCGACCCGAAGGGCTTCTTCCTGGCCGAGCGCGGAGGCGAGTTGATCGGCTTCCACTGGACGAAGGTGCACGCCCAGGAGCAGTTGGGCGAGGTGTACGTGGTGGGCGTGAGGCCGGGCGCGCAGGGCGGCGGGCTCGGCAAGATGCTGACGGCGGTCGGCCTGCGCCACCTCGCGGCGGAGGGCCTGCCGACGGCGATGCTGTACGTCGACGGCGACAACTCCGCGGCGGTCAGGGTCTACGAGGGCCTCGGCTTCACGACGCACGAGACGGACCTGATGTACCGCACGGAGCTCTGACCCGGCCGGGGGCGGTGCGCGCCGCGCTGCCCGCCGGTCAGGGCGCGCCCCGGCGGTCGGGCCGCCCGTACACGCTTCCCGGCCGGCGGGCCCGCGCGGCCGGGCCGCCGGGCCCTTCCCGCCGCCGCGCGGCCCGGCAACGCCGAGGAGGCCCGTACCCGT
>NZ_JAKGCV010000775.1 GCF_021556455.1 Streptomyces fuscigenes | reverse complement strand
AGCCGTGCGGGCGGGGGCGCGGGACGGAGTCCGGGACCATGGCGGAGCCGGCCATGATCAGGCGCGCGGTGCGCAGCAGCGCGGACTTCGTGACGCGGGAGGCTCGATCCGCGCGGGCGGCGGTGCCGCGCCCGCGGCGGCCTGCGGCCGAACGCCGGCGCCGGTGTCGTCCAGGTCGCCGAGGAGCGCCTCGGGCAGGACGAGGACGGCCTGGACGCCACCGTAGATGTTGGACTGGAGCCGTACGGCGATGCCGTGCCGGCGGGCGAGCGCGGAGACCACGAAGAGGCCGATCCTGCCGTCCTGGAGCAGGTGCGCGACGTTGACCTGGTCCGGGTCGGAGAGCAGGCCGTTCATGTGCTTCTGCTCCTCGGCCGGCATGCCGAGTCCGCGGTCCTCCACCTCGATCGCGATCCCGGCCGTGACCCGCTGGGCGCGCAGCAGCACCTGGGTGTGCGGCGCGGAGAACAGCGTGGCGTTCTCGACGAGTTCGGCGAGCAGGTGGATGACGTCGGCGACGGCGTGGCCGCGCAGGGTGCCGTCGACCGGCGGCACGAGGGTGACGCGGGGGTACTGCTCCACCTCGGCGACGGCGGAGCGCAGCACCTCGGTCACGGTGACGGGCCTGCTCCACTGGCGGCGGGAGACTGCGCCGCCGAGGACGGCGAGGTTCTCCGCGTGCCGCCGGATGCGGGTGGCCAGGTGGTCCACGTGGAAGAGGCCCTTGAGCAGTTCGGGGTCCTCGACCTCGTTCTCCAGGTCGTCGAGCAGCTGGATCTCGCGGTGCACGAGCGACTGCAGCCGCCGGGCGAGGTTGACGAACACCTCGACGCGCTGCTCGTCGCCCGCGCTGCTGGAGAGCTGCGACGCCTGCACGACCGCACCGACGGCGGCCTCCTGCGCCCTGGTCAGCTCCCGTTCCAGCCGGTCGATCTCGTCGCCCGGCAGGTGCGGTCCTGGAGGCGTGCGGCGGACGGTCACCCGGTCGCCGCGGCGCAGCCGCTCCAGGACGGAGCGCAGCTCCTCCTGGCCCCGCGCGCTGGTGCGGCGCAGGGCGTGGCAGCGCTCCAGGACGCTCCGGGCCGTGCGTTCGGCCCCGAGCGCGGCGACCGCCACGGAGCCGAGCGCGACGAGCGCGGTGCCCGCGAGCGCGACCCAGGCCCCGGTGGTGGGTTCGGTGCCGGTCGTCCGCAGCACGGTCACGACCGCCG
>NZ_JAKGCV010000774.1 GCF_021556455.1 Streptomyces fuscigenes | reverse complement strand
GGGCGCGGCGGCGCGCGTCCGCGCCGGCCCCCGCCCCGGGCGCGGTGCCGGGGCCCGGCGCCCACACCTCGCTGTCCAGCAGAAACGCCACCGCGGTGCCGCTGCGCATCCGCATCCGGGCCGCCACCGCCGCCTGTTCCTCGTCGAGGTCGCCGAGGAACGCGACGAGCAGCCCCTCGCTGCCCCCGCGCAGCGCGTCGTAGGCGGGGGACAGGGCCGTGCCCTGCGAGTGGTCGACCACGGCCAGCGTGTCCATCAGCAGCCCCATCGAGTCGCCGGACTCCTGGGCCACTCCCGACAGGCCGTCGCCGGCGTCGCCGGGCACGGAGGCGCCGGAGTCCGTGAGCAGCCGCACCGAGTAGCCGCGCTCCAGCAGGTGCGCGAGCACGGACGCGGCGGCGGAGACCGCCCATTCGAAGGCCGAGTCGGGCCCGGCGCCCAGGTAGGCGCCCGCCCGGGTGTCCAGCAGCACGGTGCACCGCGCCCGCCGCGGCTGCTCCTCCCGGCGCACCATCAGCTCGCCGTAGCGGGCCGTCGAGCGCCAGTGCACGCGGCGCAGGTCGTCGCCGTGCCGGTAGCCGCGCGGGATCATGTCGTCCTCGCCGGCGAGAGCCAGCGAGCGCAGCAGGCCATCGCCGAAGCCGGAGGACTCGCCGGACAGCCGGACCGGCGGCAGCGGCTCCGTGCGGGGCACGACCGTCAGCGTGTCGGACGTGGAGAAGGACCGGGTCAGCTCGCACATGCCGAACGGGTCGGTCAGCCGGAGCTGGAGGGGGCCCAGCGGGTAGCGCCCGCGCAGGTCGGAGCGGACCCGGTAGGACACCTCGCGGCGGCCCCCCGCCTCCACGCGGTCCAGCACGAAGCGGGGGCGCGGGCCGAGCACGTAGGGCACGCGGTCCTGGAGCATGAGCAGGCCCGTGGGCAGCCGCGAGACGTTGTCGACCCGCAGGTGCACGCGCGCCTCGGAGGACGCGGCCACCCGGGCCGGCGTCAGCCGTCTGCTGCCCGCGACCTGGTAGCGCGTGCGGTGCAGCACGCCCGCGCACACCAGCGGCAGGACGAGCAGCAGCAGCCCGACCCGCAGCAGGTCGCTCTGGCCGAGCACGTACGCGCAGACCGCGGCGGCGAGGCCGGCGGCGAGGAAGGCGCGGCCGCGCGTCGTCAGCCCGGACAGCGTCGTGCGCAGACCGCCCTCGCGCCGCTCGGCGGGCGCGGGCCGG
>NZ_JAKGCV010000773.1 GCF_021556455.1 Streptomyces fuscigenes | reverse complement strand
GACGGCTGCTCGGCGGCGCCCTGGGCCCGCGGTTCGGCCTGCTCTGGGGCGCGTACGGGACGAGCGCGCTCGGCACCTGGCTCGCGTTCGGCGCGTTCCCGCTCCTCGCCGTCCTGGTGCTGCACGCGGGACCCGCCGAGGTGGCCGCGCTGTCGGCCGCCGGGGCCGCGGTCGGCGCGGCGGTGGCGGTGCCGCTCGGGCCGTGGGTGGAGTTCCGCCGCAAGGGGCCCGTCCTGATCGCGGCGGACCTCGCGCGGTGCGCGGCCCTGCTGTCGGTTCCCGCGGCCTACGCGGCGGGGGGTCTCACGTTCGTGCAGCTCCTGCTGGTGTCGGTCGTGACGGCGGCAGGCGACATCACCTTCCGCGCCGCCTCGGGCGCGTACCTGAAGGCGCTGGTGCCCGCCGGGGACCTGCTGGCCGCCAACGCCCGCTTCGAGTCCACGGCCTGGACGACCACCATGGTCGGGCCGCCGCTCGGCGGGGCGGCGATCGGGTTGCTCGGCCCGGTGGCGACCGTCCTCGCGGACGCGGTCAGCTACCTCCTGTCCGCACTCGGCATCCGCGCCTCCGCGGGAAGGGAGCCGGAGCCCGGTCGCACGAGGGTCGCGCGGCCGCGGCCCGGCGACCTCCTCGACGGCTGGCGCCACATCCTGGCCGACGCGCAGCTGCGCCGGCTGTTCCTCAACACCGCCGCGTTCAACGGCCTGGTGATGGCCGCCGAGCCGCTGCTCGCGGTCCTGATGCTGGGCCGCCTCGGCTTCGCGCCGTGGCAGTACGGCCTCGCGTTCGCGGCGCCGTCGGTCGGCGGGCTGCTCGGCTCCCGGCTCGCCCGGCCGCTGGCCGCCCGCCTCGGTCAGCACCGCACCCTGGTGTGGGCGGGGTCGCTGCGCGCGCTGTGGTCGGTGGGCCTCGCGTTCCTCGGGCCGGGCACGGGCGGGCTGCTGCTGGTGATGGGCGTCGAGCTGGGGCTGATCTCCTGCTGCGGGGTGTTCAACCCCGTGTTCGCGACGTACCGGCTGGAGCGGACCGCGACCGACCGTGTCACCCGCACCCTCACGGCCTGGACGGTGACGAACAGGGCGGCGACGGCGCTGCTGACCGCGGTCTGGGGCGTCCTGGGCGCGGCGCTCGGCCCGCGCACGGCCCTGGGCCTCGCGGGCGTGCTGGTGCTGGCGACACCGCTGCTGCTCCCGCGGCGGGCGGCGGGGGCCGCCCCCGGGCT
>NZ_JAKGCV010000772.1 GCF_021556455.1 Streptomyces fuscigenes | reverse complement strand
CCCACCCGGCGCTTCGACGCGGCTTGCGTCCACCGCGTCCGCCCCTCGCGTAGGGTCTCGCGCCGGCCGCCTCGCGACCTCGCCGCCGCCCCGCCCGGGCACCGCGTCCCCGGGCGGGACCTCCCCGGCCGGTAGCGATCATGATGAGGTTGACTGGAGGCCTTCCCCGGCGGGGGAGGTGAGGAGGGGTTCGCGCAGGTGGAGCGCAGGACGATCGGCGCGGGTGTGCTCGTTGCGGGCGCGGTCGGGCTCGGATGCATGCCGATGAGCTGGGCGTACAGCCGTTCGCAGCGGCGGGGCGAGAGTTCGGAGCGGACGGTGCACGCGGCGCTCGACGCCGGGGCCGACCTGCTGGACACCGCCGACATGTACGGCCCCTTCACCAACGAGCTGCTGCTCGGCCGGGTGCTGGCCCGGCGGCGGGCCGAGGCGTTCGTGTCCACCAAGTGCGGTCTGCTCGTGGGCGATTCGCATCTGGTCGCCGACGGCAGGCCCGAGTACGTGCGGCGGGCGTGCGACGCCTCGCTGCGGCGGCTGCGCACGGACGTGATCGACCTGTACCAGCTGCACCGCGCCGACCCGGAGATACCGGTGGAGGAGACCTGGGGCGCCATGGCGGAGCTGGTGACCGCGGGCAAGGTGCGGGCGCTCGGCGTGTGCGCGCTGGGGCCCGGGGACGGTCCGGGCGGCGGCGGGAGCAGCCGGCCGGGACGGGGCGGCCGGCCGGCGGAGGCGCCGTACGCGGCCGCCGTGCGCCAGCTGGCCCGGATGCAGCAGGTCTTCCCGGTCAGCGCGGTGCAGGCGGAGCTGTCGGTGTGGGCGCCCGAGGCGCTGGAGCTGCTGCTGCCGTGGTGCCGGGAGCGGGGCACGGGCTTTCTGGCGGCGATGCCGCTCGGCAGCGGCTTCCTCACCGGCACGCTGACGCCGGGACAGGGCTTCGAGGAGGACGACGTACGGGCCCGGCACCCGCGTTTCACCGCGGAGATGATGGCGGCCAACCAGCCGCTGGTGGCGGGCCTGCGACGGGTCGCCGAGCGGCACGGGGCGACCCCGGCGCAGGTGGCGCTGGCCTGGGTGCTCGCACAGGCGCCGCAGGTCGTGGCGCTGCCGGGCACGAAGCGCGCGGAGTGGGCGGTGGAGAACGCGGCCGCGGCGGGACTGCGCCTGACGGCGGCCGACCTCGCCGACATCGCGGCGCTGCCCCCGGCCCGCGCGTCCTGGGACTGAC
>NZ_JAKGCV010000771.1 GCF_021556455.1 Streptomyces fuscigenes | reverse complement strand
CCACGCACGACGCGCCGGGCCCGGGCGCCGCGGAAGGCGCGCGGGGCCCGCACGGCAGGCAGGGCCCCCGCGGCGGGCGGGGAACGGGCGGAAGAGAAGGAACGGAGTCCCAGTGACGGAATCGACGCAGCAGAGCGCATCGGAGCGCGGCCCCGCCCGCGTCGCGGGCGCCACGGCCCTGGGGCGCGCCGGGCGGCAGCCGGCGCCCCGGCCGGTCGGCGAGCACCGCAGGCACTGGCCCAGATCCTTCGCCGACCGCCTGACCGCGCCCCTGCCCGGCGTCGTCGAGTTCGCGCGGTTCGTCAAGGACGGCGCGGTGCGCCCCGGTCCCGACGGCCTGCGCGACATCCCCCAACTGCCCTTCGCCCCCGAGCCGCTGCCAGCCGTCGACGCCGGGGACATCTCCGTCACCTGGGTCGGCCACGCCAGCTGGATCGTGCGCATAGCCGGACTCACCGTCCTCACCGATCCCGTCTGGGCGCGCCGCATCCTCGGCACCCCCGCGCGCATCACCCCCGTCGGAGTGCGCTGGGAGGACCTGCCGCCCGTCGACGCGGTGGTCATCAGCCACAACCACTACGACCATCTCGACGCCCCCACCCTGAAGCGACTGCCGCGCCACACCCCGCTGTTCGTGCCCGCGGGGCTCGGCCGCTGGTGCCGGCGCCGGCGCTTCGCGCGGGTCACCGAACTCGACTGGTGGGAGGGCGCCGAGCTGCGCGGCGCGGGCGGCAGGACCGTACGGTTCGACTTCGTCCCCGCCCACCACTGGTCCAAGCGGTCCCTCACCGACACCTGCCGCAGCCTGTGGGGCGGCTGGGTCATCAGCGACTCCCACGGCGGCAGGGTCCACTTCGCCGGCGACTCCGGCTACGGCCACTGGTTCCCGCAGATCGGCCGCCGCCACCCCGGCATCGACGTGACGCTGCTGCCGATCGGCGCGTACGAGCCGCGCTGGTGGCTGCGCGCCGAGCACATGGACCCGGAAGAGGCCGTCCAGGCCTGCCAGGACCTCGGCGCGGCCCGCATGGCGCCCATGCACTGGGCGACCTTCGTGCTCTCGTCCGAGCCGGTCCTCGAACCCCTCACGCGGGTACGGGCGGCCTGGGAGCGCACGGGCCGGCCGCGCGACGAGCTGTGGGACCTGCCCGTGGGCGCGTCCCGCGTCCTGCGCGCCGCCTGACGCCCCGCGCCCGGCGGCGTGCTCTGCGCGGGCAGCGGCCGACGG
>NZ_JAKGCV010000770.1 GCF_021556455.1 Streptomyces fuscigenes | reverse complement strand
CGCGCCCGCGAGCCGGGCCGGTCCCCCGCCGAGCGGGATGTCCGCGCCGGTGGGGCCGCGGGTAGGGTCGCCGGCATGGACGGTCCGGGCGGCATCACCGTGCGGCAGGCGCTGGAGCTGCCGGCGCTGCGCGGCGGCCTGCCGGAGGTGGTCGCGGGCGCCGAGCACCTCGACCGCACGGTGCGCTGGGTGCACGCCGGCGAGGTGCCCAACATCGCGTCGCTCCTCAAGGGCGGCGAGCTGCTGCTGACGACGGGCCTCGGGCTCGGTGCCCGGGCGGCCGATCAGCGGGGGTTCGTGCGGCGCCTGGCGGAACGCGGCATCGCCGCCCTCGTGGTGGAGCTCGGGCCCCGCTTCGACCGGCTGCCGCAGCCGCTGGTGGAGACGGCCCGCACGGCCGGACTGCCCCTCGTCCAGCTGCACCGCGAGGTCGCGTTCGTGTCCGTGACCGAGGAGGTGCACACCGGGATCGTCAACGGCCACTACGCGCTGCTGCGGCGCGCCGAGGAGGTGCACCGCCGGTGCACGGAGGCGCTCCTGGACGGCGGTGGCGTCCCGCGGGTGCTGGGCATCCTCGCGGACTTCTCCGCCGGGCCGGTGTTCCTGGAGACGGCCGAGGGCTCCCTGCTGTACGCGGCCGCGCCCGGGCCGGCCGGTTCGGCGGGCCCGGCGCCCGCCGATCCGCTCCAGGTGTGGGAGGGGCTGCGCGGCGCGCCCGCGGCCCGCAGGTCGGGGCCGCCCGCCGGGTCGGTGCTGGTGGACGTCCCGGGCGGCGGGCAGGGCACCGGGGCGGTACGGGCACGGCTGGTGATCCCCGCCGTGTCGGCGCCGCTCGGGCAGGTGCACCGGCTGGCGGCCGAGCGGGCCGCCGGCACGCTCGCGGTCGTCCTCATGCAGGCCCGGCAGGAGGAGGAGCTGGCGGCCCGCGGCCGGGGCGATTTCCTCACCGACCTCGCGGAGGGCCGGGTGCCGCCGCGGGAGGCGCCGGGCCTGGCCCGGGTCCTCGGTTTCAGGCCCGGTGAGGGACCGCTGCTGCCGGTCGTCATGCGTCTCGCGCCGGAGCCCGCGCGAACCGGTACCTGGGCGGTGCTGGCCCGGGCCGTGCTGGAGGAACTGGCGTCCGTGGGCGTGCCGGTGCTGCTGGGCGTGCGGCCGGTGGAGGGGCGGGTGCCGCTGCTGGTCGGCCTGCGCGCGGAGGCGGAGCGGGCCCCCGTCGCGGACCGGGTCGCGGCGGCGCTGCGCGCCGGGG
>NZ_JAKGCV010000076.1 GCF_021556455.1 Streptomyces fuscigenes | reverse complement strand
GCCCACCGGCGAGTCCAGGAACGCGTCGGTCGACGACCGCCGTGCCCGACGGCGTCCGCCCCCGCCGCCGGCGGTGGTGCCGGGCGCGCCGGTCGCCTCCTGGTACGGGGTCGGCGGTGCCGCGGGAACCGCGCCGCCGCCCTGGCCGAGCGGCAGTTCCAGCACGAAGGCGCGCCCGCCCATGCCGGGCACCTCGTGCGTCTGGAGCCGCCCGCCGTGCGCCCGGAGGATGCCCTGGACGATCGGCTCGTGGACCGGGTCGCCACCCGCGAACGGGCCGCGGACCTCGATCCGGACGGTGTTGTCCCGCTGCGCGGCGGCGACCAGGATCGTCGAGTCGCCGTAGCCGCCCGGCTGGGGCTGCTGCTGGCGCGTACGGCCGGTCGCGTCGACCCCCGCCACGTCGGCGATGAGGTGCGCGAGCGCCGTGGCGAGCCGGCCGGGGTCGACCTCCGCCTCGATCGGCGGGGCGTGCACGGCGAACTGGACGCGGCCGGGACCGATCAGCTCGACCGCGCCGTCCACACCGGCGGCGACCACGCCGTCCAGCAGGACCGGCACCTTGGTGAGCTGCTCGGTGCCGTCGTCCAGGCGCTGGTAACCCAGCACGTTGTCGACGAGCGTCGTCATCCGCGCGTACCCGGCGGCCAGGTGGTGCAGGATCTGGTTGGCCTCGGGCCACAGCTGCCCGGCCGGATCGGCGGCGAGCGCGCCGAGTTCGCCGCGGAGCTCCTCCAGCGGGCCGCGCAGCGCGTCGCCCAGCACGGCGGACAGCTGGGCGTGGCGCGCCGAGACGAACTCGTACCGCTCGGTGAGTTCCTCGATCTCGGCCGCGTACCGGTCGCTGCGGTCGGCCAGTTCGGCGACCGCGGCCTCCTCGGTCTCCAGCAGCTGGGCGGTGAGCCGCTCCTCCACCTCGTCGCGCTCGGCGGTCAGCCGCCGCTCCGTCGCGTCGAGTTCGTCGGTCAGGCGGCGCTCGGTCGCGGTGAGCTCCCCGGTGAGGCGGTCGGTCTCGGCCTTCAGCTTGGCCGCCGCGCTCTCCTTGAGCTCCTTGACCTCGTCGGCGTGGCCCTTGAGCAGCTCCTCGTGGGCCCGCCGGTCGATGAACGTCATCACCGCGCCGACCAGTTGGTCGCCGTCGCGCACCGGCGCCGTGGTCAGGTCGACGGGGACGGCCGAACCGTTCTTCGCCCACAGCACCTGCCCCCGCACCCGGTGCTTTCGCCCGGAGCGGAGCGTGTCGGCGAGCGGCGACTCGTCGTACGGGAACGGGTCGCCGTTCGCGCGCGAGTGCAGGACGAGCGTGTGCAGTTCACGCCCGCCGAGGTCGGTGGCGCGGAACCCGAGGATCTGGGCGGCCGCCGGGTTCACGAGCACGACCCGGCCGTCGGTGTCCGTGCCGACGACGCCCTCGGACGCCGCCCGCAGGATCATCTCGGTCTGCCGCTGCGAACGGGCCAGCTCGGCCTCGGTGTCGACCGTGCCGGCGAGGTCCCTGACGACCAGCATGAGCAGCTCGTCACCGCTGTAGCCGCCGCCGGGGTCGCGGTACGCGTCGCGGCTGTCGAGGCTCGCGCTCGTCACCTCGACGGGGAACTCGGCGCCGTCGGTGCGCCGCGCGGTCATCCGCGTCGGCTTCGTACGGCCCCGCGCGTCCGTGGAGGCGGGACGGCGCATCGAACCCGGGATGAGCTTCGAGTCGAACTCGGGCAGCAGATCGAGCAGGCCGCGGCCGACGAGCGCGGTGCCGGGAGACTCGAACATCTCCAGCGCGATCGCGTTGGCGTTGACGACGGTGCCGTTCGCGTTGACGAGGACGAGTCCGTCGGGCAGCGCGTCGAGTATGGCTGCGAGACGAGCAGCGCCTCGGGATGGCCTGCTGCTCACGACGACGCTTCCTCCCTGACCCACTGCGCTTTGCGGACCTGCCGCGGGCCCATCTTGCCTGCCGGGACCCCGCCTGTCACGGGAGGAAGTCTATGCGCTGGGGATGTGCGGGCGACGGCGGATCGGGGATGTGCGGGCGGCGTGCAGGCAACGGCCGGCCGGCTCGACAGGATGCCCATCCCACGCGCACGACCTCTCCACGCCGGGACGGCGGCCCGGAGGGGGCGGGCCGGGGCGCAGGTCCGGGGGGTGGAGGGGCGGGCGCGGGGCGGGACGCGGCGGGGATGGGGCGGGTGAACAAAGGGGGGTGCGGGGGGCAGCGAGAGGGACGCGTGGAAGAGGTGGAAGAGGGGGACGCGGGACGGCGAAGGGGACGCGCGAGGCAGGGGAGGGCGCGTGGAGCAGGAGAGTGGGAACCAGCGGTCGCGCGCGGGGTGCGAGGGGCCCTGCGCGGGGCGCGGGCAGGGGGACGAGGACGTTCCTGGCCCGTGTCCGCTCTACGCCATGTCCGGGAGCACCGGTACGAGCCGGCGCCACCGCGCGATCTCGCATCCGTTGGCCCGGTCGAAGGTGGCGTCCACCGCGCGGCCGTTCCAGAAGCCGGTCACGTGTGCGGTCTCGGGCCCCCCGTAGATCTGCGTGCACAGCCGGCCGGCCGGCACCGGCGCGAACGGGTCCCCGCCGTCGAGCCGGATCGACTCGAGCCGGTCGCACGCGGCGGCGGCGTCGGGGTGCGTGCCCCCGACGGGCGCGCACCGCAGCTCGTACGTCGTGCCGGAGCCGTCCGGGCCGCCGAGGCGCGAGCCCGAGGGGCCGGACACCACGACCGTCAGCGCGTCGGGCACGAAGACGCCCGGCGCCGCTGCGGAGGCGCCGGGCGCGGCGGCGGCCAGCCCGGCGAGGGCGACGGGCACCAGCGACAGGGCGGCCAGGAACGAAGACGCCGGCCTTCGGCGGCCGGAGCCGGACGACACGGGGGACGCGGGGGACGAGGGGGACGCGGGGTCCGGCGACTGGACGCGGGAGGTGGCGCGGGGCGGTACGGAGGACGGAGCGCGCGGCGGGACGGGGAGGGCGGCGGCGGGGAGGGGGCGGCGAAGCGTGCGACGCGACAAGGCGACTCCAACAGGTGCGGTCCCGGCCGGGCCCGTGGCGGGTCCCGGCTCTTACGGTGACCAACGCGGCAGCGGCCCGGACGTTGCGCTTGGCGAGTGCTTTGCCATGCCGTGGGGCCGCCCGGTACGGTGTCTAGCGATTGGTGAGCGCCCCCCGGGGTGTGTCATCATCTGCACAAGACGCCCGCGCGTGCGCGGGCGAGGAGGCGTCGCCTAGTCCGGTCTATGGCGCCGCACTGCTAATGCGGTTTGGGTCTTATACATCCATCGAGGGTTCAAATCCCTCCGCCTCCGCACTCGGAAGCCCCGGCCAGCAGGCCGGGGCTTCGGTCGTTCCGGGCCCCGGCGCGGGCAGCATCTCCGCAGGTCAGCGCGGCGCGGCCAATGGATTTCACCTGGAGCCGCAGGTCATGTAATGTTGTTCTCGCACCGCAGGAGGGAACGAAAGATCCCGCCGAGCGAGCACTCGTAGCTTAACGGATAGAGCATCTGACTACGGATCAGAAGGTTGCAGGTTCGAATCCTGCCGAGTGCACAGCAGGCCAGAGGCCCTCAGGAGAAATCCTGAGGGCCTCCGGTTTTTGCCTTGACGGCAGTGTCTGACGGCAACCGCGTTCGGGAGCCGATCAGCCGGCCATGGGGATACCGGCCGTACCGTCGTCATCGTCCGGAGCGTTGCCGTCACCCCTCAGGGCATCCCCGACGCGATCGAACGCCGAGCGCTGCGAGTCGAGCCGTACGAACGTGTAGATGTCCATGGTCACGCGGATCGAGCTGTGGCCGAGGACTTCCATGATCATGCGAGCGTCGGCCCCCTGTTCGTGGAGGAGGGACGCGCAGGTGTGTCGCAGGTCGTGGAAGCGGATCCGGCGGACGTCGGCGCGGATGCTCAGAGCCTCGAAGGACCGGTTCAGGTTGCGCGGCTCGATGGGGGTCCCGTTCCGGGTGGTGAAGACGAGCCCGTGACCAGTCCCCTTCCAGATGGACCCAGCTGCCTTCCTGTCGGCGGTCTGCTGGGCACGCTGAGCGCGGAGCGCGGTGACGCACTCGGCCGGCAGGGCCACGCGGCGGGCCGAGCGCTGCGTCTTCGGCGCGACGATCAGCAACTCACCGCCAACCCGCTGCAGGGCCTGCCGGACGGTGAGGACACCCTCGTGGAGATCCACGTCCGACCAACGCAGCCCGAGAATCTCGCCGCGTCGCAGGCCGATGCGGACCGCCAGCTCGTATGCCGCCCAGAGCCGGTTTTCCCGAGCCGCCGCCAGGAGCTGACGCCCCTCCCTGGCGGTGAGCGGTTCGATCTCTCGCTTAATTCCCATGCTCAGCTCCACGTTCCGGGCCACGTTGCGAGGCAGCTCGTCTTCCCGAACGGCGTGCTGGAGAGCGGCACGCATGATCACCAGCAGGAATCGCACGGTCCGGTGCACGAGGCGTACCCGAGACTCAACGAGCTCTTGAAGGAGCGAGCGGCCGAGGGCTGCGCAGTCCGCATCGCAGTCGGCGACGCGGACAGCGCAAACGTCCAACAGCGCGGCGAGGAGGAGAAGTTCGGCCACGGAATCCAGTCCCCGTTGCCGTCTTGCGCTGATGCACTATCGCCCCGTCGTTGGGGTACCAGGCGTTGAGGTGCGGACCCATGCCACGACGCTCTACAACTCGATTTACCGGGTTGACGATCAGGCACTGGTCAACGCTCATGTTTGGGGTGTGAATGCCTACAGGGCCCCTGTCTGGCATCTGCGCCGAAATGGAGAGGGCGGCATGTTCGACACGTACAGCGACAGCTTCGCTGAAGTGTGGGCGACCGCGACGCCAGTCCCAGGAGGGTGATCATGGCACGCACTGAGTTCTACGACGATCCAGACGCTCCCAAGCCGAACAGCTTGGTCGTTGCCGCGTCCGCGGTGGTGACTGACGACGAGGGAAGCATTCTCCTACAGCGCCGGCGAGACAACGATCTCTGGGCGCTGCCGGGTGGCGGCATGGAAATGGCCGACTCGCTGCCAGGAACGGCCGTCCGCGAAGTGAAGGAGGAAACGGGTCTGGACGTGGAGATCACCGGGCTCGTCGGGACCTACACCGATCCGCGCCACATCATCGCTTACACGGACGGCGAGGTGCGTCGACAGTTCAACATCTGCTTTACCGCCCAAGTGATCGGCGGACGACTCGCGATCTCCGACGAATCTACGGAGCTGCGATTCGTCCCGGCGGAGGAGCTGGCTCATCTGCCTATGCATCACACGCAGCGGCTACGGCTTCGGCATTTTCTAGAGCATCGTGATGGGCCGTACCTCGGCTGATGTCGTACACCCTGTCACGACATGCTCAGCACCGGATTTCCGTCATCTCGTATTGCTCAGCCCCTCGGTCTCGATTGCTGGTGAAGTTTCCAACGAAGGGGAATAGTGTTGGTGCGGCAGAATACTTTCGCCGAAGAAGTTGGCAAAAATGAGATCGAACTCGCATGTCTCGCCTTCCTTGCCGGCATTCACTAGCTGTCGAATCTGGTGAGAGTCGGTAAACTCGTCACAGTATTCCTGTGCGGCGCGGAGCTTATCTCCTGATGCAGGGCGAGGGTAGTAGGCTTCGATTGCGCCCTTCGAGAGAACGTAAACTCTCTCTTTTCTGAGTGCTTCAATGACCAGCCTCTGTTTATCGGCCACGGGTCCGTCTTGCAGCTCCTTCAGCACCTTCAAGCGTGCATCACGGGTAACCGCTTGCTGGAAGAAGTTGTCTACGAGGTTTTCTAGATCTTCCCATGTGCATTCGCGGGCCTTGAAAAGTTCTCCTTGCTTTTTCGTCTCGGCCCAAAGTTCCTTGATGGTGGGCGAATCTTTGATCTTCCGGAGCTGATTTCCGGAAAGGTCCGTTTCGCTAGCGTGGGTCCCGGCCAGCATATTACCCACGTCCTGCATCAGATCGTTGCGCATTGCAGTAGTTTGAGTTGATGCTCCTAGTTTATCGAATCCCTCTGTGAGGGCGTCCAAGTCTACTAGTGCGGAAACGGATACGCCAAAGCGCTCGAAGAATGATCGATACCGCTTGATATTGTGCTTTCCGCCCACTCGAGCAATCGCAACACTCTTCTTGGCGAAATCCCAGGAGGGATTGAGGGTGCGAGCAATATGAGGAATCACGATATGATCGCTGTCTCCCTCGACCAGCAGGATTGATTCACAGAAGAAGGCTGCATCGTTATTTTCCTGCCTGACCATCTGGAACTGATCTTTTAGGCGGAGATCGGAAAGGTCTACAGGGTACGCCTTTGCGCAAGGCGGTGTTACCGATCGATCCTTAATCAGCTTTACGAAGGTTCCTGTTGCCTGAGGGCTAAAGAACGCTGAAGAATGAGTGCTCACCATGACGTGATTGTCTGTCGCGAATACCTTCAGAGCCTCAAAGAGTTGAATCTGGGCACGCGGGTGGAGGAACAGCTCGGGCTCTTCGAACAGTAGAAGGTAGGGGCGTGGGGTCATAGATGGGTCGGACATTCGCTCTTGACTTCTCAAGTCAGCGTATGCCCGGAGAATTGCGAAGGTGACAGACCTGCGAAGACCGTCCCCTTTGCTTTTAAACCCGCTTCGGACGCCATCGTCGATTGCGATATGGGCATTGTTCAGAACGCTCTTGAGGTCTGGCGGAGGGATTTCAATCCTAATTGACGTATCTGGGAATGCTTCTTGAAGATTCCTCTCAACGGCCTGCTCAACTGCGATTACATCTTTCAAGCGATCATCGACTTCTGCGCCATCAACCTCGGTGACGTTCAGAAGGTTCTCTAGCGTGCTGAATAGTGCGTCAATGCTAGCCAGTTTAGGTTTGATTGTATTGAACAGGATCCCAATCAATTTGCCGAAGGAAGCTGTCTCGGCAGTCTTCAAGTCATCGGAAAGGTCTTTAACGGCTGGGATGTAGATAACTTCAGGAAGCAGTGCGTGGATGGATTTATCCATGCCCGTTACAAGGGGGATGTCATCGGGCTTCTTCTGATCGTCGGGAAGTGCCGCGACCAATTTTTCAACTTCTTCTCGAACTTGCTTTTGTGTTGGGCGGGCAGGGAGGACTTCAGCTAGGTCTGGAATATGGAAAACTGCACTTTCGCGAAGTTCTTCTCGTGCCTTCTTTGCTGTTACCTCGGTGATTGCGTCAGGCCAGTACCTCTTATCGATCGGCATGGGTGCGACCATCCGCAATACGCCCTTTCCCGGTTGTGAATAGATGCGAGAAAGGGAAAGTCTGCCTTCGGATACGTGTTCGGCGATGCGGGACCGGTGCTCATCAGTGAGTCGGCCTAGATCCTCGTCCTTGATTTCGTCGAAGGTTACCTCTACTCGAATGGAATCTTCTTTGTTGTAGAAGTCGCTGTCGCGGAGCCCGGGATTGTTGAAGAAGACGTCGAGTGCTTGTAGAACCGAAGACTTGCCAGCGTTGTTTTCCCCGATGATGCAGCTGAAGTTTGCCATTGGGATGCTGAGTTCTCGGATGCCACGGAAATTTTGGATGGCAATTTTTGTGATCTGCATGTACGCATCCCTGGTGTTGCTGCGGCTTCTTGGCGCTACTGCTGCTGGCGTGGCAGTAGAAGCAACTTATAGACCTGTGTGTCTTGGTGTAGGCGCTTTGTGGTTATATCCGGATAGTCCCGTTTAGTGGGTTTTGTGGAAGAGATGGAAGAGGCCTGGGCTCTGGTTCACGGCGAGTAGGTCAACGTCGAAGCAAAGCCACGCCAGGAGCCGAGAGGGGCAGAGGGGAGTGCGCCGACGAAGGCGTCCCCGTCGAGGAGACGCACTGCCGTGCATGCAGCGAGGGGGCGCGGGCCGCACTGGTGTCAAATCTTGCTGCGCTCGAGGTTCTGATCCTGAGAGGGTTCGCTTTGTGCAAGTTGGACCGGAGGCGACGGAGGCACCGAACTTGATCATTCTGGACACCAACATCCTCTGGGGCGTGACGCTGGACAACAGCACCGCCGACCTCTTTCGTGCGTTCGCGGCGGCCGATATCCACGTCGCCGTCCCGTCGGTGGTCCTGGAGGAACTGGCCTCACAGCGCACTTTGGAGTACGTCGCGGCGCACGATTCGGCGACTTCAGCGATTGCGCAGCTGGAGCGGCACGTTCCGTGGGGAGGGGTCCCCAGCCTCGGCCAACTCGACCAGGAGCGGCACCGGGAGCACTGGCGGGACGTGTACCGGCACATGGTCGAGGTCATCGAGCCGAGCGCGGAGGTACTTCGGACGGCGCTCTTCCGGGAGTCCAACGTCCTCGCGCCGTGCAAGCGGCTCGGGAAGGGCGAAAAGACCGGTTCCCGTGATGCTGCGATCTGGCTAACGGCTGTTGAATATGCGCGCAGCCACAAGGACGAGACGATCTATTTCGTCAGCGCAAACACGAAGGACTTCGGCGACGGCAAGGAGTACCCGGAGCCGATGAAGACGGACCTCACGGGTATCGAGGACCGTTTCGTTCACCTCACGTCTCTGGACGACGTTGTAGAGCTCTTTGCGAGGCCAGCCGAGCTGGACGCGGAGTTCCTTTCTGAGCTCTTGGCAGGCGAGGAGTGGATCGCACTAGTCACAGATGCTCTGTCCGACCACCTGCCGGCGTTCGATCCCAACGACGACGCGGGATGGCCGAAGCTTCGTCTTGCCTACACCCCGCTCGGGGACGGTGCGAGTGCAACGGAGGACCGCCCCGCGTTGGGGTGGTTCGACCCGCCCACGCTCACCTTTGGCGGCGCCTCAGACATGACGGCCCACAGCATCGGCGGTCAGGACTGGTACACAGCCACGGTCCGATGGTTCGCCTCCAGCTTGATGAAGCTGACCGGGCACGGGCTCACTCCAGCGGCGAACGTTCTGGAGACTCGTGTACTCGTGACTCAGGACGAGAACGGCCCACGCATGTCGATCCTGCACAGCCAGCCTCCCCGGGCTCTCACTGCCGAGGAAGTCAGTCGCGTTCCCAACACGTGGACCAACTGGGAGCAAGAGCTAGCGATTCGATTCCCATCCAACTCGTTTGCGAGCCGAGGCTCCGTCAGTACTCCAGTCTTTGATCAGCCAGGTTCGCCACAAGACCCCACCAAGATGGCAGTCCTTCCCCAGATCGACTCGCCAGTCGAGGCCATTGCCGCCCTGATCACGCTGGCCGCCGTTGGCTGGGCGAATCGAACCAAGGCGAAATAGGCAGCGTCCTGGCCGTTCTTGGGATCGCAGAGTTTCTGATCGAAAGCCCGACGGTGCGGCCGGTCTCAAGTTCCAGGGCAGAGTCCGGCCAGACAGGCGGCGAGACTGCACCTGAAGTTTGACGGCAGGGGTGACGGCAACGACGGCACACCAAGGCACGTCATCGCAAACTCCGGCGACCAGCCCTGGAGACTGTCCGGGCTCGTTGTCGGATACTGCCCGATCCTACGGATCAGAAGGTTGCAGGTTCGAATCCTGCCGAGTGCACAGCAGGCCAGAGGCCCCGAGAGATTGTCTCGGGGCCTCTGCCGTTGTTCGTGCGGCGGCTCTATACAACCGCCTCCCGTGCATGCCCGGGACAACTCGTCGATCGAATGCGCCGCCGTCTCGGCGCCCGCCGGGACTGGCTCTCCACCGGAGCGGCCGGTGCCGGCGCCGGGGCTCCCTCCGTGCGACAGCAATGCGCCACCACGTGGTGGCGGTGTCCGGTTTCCCCCGCAGACGACGACCGCTGGTACCCGGCCCGTAGGACGGCAGGGCAAGATGAGACGCATGGGGAGCGTGCGGTTCACAGAGCTGTTTGAACAGGGACGAGACGCATGCCTGTCCGACAGGACCTCGTGCCAGGAGCCTCCCGAGGAGGACGGCGGCCGCTGGGGCCTCACAGTGGCCCTGCGCCCCGATCCGTCAGTCGCGCTTCGCATGGAGCGCCTGACCGCGGAGGCCATGACGGTGGCGGGAGACTCGCACTGGCCCACCGGCGGCGCGGTTTCCTCGCACTTCACCGTTCGCACGCTGGAGCGGTACCGGCGAGGCATACGCGAGGACGAGCGGCTCCTTCGGTATCGGGCGGCAATACGTACGGCGGCCGGTCGGGTGGGCACCGTCCGGCTGGAGCTGACCGGACTCACGCTCACACCGGCGAGCGTCATGTTGTGCGCATCGCCGTCCGGGGAGGCGGCCGAGCAGTTCGCTGAGCACCTGGCCGAAGATTTGGCGGACGACGGCTGGTTCGAAGCAGGCTTCAGGCGGGACATCTGGTACGCGAACCTCGTCCACTTCACAGGCCCCCTCGCGAATCCCCAGGCCCTCGTCGATTGGGTGGACGCCCGCCGCGGCCTTGCGTTGGGGGCGAGCGTCCACAGTTGCGTGCATCTCGTCGCCTGGTCGTTCGACGGTCGGCGGATGGTGCCGGAGACTCTTGGGAAGGCGGACCTGGGGACTCCTTCGGCCACTCGCTGAGCCCGGCAGGCGGCGATCTCGTCACGACGTTGGCGAACGCCGCGTGTTGCGGGGTGCGCAACGCGGTCGCCCGGTGGCCGGCGGTGGCCGGCCCGGCGCGGCCCGGCCCGGGGCGGTTGGGCGGGCGTCCTGGGGACTTCCCCGCCCGGACGCACGCCCCGATCCAGGCCCGGATGTACGTCCCGACCCCGTCATGGCGGACGCGTCCGAGGATGCGAACGACGGGGTCTGCTACGCGCACTCCTGTGCGGTCGGCCGCTGGTTGACGGAACCTCGGTCCGATCCGCGGCCAAGGTCGGGGTGGTCCCTCACTCCCGCGGCGACGGAAGCAGCCGTGGGGGCAGTGCGGTCTCGGTCGCCCGGCCGTCCTCCCGGATCACCTCGTGGGCCAGCGCGTTCGGGACCTCGGTGACCGCTTCCGTGAGGGTCGTTCCGTGGTAGACGAGACCGACGCCGTCGTCCGTGCAGTGGGTGGTGGGGAGGGTTCCGTCGGCGACCAGTTCGTGGACGAGCCGGCGCCTGCCGGGGTCGGAGTCGTAGTGCACGCCGTTGCCGTACGGCAGGAGGCCGAGGCCGTTCGTGACCGGGCGGAGCTCCGGGCCGAACGAGTCGGTCGTGCCGCCCTCGTACCAGCAGATCGAGCCGGCGCTCACCCCGCTCAGCACGACACCGGCCTGCCAGGCGCGGCGCAGGATCCCGTCCAGGCCGTGCACGCGCCAGACCGCCAGCAGGTTGGCGACGGAGCCGCCCATGACCCAGACGACGTCCTGCTCCAGGACCGTCCCCTCGACATCGTCCAGGTTCGGCATGGGGAAGAGCTGGAGAGGCGTCAGATCGAAGCCCGCCACGCGCGCCGCCTCGGCGGCCCTGGCCGTGAAGTGTTCGGCGTCGCCGATCGCCGTCCCCACGTACATGATGCGGGGTCTGCGGCCGTGGACCCCGGACAGATCGACCGCGTGGTGGACCAGGGCGCCGAAGGAGACCGCGGTCCGGTGGCCGGGGCGCAGGCCGCCAGACGTGGCGAGGATGGTGGGGTGGGGGGCCGTCATGGGGCGGGAGCCTAGCGCCGGCGCACGCGGGCGCCTGAACGGCGGTGCGCGGACGGGGCGACGGGAGCGGTCGTGGCCCCCTGGCGCGTCGGGGGTGCCGGGGCGTCACGCGAGCGTGGCGCTGCCCGGCCGGTGGGGGCGTCGGGCGAGCGCGGCGGCGTGCCCGGACGATGCGGGGCGGTGGGGCGTCGGGGGTGCGGGAGCTGGGGACGGCCGCGCGTCGGCGTGCCGGGACGGCAGGTGGCGGGCGCGTTTCGAGCGCTGGGCGGCCGGCGTGGGGCGTCTGCGGGTCAGCGTGTCGAGCGCTGGGCGGCCGGCGCGGGGGGTCCGCGGGTCAGCGTCCCGGGCGGGCCACCCTCGCGGCACGGGCCCGCAGCGTCTCGGCGAACTCCTCGGCCCGCGCGAGCTGGACGCGCAGCTCCGCGGCGCGGGTCGCCGTTGCTTCTTCGAACTCTGCCAGGCGGGCAGCCAGTCGCGCCCGCTCGGAGGCGTCCGGCGGCTCGGGCGCGTCCAGCCGGTCGGTGACCGCGAGGAGTTCACGCATCTGCTCCAGCGTGAACCCGAGCGGCTTCATGCGGCGGATCACCATCAGCCGCTGCACGTCCCCCTCCGTGTAGAGGCGGAAGCCGCCCTGCGACCTCGCCGACGGCGTGACCAGGCCCACGTCCTCGTAGTGGCGGATCGTGCGCAGGGACAGCTCGGTGCGCGCCGCGACCTCGCCGATCTGGACGTGCGTGCCCGGCGGGAGGGCGCCGGGGGCCCCCGGGGCTCCCGGTGTGCCGTCCGGCGGCGTGCCCGTGCTCTGTGCCGGCATGCCCGTGCTCCCGTCGTGTTCCACGTGCCCCGAGCGGCCTGTCCGCACCGTGTCCGTCCCCTCTCGTGTCCGTCCGTGTCCGTTCGCCCGCGAGAAGCATGTCAGCACCCGGCGGCTCGGCCGCCGCTGACGGTGCCCGGGCGGGGCCATCCGGGGCCGTCCCGGCCACCCGTACGTGAGGCAGGCGCGGCGGACTCACGGCGTCCGGGTCCGTGCGGCCCCGTTCGCGGCCGGGGTGAGCGCGTCCGCCGTGCCTGCGAGGCACTCGCGTGTCACAGGAGGCCTACTCCAGGTTGAATTGCCCACATATCGACCCTACGTCGGTCGCGTTTGCCCCCTGACGGGGTGCCGCTGTCGCGGGGCGCGGGGCGCAGGGCGCGGGGCCGTGGGACTTCCGGACTGCGGGACTGCGGGACTACCGGACTGCGGGACTGCGGGACTGCGGGACTACCCGACTGCGGGACTCCGCGTTCGTGGTGGCGGGGTGCCTGCGAGCGGGCGAGGCCCGTTGTCAGTGGGTGGTCCTACGCTCGGGGGTGTGTCGGACACATGGCGTTGTGCCGGGCTCCGGTGGGGTGGCGACGGCTCCCCCCGGCCTCGGCTGGTCTGGGAGTCCCACCGGTCGTCGGGGCCGGAGCGGGAGGACGGGGGTGTACATGGTGGGAAGCAGGGCGGCAGAGGTGTCGCGAAGCGGCTGAGCGAGCTGGTCCCTGGGCGTGAGCTGGCATTCCGCGCCGTGGGCCCGCGCCGGTGCATCGGCGCGGGACGGGAGCGGTGCCCGCTCGCGGCCGAGGTGTCCGCCCGGAGCACGGGGGCCCAGTGCTCCGAGTGCGCACGCCTGGACCGGCTCCGGTCCGTCGCCGCCGACACGATCGCCGACGATCCGCGTCCCTACCGCGTCTATCTGGCGTGGTTCGGTCCGGGGATGCGGAAGGTCGGCATCACCGCGGAGGCGCGTGGTCCCGCACGGCTGCTCGAACAGGGCGCCGTCACCTTCAGCTGGCTCGGCCGCGGCCCGTTGATGGCGGCGCGCCGTACGGAGGAGCTGCTGCGTGCCGCGCTGGGGGTGCCGGACCGCATCCCGTACGCGGACAAGCGCGTGGCGCGTGCGGATCTGCCGCCGGAGCAGGCGCGGGCGGCGGAGGTCGCGGAGCTGCACGCCCGTGCGCTGGCGCTGCCGGGCTGGCCGGGATCGCTGGAGCCGCTGGCGTTCGAGGCCGTCGACCACGCCCGCGTCTTCGGTCTGGAGCGCGGGCCCGAAGGGGACGGGTCGACACCCTCCGCCGTTCCGGTGGACGCCGTGGTGTCGGAGCTGGTGGACGGGGGCGCGATCGCGGGACGGCTGGTCGCGGTGGCGGGGCCCGACCTGCACGTCGCGGTCGCGGGCAAGGGCGTCGTCGTCGTGGACAGCCGCCTCATGCGCGGCTGGGGCCTGGAGCGGGTGTCCACCAACGACGCGGCGCCCTCGGCACCGGCACCGGCCTCGGCGTCCGCCTCGTCGTTCAGACCGGATCCGGCGCCCGCATCGGATCCGTCACCGACATCGGATCCGACTCCCGGCGCGGCTTCGGCTGCCGCCTCGACTTCGCCTGCCGTCTCGGCCGAGGCCGGGCAGTTGCTGAGCCTGCCGGTCCGTGAGCTGCGCCGCGGGGTCCAGGGCGGCCTGTTCTGAGGAGCGAGGGCGCAGCGGCGCGGCGGTGGGCCGGGAGCTGCCGTGTCGGCGCCGCGGTGCCCGGGGGAGCTGCCGCACATGCGCCGTGGACAGGGAACGGTGGTGGTACCCAGAGTGGGTCCATGAGCGAGCGAGGGCGGGACGGACAGGGCGGGCGGGACGGGCACGGTGCGCAGGAGGAGCGGGGCGCGCGGGGCCGGGGGACGACGGCCGCCGCGGACGAGCAGCAGGCGGTGCGGGCGTTTCGGGAACGGGTGGGGCTGCCCGGTCTCGTCGACGTGCACACGCACTTCATGCCGGACCGGGTGCTGAAGAAGGTGTGGGCGTACTTCGACAGCGCGGGGCCGCTGGTCGGGCGCGCGTGGCCGATCACGTACCGGCACGAGGAGGACGAGCGGGTCGCGCTGCTGCGTGGATTCGGCGTGCGCGCGTTCACGTCGATGCTGTACCCGCACAAGCCGGGCATGGCGACCTGGCTGAACGCGTGGGCGGCGGACTTCGCGGCGCGTACGCCGGACTGCCTGCGGACGGCGACGCTGTTCCCGGAACCCGGCGTCGAGGCATACGTGAAGGAGGCGGTGACGGGAGGCGTCCGCGTCTTCAAGGCGCACGTCCAGGTCGGCGGGTACGACCCGAACGACCCGCTGCTCGACCCCGCCTGGGGACTGCTGGCCGACGCGGGCGTACCCGTGGTCGCGCACTGCGGTTCCGGTCCCGTGCCCGGCAACTTCACCGGCCCGGGCCCCGTCGCCGAGCTGCTGGCCCGCCATCCCCGGCTGCGTCTGGTGGTGGCCCACCTGGGGATGCCCGAGTACAGCGAGTTCATGGCGCTGGCGGAGCGGTACGAGGAGGTGCGGCTGGACACGACCATGGCGTTCACCGACTTCATCGAGGAGAGCGCGCCCGTCAGCAGGGACCCCGAAACCCTCGGGCGTCTCGCCGGCCTGGGGGACCGGGTGCTGCTCGGGACGGACTTCCCGAACATCCCCCACCCGTACGTGCACCAGCTGGAGGTGCTCGAACGCCTCGGGCTCGGCGACGACTGGCTGCGCGCGGTCTGCTACGGGAACGCGGCGGCGCTGTTCGGCCTTGACGGGGGCAGTGCCGGCACCCAGGGGCAGGGCCCCACCGGCACCCAGGGGCAGGACCCCGCCGACACCCAGGGGCCAGGACCCCGCCGACACCCAGGGGCAGGGCCCCACCGGCCGCGCGGACCACGCCGATGACCCGGACCACGCCGACGACCCGGACCACGCCCGGGCCGATCCGGCGGTCGCCGGTCCCCCCAGCCTGTAGACGGCCGGCCGGACCGGACCGGACCGGGGGCCCGACCGCGGCGGGCCGGGACGGGCCGGGACGGGCCGGGACGGGCTCGTGTCTGAAAAGTTCCTGAGGGTTTTCTCAGGCAATTCACAGAAAGCGGCAAGACGGCTCTCAGAGGGCCTGCCGAAGGTGAGGAGTATGACGCTGACCTCGCCCCGCGGGCGCACCGAAATGCTGAAGCCGGACGGGAGTCCCGTCCGCGTCCTCGTCGTCGACGACGAGGCGTCGCTCACCGAACTGCTCTCGATGGCCCTCCGGTACGAGGGGTGGGAGGTGCTCAGCGCCGGTGACGGCACCTCCGCCATGGACTCGGCCGGGGACTTCGCCCCCGATGCGGTGATATGGGACGTCTCGCTCGCCGGTGCGGTGGCGGCCGGTGCCCCCGCGGAAACACCCGCGGGTGCCGCGGGAACGCCCGGCGGCGCCCCGGGTGCCACCGGCTCCACGGAAGTTTCCGGCGAAGGCCCCGGCGGGGAGAGCGGCGACGCGCGCGCGATGCTGCGGCGGCTGCGCAGCGAGCTGCCGCAGGTGCCCGTCCTGTTCCTGACCACGCGCGACGGCGTCGAGGAGCGGATCGCGGGGCTGACGGCGGGCGGTGACGACTACGTCACCAAGCCGTTCAGCCTGGAGGACGTGGTCGGCCGGCTGCGGGGGCTGATCCGCCGGTCCGGGGTGGCCACGGTACGCAGCGAGTCGATGCTCGTCGTCGGCGACCTGACCCTCGACGAGGACAGCCACGACGTGACCCGCGGCGGCGAGTCGATCCACCTGACGGCCACCGAGTTCGAGCTGCTGCGGTACCTGATGCGCAATCCCCGCCGGGTGCTGAGCAAGGCGCAGATCCTGGACCGCGTGTGGTCCTACGACTTCGGCGGCCAGGCGAACGTGGTCGAGCTCTACATCTCGTACCTGCGCCGGAAGATCGACGTCGGACGCCCGCCGATGATCCACACGCGGCGCGGCGCCGGATACCTGATCAAGCCGGGAGAACCCGGCACCACCCGCTGAGGTCGGGCCGTCCCGGGGGAAAGCGAGACGAAAGGATCACCACCAGCCACGGCATAACATCCGGAACCGGGTGGATCATGGGAGATGTACGGGAAGACGCACGGGGGACGACCCGCAGGGCCGTCGTCCGCGGCTGACGCTGAGCGCGTCCGCCGTCCGCCCCGTACAACCCGCAGAAGGTCCGGCACCACCCGGCCGGAGTAACCGAGGAGGCTGGCCCATGGTCGCCGGAACCGATCGTGCGAAGCGTCCAGCCCGGACGAGCGTGTGGCTCGACGACAGTCCGCGGGTGCGGGGGCGGCGTCACGAGCGGGCCGAGCAGCCGCCGGTCGCCGGGGCGGGCACGGGCGACTCGACGAGCCTGGACCGCGACCGGATCACCGAGGTCTCCGTGGCGCTGCTGGACGCGGAGGGGCCCGAGAAGTTCTCGATGCGGCGGCTGGCGTCCGAGCTGGGCGTGACGGCCATGTCGCTGTACTGGTACGTCAACACCAAGGACGACCTGCTGGAACTGTCCCTCGACCACGTCTTCGGCGAGGTACGCGTCCCGGACGGTACGGACATGGCGGCGGGCGCGGACGGTACGGACATGGCCGCGGGCGCGGGTCCGGACTGGCGCGAGCACCTGCGCGCCCTCGCGGCGAGCTACCGGTCCGTGTTCGTGCGCCATCCCTGGGCGTCGCCGCTGATCGGCAAGTACCTCAACATCGGGCCCTGCGCGACGGTGTTCTCGAACGCGGTCCGGGCGGTCGTGCGCAGCACGGGTCTGCCGGCGTACCAGCAGCGGGGCGCGATCTCCGCGGTCTTCCAGTTCGTGTACGGGTTCGGCACGATCGAGGGCCACTTCGTGCAGCGCTGCGCCGACGCGGGGCTGAGCCAGGACGAGTACTACCGCCTGGCGATGGGGTCGATCGGTGAGCAGATCGAGGAGCGGCCCGGCCTCAGAGAGGCCTTCGCGAAGCCGGGCGGCCTGATGGAACCGCGCGGCGGCGCCACCGTGCGCGAGATGCGCGAGCGGGACTTCGGCATCGCGCTGGACCTGCTCGTGGCGGGCATCGAGGCCCTGGGGACCCGGGCAGGCGACCCCGCGCCGGCCGCCGGCGGCACGGGCGCGACCTCCGACCAGTAGCCGGGACCCCGCGAGTCTGTCCTGCCAGGGCGGCCCGCCCGAGCCGAGCTGACTCCGGCCCGGAGCCGACTCCGCCGCGGACCCGACTCCAGCCCTGCCCCCCGGGGGGCCAGACGTCCGGTCCGGGTCAGACCGCCGGCCCGGACCCGGCCAGGCGCCCGGCCCCCGGCCTCAGTTGTCCTGCGCGAGATGGGCCGGGAAGCCGCCGGTGGACAGCGGGCTCCAGCGTTCCGGCGTGATGCGGATGATCGACTTGCCCTGCTTGACCATGGCCGCGCGGTACTCGTCCCAGTCGGGGTGCTCACCGGAGATGTTGCGGAAGTACTCCACGAGCGGCTCGACGGAGTCGGGGCTGTCGATGACCTCGGCGGTGCCGTCGATCTGGACCCAGGCGCCGTTCCACTCGTCGGACAGGACGATCAGGCTGACGCGGGGGTCGCGCTTCGCGTTCCTGGTCTTGGCGCGCTCGGGGTAGGTGGAGACGACGACGCGGCCGGAGTCGTCGACCCCGCAGGTCAGGGGCGAGCCCTGGGGGCGGCCGTCGGCCCGGGTGGTGAGGAGGATGGCGTGGTGCCGGGGCCGGACGAAGGCGAGGAGTCCGTCCAGGTCCACGACGGTGTTCGTTGCGATGTTGGGTGCCATGGCGGCAGCCTACGACCCGCCGGGCGCCCGCCGCCCCGCGAGGCCGGGCCTCCGGCGCGCGCCCTCCGGTGAGCGGGAGGCGGGACGTCGGCCACCCCGCGAGCGCCCGGCCCGGGCCCC
>NZ_JAKGCV010000769.1 GCF_021556455.1 Streptomyces fuscigenes | reverse complement strand
CGCGCGGTAGCCGCGCCAGAACCGGGCGAGCGCGGCGCGCCGCCGCTGCCGGGCGAGCGCCGCCGCGGACGGGGCCCGCGGCGGGAGCCCGGCGGGTTCCTGATGCTGTGCGTCGGCGAGAGTCATCGGCCCACCCGGGGATCGAGCAGCGGACAGATCAGGTCGGCGAGCAGGTTCATCAGGATCATCGCTCCCGCGAACACCATGAACAGGCCCTGCACGAGCGGCAGGTCCGGCACGCTCAGCGCCTGGTAGAACAACTGGCCGAGGCCCGGCCAGGAGAACACCGTCTCGGTGAGGATCGAACCGGCCGCCACGAAGCCCAGGTTGATGAACACCATGGTCACCGTCGGCAGCAGCGCGTTGGGCACCGCGTGCCTGCGCCGCACCTGCGCGTCCCGCAGGCCCTTGGCCCGCGCCGTCGTCAGGTAGTCGGCGCCCATCTCGTCCAGCAGCGACGACCGCGTCACCAGCAGGGTCTGCGCGTAGCCCACGGCGACCAGGGTCAGGACCGGCAGCACCATGTGGTGCGCCACGTCGAGCACGTGGGCGAACCCTGCGGTGTCGCCGGAGGCCATCCCGCCGGTCGGGAACATCCCGGGCACCGGGCCGACGCCCACCCCGAACACGATGATCATCAGCAGCCCGAGCCAGAACGACGGCACCGACCAGAGCGTCAGCGCGAGGCCCGTGTTCACCCGGTCGGCGCGCCGGCCGTTGCGCCACGCGGCGAGGGTGCCGAGCCACAGGCCGAGCGCCGAGTACAGCACCACGGCCGTGCCCGTCAGGAGCAGCGTCGCCGGCAGCTTCTGCCGGATCAGCTCGCCGACCGGCGCGTGGAACTGGTACGAGGTGCCGAGGTCGCCCGTCAGCGCCTTGCCGCAGTAGTCCGTGAACTGCCGCCACAGCGGCAGGTCGAGGCCGAACTGGCGGCGCAGCGTCGCCTGCTGCGCCGCGCTCATCGGCGCGCCGTGCGTCATCGCCTTGACCGGGTCCCGCGACAGCACGCGGAAGAGGAAGAAGCTCGTGACGAGGACGGCCAGCAGGGAGACGGCGGCACCCGCGGCCCGGCCCGCGACGTGGCGGAGGTAGCCGGCCGCGGCGGCCCGCCGGCCCCCGTGCGCCCCGGCGTCCCGGCCGGGGGCGAGCGGCGCCCGGGCACCGGGCGGGCCGCCCGGCGGGTCGTCGCCGGGCAGGGACTGCGGGGTGCTCGCTGTGGTCATCGCTACTCCCGGTCGTAGGCGGTCGCGCGGCGGCG
>NZ_JAKGCV010000768.1 GCF_021556455.1 Streptomyces fuscigenes | reverse complement strand
CGGCCGCCCCGTGCCGCCACCCGCTGCCGCCCGGCCGGCGCCGGCTGCCCCGGGCCGGCCGGCCTCGTGCCTCCTGCCCCGGCACCGCGTGAGCGGCAATCCGTTCGCCCGAACGGCGTCGACGGTTGGCGGCCCCGCGTGACGCGCGGTGCACTGCCCCCATGAGCAACGACGAGCCGTCCGGTCCGCCGCCCGAGGACGACCCCTTCGTGAAGCGGCCCCGGCCTCCCCGGCAGCCGCCGTCCGAGGACGCGGCGCCGCCGCCCGGACAGGGACCGTACGGCTCGCCCCCACCGCCCCCCGGCCCCGGCGGCCCCTACGGTCCCGGCCAGGGTGGCGGCGGCCCGTACGGCAGCGGAGGCCCGTACGGCGGGGGAGGGCCCTGGCAGGGCGGCGGGCAGGGCCCCTACGGCGGGGGCCCGTACGGAGGCGGCCCCTACGGCGGAGGGCCGGGCGGCCAGGACCCGTACGGCGGCCGGCCGGGGCCCGGGCAGGGGCCGCTCGCCGGGATGCCGCCTGTGGCGCCCTTCGGCACACGGCTCGCCGCCCGCATCATCGACGCGCTGATCATCGCGATCCCGCTCGCGATCATCTCCCTGGGCGTCAACGGCTTCGACCTGTCGACGACGAACGGACAGAGCGAGGCCGACCAGATCGGCGACACCATCAACACGGGCCAGCAGTGGCTCTGGACCCTGGTCTCCCTCGTCGTCTACATCGGCTACGACACCTGGATGACCCACACCTACGGCCGCACGCTCGGCAAGCGCTGGCTCAAGCTGCGCGTCGGCATGCTCGCCGACGGCGCCGTGCCGGGGACGGGGGCGTCGCTGCTGCGCGCCACGGTGCTGTGGCTCCCGGCGCTGGTGTGCTGCTACTGCATCTGGTGGATCGCCATCGCCCTGTCGATCGTGGCGAGCCGCCCCTACCGGCAGGGCTGGCACGACAAGGCGGCGAAGACGGTGGTCGTGACGACCTGAGGTCGAGGAGCCGGTCGTGACGACCTGGGGCCGAGGAGCCGGTCGTGACGACCTGGGGCCGAGGAGCCGGTCGTGACGACCTGAGGTCGAGGAGCCGGTCGTGACGACCTGAGGCCGAGAGGCCCGCCGTCACGACCTGAGCGGGAGGAGCCCGTCGTCGCGGCGTCGGGCGGAAGGCGCCCGGCCTCCAGCGCCCGTCTACCGCCGTACGGACTGCCGGCCCGCGCGTGCGACGCCCGGGCGGGCCGCCGGGTGGGGGCGGGGCGCGCGCAGGCCCGCCGG
>NZ_JAKGCV010000767.1 GCF_021556455.1 Streptomyces fuscigenes | reverse complement strand
GCGCGGACGGCGAGCCGCCGGTGGTCGTCGTGGGGACGGCGGGCGACTGGGCGGCGGCAGGGCCGGGGCTGCGCCATGCCGCCGAGACGGCGGCCGCCGCCGGTGGGCCCGGCGACCGGCCGTGGTACGACGCCCGGGCCCTCGACATCGACCTGCTGCTGTGGCGACTGCGCGAACACCCCGACCTGGCGGCCTTCGTGGAGCGCGCCATCGGCCCGCTGCGCACCCACGACCGGACGTCGCGGCCCGCCCTGCTGCCGACGCTCGAGGTGTACCTGGCGCACGCGGGACGCAAGGCCGAGACCGCACGCGAGCTGCACCTGAACCGGCAGACCCTCTACAACAGGCTCGCGCGCATGGCCGAGTTGCTGGGCCGCGACCTGGACGAGCCGGGCACCGTCCTCGCGCTCGGTCTCGCGCTGCGGGCGCGCCGCCACACGCCCTGACCGCGGGCGGCCGCCTCGGACGCGGAGGCCCTCCTCACGCGCCGCCCGGCCGCGCCAACTCGTCGTAGACGCTGAGGACCTGCGTGACCGTCTCGTCCTGCGTGGGCCAGGTCGCGGCCTGCGCCCATCCCTCGGCTGCCAGTTCGGCCCGCCGCAGCGGGTCGTGCAGGAGGCGCGCCAGCGCCGTGGAGAGGGCGAGGGGGTCTCCGTACGGTACGAGCTCCGCGGCGCGGCCCACCAGTTCCGGTACGCCGCCCACGGCGGTGGCCACGAGCGGCACCCCGATGCGCAGGGCCTCCTGCGCGAGCAGGGAGCGGGACTCCCAGCGGCTGGGCAGGACGGCCACGTCGGCGGCGGTCAGCAGTTCGGCGACGTCCCGGCGGCTGCCGATGAACCGGACCGGCAGGTCCTCCCGTTCGACCCGGCGCTGGAGCGCGAGCCGCTGCCTGCCCTCGCCCGCGACGACGACGAGGGGCATCGGGTCGAGGTCCTGGCCGCGCCACAGCGCGACGGCGTCGAGCAGGAGGTCGTGGCCGCGCTCCGGCACGAGGGAGCCGACCGCCATCACCAGGGGCCTCTCGACCGCGCCGAGTTCGGCCCGCGCCTTGCTCTCGGTGCCGAGCGCCTCGGGCCTGCGCGGGACCGGCGCGGCGAGGGGTGCGAGGCGCACGTCGCGGGCGCCGCGGGAGCGGGCCGTGTCGAGCAGGTCGGAGGAGGTCGCGAACACGACGGAGGCGGCGCGCAGCGCCCTGCGCTCCAGCACCCGGGTGAGCGCGGCCCGCGCGCCGCCGTCCGCGCCCCGGGTGTGCCAGGTGACGACCATGGGCACCGGGT
>NZ_JAKGCV010000766.1 GCF_021556455.1 Streptomyces fuscigenes | reverse complement strand
CGCCCCGGCGTACGCTGGACCCACCGCGGACGGCCGCGCCGCACCGCCGCTCGGCGCGCCGGGGACCGTGCGCACCGGCCACCGGCCCGGAGCCGCCCGGCCCCGTTCCGCGCCCACCCGCCGACCGCACCCGGCAGCGTGGCAACCCGCCGGCAGCCGCCGGCACCCAGCGGTACCCCGTCAGTACGTCGTCGCACACCGGTTCGCCGGATTCACCCAGTCCGTTGATCCCGTCGATTCCGTGAGTCCCGTCCGTTCCGTCGATCCACCGTTCGCACCGCTCTCATCGCTCGGCCCCTTCTCACAGTTCTCACCAGTTCTCACCAGTTTTCATCGTTGATCCCCGGAGCACCTTTGAACGACCAGGCCCCCCAGGCGCGTCAGCAGCACAACAGGCAGGGCCCCGGCCGCCGGCCGGGCAAGCCCTACCGGCGGCCGAAGAAGGACCCCTCGCGCATCCTCGCGTTCGAGGCCCTGCGGGCCGTCGACGAGCGTGACGCGTACGCGAACCTCGTCCTGCCGCCCCTGCTCGGCAAGGCGCGCGAGCAGCCCGACTTCGACGCGCGCGACGCCGCCCTGGCCACGGAGCTGGTGTACGGCACCCTGCGCAGGCAGGGCACGTACGACGCGATCATCTCGGCCTGCGTGGACCGGCCCCTGCGCGAGGTCGACCCGCCCGTCCTCGACGTGCTCTCCCTGGGCACCCACCAGCTGCTCGGCATGCGCATCCCCACGCACGCGGCCGTCTCCGCGACGGTGGAACTGGCGCGCGTGGTCCTCGGCGACGGCCGGGCCAAGTTCGTCAACGCCGTCCTGCGCAAGATCTCGGCGGACGACCTGGACACCTGGCTCGAGCGGGTCGCCCCGCCCTACGACGAGGACGCCGAGGAGCACCTCGCGGTGGTCCACGCGCACCCCCGCTGGATCGTCTCGGCGCTGTGGGACGCGCTCGGCGGCGGCCGGGCCGGCATCGAGGACCTGCTCGCCGCGGACAACGAACGGCCCGAGGTCACCCTGGTCGCCCGCCCCGGCCGCTCGACGACCGGTCGGCTGCTCGACGAGGCGGGCGCGGGCGGCGCGGGCGGCGGCCTGCCCGGGCGCTGGTCGCCGTACGCGGTACGGCTGGCCGAGGGCGGCGAACCGGGCGCCCTCCCCTCGGTGAAGGACGCGAGCGCCGGTGTGCAGGACGAGGGCAGCCAGCTGGTCGCCCTGGCCCTCGCGGCCGCGCCGATCGAGGGGCCCGACGAGACCTGGCTCGACGGCTGCGCGGGACCGGGCGGCA
>NZ_JAKGCV010000765.1 GCF_021556455.1 Streptomyces fuscigenes | reverse complement strand
GCCCCCGCGCCCCGCCCCCTCGGAGGCGGAGAGGAGCCCGCCGCCGGCCGCCCGGCCGGCGCCACCGCGCACACCGGCGCCCCCGGCATCGCGGCGACCGGGGACGTGGACCGCAGCGACGCCGCCTACCGCCAGTGGCTCAAGGAGGCCGTGCGCCGCGTCAAGGCCGACGCCAACCGGTCGGCCGACACCCACCTGCTGCTGTTCCCCCTGCCCGAACAGTGGGGAATCGACCTGTACCTGAAGGACGAGTCGACCCACCCCACCGGCAGCCTCAAGCACCGCCTGGCGCGGTCGCTGTTCCTCTACGGGCTGTGCAACGGCTGGATCCGCCCCGCCCGCCCGGTCATCGAGGCGTCCAGCGGCTCGACCGCCGTCTCCGAGGCGTACTTCGCGAAGCTCATCGGCGTGCCGTTCGTCGCCGTCATGCCGCGCACCACCAGCGCGGAGAAGTGCCGGCTGATCGAACTGCAGGGCGGCACCTGCCACTTCGTCGACGACCCGCGCACCATGTACGACGAGGCGGCACGGCTCGCCGAGACGACCGGCGGGCACTACATGGACCAGTTCACCTACGCGGAGCGCGCCACGGACTGGCGCGGCAACAACAACATCGCCGAGTCGATCTACGAGCAACTGCGGCTCGAACGCTACCCGGAGCCCGCGTGGATCGTCGCGACGGCGGGCACCGGCGGCACCTCGGCGACGATCGCCCGCTACGCGCACTACATGCAGTACGACACCCGCGTGTGCGTGCCCGACCCGGAGAACTCCTGCTTCTTCGACGGCTGGACACACGAAGACCCCGCCGCGTGCAGCGACCGCGGCTCCCGCATCGAGGGCATCGGCAGGCCCCGGATGGAGCCGAGCTTCATCACCGGCGCCGTCGACCGCATGATGAAGGTGCCCGACGCGGCGAGCGTCGCCGCCGTGCGGGCCCTCGAGGGGCTCGTCGGCCGCCGCGCCGGCGGGTCGACCGGCACGGGTCTGTGGAGCGCCCTGCGCATCGTCGCCGAGATGATCGAGCGCGGGGAGCGGGGCAGCGTCGTCACGCTGATCTGCGACGGAGGGGACCGCTACCTCGACAAGTACTACTCCGACGACTGGCTCGCGGCGCAGGGACTCGACATCCGCCCGTACACGGCGGCGCTCGACCACTTCCTGCTGCACGGCACCTGGCCGGGCGGCCCGCGGGGCGCCTGACCGGACGGGCCGGGGGACCGCCCGACCGGACGGGCCTGGGGGCCGGGCGCGGCCCCGGGCCCTCGCGCGCCCACAGCCG
>NZ_JAKGCV010000764.1 GCF_021556455.1 Streptomyces fuscigenes | reverse complement strand
CGCGGGGCGCCCGGCAGCAGCGCCGCGGAGGCGCGAACCGGCCCGGTACGGCGGGGCGTTGCCCGCGCACGGCGCGGCGCGGGCCCGCCGCCCGCCGGCCGGCCCGGCGCGGCCCGCCCCCGCCGGCCACTCCCCCGGCCGGCGTCCCGCGGCTCCGCCCCGGGCCCCCGAATCGGCGGCCCTCCCGGGTCACTTGGCGCCCCGCCCCGGACCGCACGCGAACACGGAGAGCGACCGCATTCACGCTGCGTGAGACGGTCGCACCGGGTGAGCGGCGGCGGGACGCCGCGCACGTCCGGGCCCTGACGCCGATACTGAGGCCATGACCCGACATGGAGAGCTGGGCGCGGCGCTGCATCGCTGGCGTGACCGGATCGCACCCGCCGGGGCCGGAGCGCCGCAGGCGGGCGCCGGGGGACCGGGCATGGGGCGTGCGGAGCTCGCGCGACTGACCGGACTGTCCGTCGACCACATCACCCGACTGGAGCAGGGACGGGCCATCATGCCCTCGTCCCAGGTACTGGCCTCGCTCGCGCAGGCCCTGCACCTGGACGACGTGGAGCGGCGCCACCTGTTCCTGCTGGCCGGGCACGCCCCGCCGGCGACCGACCAGGTCCCGCGCCGGGTGCCGGCCAGCGTGCGGCGGATGCTGGACGGGATGGCCGGGGCCGCCGTGGGCGTCCACGACGCCGCCTGGTCCCTGATCGCGTGGAACCCGCTGTGGGCCGCGCTGCTCGGCGATCCGGCCCCTTCGGCCGGGGCGCTCTGCCGCAACGTCGCGTGGCGCCACTTCACCGCGTCCCCGAGCCGTGTCACCCGTTCGCCGGAACAGACCGCGCGGTTCGAGACGGCGCTCGTGGGAGACCTGCGGGCGGCGGCGGTCCGCTACCCGACCGACGTCGAGCTGCGCAACCTCGTGGCGCGGCTGCGCCGCACGAACAACCGCTTCACCGAGCTGTGGACGTCCCGCTTCGTCGGCTCGCACGAGGGCGAGGCCGTCACGGTGCACCACCCGGACCTCGGCGCCGTGGACCTCGACTGCGACATCCTCAGCGTGCCCGGGTGCGACCTGCGCATCATCGTCCAGTCGGCCGACCCGGGGAGTTCGGCGGCGCAGGCCCTCGGACTGCTCGGCGTGATAGGCACCGGCACCCTGCCCTTCGAGGACGACATCGCCGAGCAGCACGACGACGGCAGGGAGCAGCAGCCGGCCGGCCTGTGACGCCCGGCCGCGCCCGGCGGGTGCCGGCGCGCCGGTCCCGACGCCGCCCCGGTGCGGCGCGCGCCGGG
>NZ_JAKGCV010000763.1 GCF_021556455.1 Streptomyces fuscigenes | reverse complement strand
GGCCGGCGCCCGCCGCCGGCCGGCCCCCGCGGCCCCCTGCCCGCACCGGGCGGGGGCCGCGGCCGGTCAGAGCGCCAGGAGGACCTTGAGCGCGGTGCGGTCGTTCATGGCCCGGTAGCCGTCGGCGACCCGGTCCAGCCCCAGGGTCGCGTCGAAGACGGGCGACGGGTCGATCGCCCCGCTCAGGACGTCCGCCAGCAGTTCGGGCAGGTACTGGCGCACCGGGGCCAGGCCGCCGCGCAGGGCTATGTTGCGGTCGAAGAGGTGGCGCAGGTCGATGCCGTCGCCGCTGCCGTGCGGGGCGCCGACGTAGCCGATGGAGCCGCCGGGGCGGGTGATGCGCACGGCGGTGGTCATGGACTGCTCGGTGCCGACGGCCTCGATGACGGAGTGCGCGCCGTGGCCCTTCGTCAGCTCGCGCACGGCCTCGACGGCCTCGTCCCCGCGCTGGGCGACGACGTGGGTCGCCCCGAAGGAACGGGCGATGTCGGTCCGTTCGGTGTGGCGGCCCAGGATCACGATCTGCTCGGCGCCCAGGCGCTTGGCGGCGAGGACACCGCACAGCCCCACGGCGCCGTCGCCGACGACGGCGACCGTCCCGCCGGCCCGCACCTCGGCGCCGACCGCGGCGTGGTGGCCGGTGCCCATCACGTCGGACAGCGTGAGCAGGGCCGCGAGCACGCGGTCGTCGGACGCGGCGTCCTTGGGCAGTTTGACGAGCGTGCCGTCCGCGTACGGGACGCGCACGGCCTCGCCCTGCCCGCCGTCGTGGTCGAAGCCGCCCCAGCCGCCTCCGTGGACGCAGGACGTCTGCACGCCCTCGCGGCAGAAGTCGCAGAGCCCGTCCGAGTACATGAAGGGCGCGACGGCCAGGTCACCCGGCCTGAAGCCGGTCACCTCGGAGCCCGCCTCCTCGACCACGCCGAGGAACTCGTGGCCGATGCGCTGCCCCGGCCTCGGCGCCGTGGCCACCTCGCCGCGGTAGGGCCACAGGTCGCTGCCGCAGATGCAGGCGCGCAGGACGCGCAGGACCACGTCGGTGGGCTTGCGGACGGCCGCGTCGGGCACCTCCTCCACCTGTATGTCGTAGGGGGCGTTGATGACGGTGGCGCGCATGTGCGGTGTTTCCTCGCTGCTGGTCGCGGTCGGTGCGGGTGTGACCGCCGGACGCGGTCGGTGGGGCGGCTGCCCGCCGCGGCCGGTGGGCGCGGTGGCGGGCCGCGGTCCGGCACCGGGCCGGACACGTCGAGCACGTTACGCCTGCGGGGCGCGGGCATCGCCGGGCGGACCCCGGGCCGGGACG
>NZ_JAKGCV010000762.1 GCF_021556455.1 Streptomyces fuscigenes | reverse complement strand
CCTCGCCGCGGGAGCGGCAGGGGCGACCGGACGGTTCCGCCCCCGCCGCCGGGGGACGCGGCGACGGGATCGAGGTCGACCTCGAACGGCGCACGGCCCGGGCCGACGGGCAGCCGCTCGACCTCACCTACCTGGAGTTCGAGGTGCTCGCGCACTTCGTCGCCCACCCGCACCTGGTGCATTCGCGCGCGCGGCTGCTCGAACTCATCTGGGGCTACCACTACGCGGGCGACGGCCGGACCGTCGACGTGCACATCGCCCGGCTGCGCAGGAAGCTCGGCCCGGCGCACCGCACGTCCATCCACACGGTCCGCCGCGCCGGATACAAGTACGTCCCGGCGCGGGGTGCCGCGCTCGGCTAGGCGCTCCCGGCGGGCGCGGCGGACGGCCCGGCCGGACCGGGCCGTCCCGCTCCTGCCGGCGCCCGTCCGCCGCGCCGGCAGGCCGCGTCAGCCGGCCGCGCCCCCGCCCGCGCGCACCAGGCCCGTCTCGTACGCCAGGACGACGACCTGCACCCGGTCGCGCAGGCCGAGCTTCGTGAGGATGCGGCCGACGTGCGTCTTGACGGTCGCCTCGGAGACGAAGAGCCGGCCCGCGATCTCCCCGTTCGACAGGCCCTGCGCGACCAGCAGCAGCACCTCCCGCTCGCGTTCGGTCAGCCGCCCGACCTCCTTGTGCTCGGGCTCCGCGGTGCCGCTCGGCAGCATCGGCGAGAACCGGTCGAGCAGGCGGCGCGTGGTGGACGGGGCCACGACCGCGTCGCCGCTGTGCACGGCGCGGATCGCGTTGAGCAGGTCGCCGGGCGGCACGTCCTTGAGCATGAACCCGCTCGCGCCGGCCTTGAGGCCGGAGAACGCGTACTCGTCCAGGTCGAACGTGGTCAGGATGAGCACCTTCGGCGCGTCCGCACCCGCCGCGCAGATCCGCCGGGTCGCCTCGACGCCGTCGAGGCGCGGCATGCGCACGTCCATGAGGACGACGTCGACGGAGGTCGCCCGCAGGACCTCCAGGGCCTCGGCGCCGTCGCCCGCCTCCGCGACGACCTCCATGTCCGGCTGGGCGGCGAGCACCATGCGAAAGCCGGTGCGCAGGAGCGCCTGGTCGTCCACGAGCATCACGCGGATCGGTGTCTGCTGCATCTCCGGTGTCCCCATTCTCGATGTCCCCGGATTCTCGATGTCACCGGGTCCCCGGTCTTTCGCCGTGCTCGTCGGTGGTCGTGACGCGCCGCTCGTCACGCGGCGGCCGCGCGGTGGCCGCGGTCCGGCGGCCGGTGGGAAGCCGTCACGGCGCGCAGGCCCCGGGCCGGCGTCGCGCCGCCGGGG
>NZ_JAKGCV010000761.1 GCF_021556455.1 Streptomyces fuscigenes | reverse complement strand
TCATGGGCGTGGGGGCCGCCCTCGTCATGCCGCTCGCGATGGCGATCCTGCCGTCCCTCTTCCACGAACCGGCCGACCGCGCCAAGGCCGTCGGCATCATCTCCGCATCCTCCGCGCTCGGTGTCCCTCCAGGACGACCTGAACCAGAACGACGACCGCGAGGCGCTGCGCTACCGCACCAACGCCCCCGACGGGCAGGGCATGTACCTGCGGATCATGTCCCTCGACGAGTTCGACGGCACGACCTGGCGCTTCTCCCAGCGCAAGGTGGTCGACGTACCCGGCTCCCTGCCCACCCCGCAGGGCCTGGCGCCCGCCGTGCGCACCACGAAGATCAGCACGAGCATCACGGCCGCGCCCTGGTACCGGCAGAACTACCTGCCCATGCCCTACCCCGCGACGAGCGTGTCCGTGAAGGGCCGCTGGCGCTACGAGCCGGAGGGCCGCACGCTCGTCGGCGACCGCGGCCAGTCCACGCGCGACGCGCGCTACAGCGTCGACAGCCTTGAGGTGAACCCGACCCGGCAGCAGCTTGCCTCGGCGGGCGCGCCGCCGGCCGCGCTCGAACGGGAGTACACCGAGGTCCCCTCGAACCTGCCCGCCGTCGTGAAGAGGACCGCCCAGCAGGTCACGGCCGGCTCCGCGAACGACTACGAGAGGGCCGTCGCCCTCCAGGACTGGTTCGCCTCCGACGGCGGCTTCACCTACGACACCCACGTGAACTCGGGGACCGGCCCCGACGCGATCACCCGCTTCCTGAAGGACAAGCGCGGCTTCTGCATCCACTTCTCCTTCACCATGGCGGCCATGGCCCGCACCCTGGGCATCCCGGCCCGGGTCGCGGTCGGCTTCGCCCCGGGCACCCCGGAGGGCGACGGCACCGTGGACGTGGCGCTGCGCGACGCGCACGCCTGGCCGGAGCTGTACTTCCAGGGGGTCGGCTGGACGCGCTTCGAGCCCACGCCGAGCCGGGGCAGCCTTCCCGCCTACACGCTTCCCGCCTCCCCGACGGACCCGGACTCGGGCACCTCCACCCAGCCGGACGCGCCCCAGTCCCTGGCGCCCTCCACGGCCCCCTCGGCGTCGAGCAGTTGCGCCCCGCAGGACCAGCGCCTCGGCGCGTGCGACCAGGCGGCCCTGCAGCCCCCCGCCCCGCCGTCCGCGGGCGGCACGCACGGCGGGACCTGGGCACTGATCGGCGCCGGCATCGCCCTGGTGGTGCTGGTCCCGCGGTGTCCGCGGTCGCGGCGGCCTTCGCGCGCGCCGGGATGGCCTGGGAGGACGCGCAGGTCGTGGTGGCGCACAGCCGCACCCTGCGCCGCGCC
>NZ_JAKGCV010000760.1 GCF_021556455.1 Streptomyces fuscigenes | reverse complement strand
CTGCCCGGCCGCCGCGCTCAGGCGGCGAAGGGCGCGGGCAGCGGGTCGGCCGGGGCCGCGCGGCGCACCACCAGGGCCATCAGCGCGGCGATCGCGCACATCGCGCCCGCGCCGTACCAGACGACGTCGTACGAGCCGAAGACGTCGCGCGCCACGCCGCCCGCCCAGGCCACCACCGCGGCGCCGACCTGGTGCGCGGCGAGGACCCAGCCGAAGACGATCGAGCTGTTCTCGCCGAAGTGCTCGCGGCACAGGGCGAGCGTGGGCGGCACCGTCGCCACCCAGTCCAGGCCGTAGAAGACGATGAAGAACAGCATCGTCGGGTGGAGGGACGGCCCGAGCAGCATCGGCAGGAACATCAGCGAGACCCCGCGCAGCGCGTAGTAGACGGCCAGCAGGCGCCGCGCGTCGAGGCGGTCGGTGAACCAGCCGGACGCGATCGTGCCGACGACGTCGAACACGCCGATCACCGCGAGCAGCGAGGCCGCGGTCGTCACCGGCAGCCCGTGATCGTGCGCGGCGGGCACGAAGTGGGTCTTCACCAGGCCGTTCGTGGAGGCGCCGCAGACCGCGAAGGACCCCGCGAGGAGCCAGAACGGGCCCGTGCGGGCCGCCGAGGCCAGCGCGCCCAGGGCCCGGCGCGCCGCGCCCGTCACCGGCGGCGGCTTCTCCTCGAACGCGGGGGCGCCGTAGGGCGCCTGGCCGACGTCCGCCGGGTGGTCGCGCATCAGCAGCAGGACGAGCGGGACGACCACCGCCGCCGACAGCCCCACCGTGATCGCGGCGGGCCGCCACCCGTGGTGTGTGACCAGCCACGACAGCACCGGCAGGAACACCAGCTGGCCGGAGGCGCTCGCCGCCGTCAGGATGCCGGTCACCAGGCCGCGCCGCGCGACGAACCACCTGCTCGTGACCGTCGCCGCGAAGGCCAGCGCCATGGACCCGCTGCCGAGGCCGACCAGTACGCCCCAGTACAGGACGATTTGCCACACCGCGTGCATCCCCACGGTCAGCAGCGAGCCGGCCGAGATGACGGCGAGCGCCGCCGCGACCACCTTGCGGATGCCGAAGCGGTCCATCAGCGACGCCGCGAACGGCGCCGTCAGGCCGTACAGGGCGAGGTTGACGGACACGGCGGCGCCGATGGTGCCCCGGGACCAGCCGAACTCCCCGTGCAGCGGGTCGATCAGCAGGCCGGGCAGGGACATGAAGGCGGCCGCGCCGACGATCGTCACGAAGGTCACCGCCGCTACGAACCAGGCCCGGTGCAGGCGCGGCGCGCGCGGCGGGCGGGGCCCGGCGACGGCGGGGTCGGGGGCCGCCGCCGCCCCGCCGTCGCCG